>NZ_DASXHW010000166.1:0-16429 GCF_036488105.1 Mycobacterium sp. | reverse complement strand
TGTAACACCGGATACGCCGTGCAGTGCCGAAGCTCCGACGATGGGGGTGCATCGCCGTCAGGCGCCAACCCCCCGTCATGCGTGCACTTGTGGTGACACCCCCGTGTGTCCTGGCCGTGAGGAGGTGAGGGCGATATGAGTCCGAGCGATAGTCCGCGTCCATATTGGAAATCCATTTCGTCCCGATCCGGTAGCGGCCTTTCCGCCGTCGCCTGAGCCTCCCCGAAGTCGGTTCTGGTTGTGCCGACCTGTAATTGGCGGTGGCTGGACTCGCCCACAGCGATGGGTCGGGCTTTCCCTGAGGAGACGATCATGCGTCCCAACCCCGAGCGTCAGATTCATCGAGCCTGCGGCGACGTCCGCGCGGCACTGTTCAGTGCATTGGAGCTCCTCGCGGACGGCAGCATTCCCACGACCGCCGGCGACGACACGTTCAAGGTGCTCAGCGACTTGGGTAGGTTGCAGCGCCATCTCGCCGATGCGCTGCAAGCCACCAACCTGCTCGACCAGATGGTCGGCGTTCCGGTGGAGGAGCGTCAGCCGTGGTCGTACTACCGGAGCCGGATGGCCCAGAAAGCGAGACTGGTCAGCTCCGTCGACGATGACCGCGGCCTCACCGGCCACGCCACCGCGTCCTGACCAGGATCACGAAACCTGCGGCAGCAGAACGATCTTGCCGTGCGTGTGTCGTTGCTCGAGTTCGGCGAACGCATCGACGACCCGGTCGAGCGGGTAGGTCGCGGCGACGTCGAAGTCGAGTGCGCCGGAGCTGACCAGGTCGGCGACCTCGGTCAGCACCGCCGGCGTCGATGCCTCAGCGCTGCCTTCGCTTTTCGCACCGACCTCGGCGGCCTTCTCGAAGGAGATGATGGTGTTGATCCGCTCGGGTGACACCCCGAGGTCGACCGCGAGCTGCACATAGTCCGGTCCGAATAGGTCGATGAAGGCATCGATGCCGTCCGGTGCGGCCTGCTGCAGTCGTTGCGCCAACCCGTCGCCGTATTCGACCGGCACCACGCCATGCGCGCGGAGCCATTCCGCATTGCCCGACGAT
Organism: Mycobacterium sp.; assembly: GCF_036488105.1. Taxonomy (GTDB): domain Bacteria; phylum Actinomycetota; class Actinomycetes; order Mycobacteriales; family Mycobacteriaceae; genus Mycobacterium. The sequence goes on along the minus strand of NZ_DASXHW010000166.1, from coordinate 15,375 downwards.
GCGATGCCCAGCACCCGCACGTCGCGCAACGCCAACAGCTGGACCACTAGGCTGCCAACGCCTCCGGCCGCGGCGGAGACCGCGATGGTCTCACCCGGTCGCGGCGCGACAGCGCGAACGGCCGCGTAGGCCGTGACGCCGACGACGTACAGCGAACCCGCGACCTCCCAACTGAGCTCGGCAGGTTTGTGGATCAGCTGGTCGACCGGGACTTTCGCGTGGGTGGCGTGGCTCGACCGCTGGAAACTGAAACCCAGCACCTCGTCGCCGACGGCGAAATCGCTGACACCGTCGCCGACCTCGAGCACGACGCCGGCCAGGTCGCTGCCCTCGCCGGACGGGAAGGTGGCGGGGAATCGCTCGTGCAGCGCCCCGCTGCGGATGCCGATCTCTCCGGGGTTGATGCCGGCCGCGCGAACCTCGACCAGCACCTCGCCGGCACCGGGCGACGGCCGATCGATATCGGCCACGTACAACTCCTCGCGCCCGCCGTAACGGTCGAAGCGGACTGCTCGCGCTTGTGCGGCTACCATCATGATCTCCCTGTCGTCGTTGCGAAAACCTCTTGGCTGCAGCGACTTTCAGCAAGCGAGCGGTATCAGACGGTACCGGGTAAGTTGCCTATGGGTTGCAGCCGTCTGTAGGCGCAACAGAGACAGCCCGGTGATCTAGTCCGACGCAGCGGTGTGACCGTCGTCACAGCCACGGGCCCAGCCGCAGATATCGGGGTCAGGCCACCACGTTGATGGGGTCACCCAGATGGACGGTGTCGAAGTACCACGCGGCGTTGTCCGGGCTGAGGTTGATGCAGCCGTGGCTGACGTTCGAGTAGCCCTGAGAGTCCACCGACCACGGGGCCGAGTGCACGTAGACGCCGCTCCAGGTGACCCGGACCGCGTACGACGCGGTGATCTTATATCCGTCCGACGACTCGAGGGGGATCCCGATGGTGCGGGAATCCATCACGACCGTGCGCTCTTTGGACAGCGCAGAGAAATGTCCCATCGGTGTCGGGCGGCTGGGCTTGCCCATCGATGCCGGCATCGTGCGCAACACCTCGCCATTCTGGCTGACCGTGAACGTGTGCGCGGAGATGCTGGCCACGCCCACGAGCTGATCACCAGTGTCGAAACCGGTTGACAGCGCGTGCACTTTGACGCCGACGTGGCTGTGGGCCGGCCAGTAACCATCCGGCTTCCATTCGACGGTATTGGTGTCGACCCAGTCGAACCGCCCGGTCAGATGGTTCGGCGCGGTGATCTTGATTGCCCGTTCGGCGGCCGCGCGGTTGGTGACCGGAGCGCTGAACGTGACGATCACCGGGTGGGCCACACCCACCACCGCGCCGTTGGCCGGCTGGATCGATGCAACACCCGCGGCCTGGTTAGGCGGTGCGATCGCTGCCGTGCCCGTGGCCACCGATCCCGCGACGGCCAGCATTGCGGTCAGGACCGCAAGCCACCCCATTCGAATCGCTCTCACCACGGTGTCCACCCTCCGAGATGATGCAAGCTCGTAACGCCCGCATTCCGTAGCTCTAATATGCCCTATCCGGCGCTCAGCAAACCGATCATTAGTTGCGCAAGTCGCGATCGATCACCCACATGGCGAGCATCGTCGCAGTTCACACACAAAACATGCCCCAGATTATGATATCGAAGTGTTGCGCTGGGCGCGGTGTGGCAAGCGGAAATCGCCCCGGCTATGCAGCGGCTGTGCGCGCAGCGTCGTCAGCCCGCGGACTTCACCCGCGCCGCAGCGGATTCCGGCATCGGTTCATACCGGACGAAGGTGCGGGTGAACGAGGCCGATCCGTGTGAGAGCGAGCGCAAATCGATTGCGTAACGCGTCAACTCGACCTGCGGCACTTCGGCTTTCACCAATGTGCGGTCGTTGCCGGCGGTATCGGTCCCCAACACCCGGCCGCGCCGCCCGGACAAGTCGCTCATCACGGCGCCGACGAGGTCGTCGGGTATCAACACCGAGATCTCATCGATCGGCTCGAGCAGCGCCGCCTTCGCTGCCGCCGCGGCTTCTTTCAGCGCCAGTGCGCCGGCCATCTGGAAGGCGAAATCTGAGGAGTCCACGCTGTGCGCCTTGCCGTCGAGCAGGGTGACCCGGATGTCGACGACGGGATAACCGGCGTGCACACCCTTTTCCATCTGAGCGCGCACGCCCTTCTCGACGCTCGGGATGAACTGGCGCGGCACCGCGCCGCCGACCACCTTGTCGACGAACTCGAACCCGGAGCCTTCGGGTAGGGGTTCGACCTCGATGTCGCACACCGCGTACTGACCGTGTCCACCGGATTGTTTGACGTGCCGGCCGTGACCTTTCGCCTTGCTGCCAAAGGTTTCTCGCAGCGGCACCCGGAGCTCGACGGTATCCACCGTGACGCCGTACCGATTGGCCAGTGCGTCCAGCACCACACCGGCGTGCGCTTCGCCCATGCACCACAACACGATCTGGTGCGTTTCCGGGTTCTGCTCGATCCGCAGCGTCGGGTCCTCGGCGGCCAATCGTCCCAGCCCGACCGACAGCTTGTCCTCGTCGGTCTTGGCATGTGCCTGAATCGCCACCGGTAGCAACGATTCCGGCATCGTCCACGGCTTGAGCACCAGCGGCTGCGCCTTGTCGGAGAGTGTGTCTCCCGTTTCGGCCCGGCTCAGACGTCCGATGGCGCACATGTCGCCGGGCAGCACCATCGATGCCGGCCGCTGCTGCTTGCCCAGCGGGAAGGACAGCGCACCGATGCGCTCATCCTCGTCGTGGTCCGCGTGGCCGGCCAATGAATCGGGGCCGGCGCCGTCCGGCGAGCCGAAGAACGACGAGAAATGGCCCGACACATGAACAGTCGTGTCGGGCCTGATGGTCCCGGAGAACACCCGGACCAGGCTGAGCCTGCCGACGTAGGGGTCCGACGTCGTCTTCACCACCTCGGCCAGCAGCGGCGAGTCGGAGCCGCAGGTCACCTTCGTGAACGCAGCGCCTTGCGCCGTAAAGACTTCCGGCAGTGGGTGTTCGCGCGGTGACGGGAACCCGCGGGTGGCGACCTCGAGCAATTCCAGGGTGCCCATGCCGGTGCTGCTGCAGACCGGGATCACCGGGAAGAACGAACCGCGGGCGACCGCTTTCTCCAGATCATCGATCAGCACCGCTTCATCGATCTTCTCGCCGCCCAGGTAGCGCTCCATCAGCGACTCGTCTTCGGATTCCTCGATGATTCCCTCTATCAATGTGCCGCGGGCCTCCTCGATCTGATCGGCGTAGGAGGCGTCCGGCGCATGCGTGGTCCGCTTGCCTTTCGCGTACTCGTAGTGCGTCTGCGACAGCAGACCGATCACGCCGTCGCCGGCAGGAAGATAGAGCGGTAAAACCTTGTCGCCGAACGCATTCTGTGCCGCCGAGAGCGCATTCTGGTAGCTGGCCCGGGCGTGGTCGAGTTTGGTGATCACCACGGCCCGCGGCATCCCGACCTGGCTGCACTCCTGCCACAGCGACTTCGTCGGCTCGTCGACTTCCTCGTTGGCCGCGATCACGAACAGCGCGCAGTCCGCAGCGCGCAACCCGGCCCGCAATTCGCCGACGAAGTCGGCGTAGCCCGGGGTATCGACGAGGTTGACCTTGACGCCGTCGTGCGACAGCGACGCCAAAGCGAGACCGACCGAACGCTGCTGGCGGATCTCGGCTTCGTCGTGATCGCAGACGGTGGTGCCGTCGGCGATACAGCCGGGTCTGGACAACACGCCGGACGCGACAAGAAGGGCGTCGACCAAGGTGGTCTTGCCGCCGCCGGACGGGCCTACCAGCACCACGTTCCGGACGGCGGCCGGATCGTCTACGGCGGGAGCGGCTCCTGCACCGTTCGAACTGATGGACTTGTCTGCCATGACGTCACTCCCTCGCGGCCCGCGTAATCGTGATGCACGTCACTTTTCTCCTAGCGTCCGCGCAAAACAAGGGTGAACAGGCGGTGAAGGAAATCAGGAGAGACGGCCGCTCAGGCGTGCCAGCTGTTCCAGCGCTGGACCGCGACGGTGACCACCGGGCCGTCCAGCAAAACCGATTGGTATTGAGCATATTTCGCGCGCAGGAGATCGCGGCCGACGCGCACGGTGTCACCGTCATGATGGATTGCGGCAACACCGTCGGCGCGGACCCACCACAACTGTGTCCAGTCATCGGCGTAGTGGTCGACCAGCAGGCTCACCTGCGGATTGCGCTCGATGTTGGCGAGCCGGCGCAACCGTTGGGTCGTCTTGGGTTTGGCGTCGACGGCGGTATAGATGACGTTGTCGTGCAGCGCGAACACCGCCGGCACCAGATGCGGTCGGCCGTCGGGGGCGGCGGTGGCCAACCGGGCTACCGGTGCGCGCGCGAAGCGGGCCTGGGGGTCGAATTCGACCACATCGCCGAGCCTAGATGCCGGAGTCGATTTAGGTAATGCTGAGGCCGCCGTCGACGACGATCGTCTGTCCGGTGACGTATCCGCCTGCCGCCGATGCCAGCCAGACCGCGGTTGCCGCGAGTTCGCGGCCGTCGCCCAACCGGCCCAGGATCAGGCGATGCGACTGGCTCTCCAGGTAGCCGGGTTTGTACTCGTCGGTCATTTCGGTTTTGAAGAACCCCGGAGCGAGGGCGTTGACCCGAATGCCCTTGCGCGCGCCCCATTGCTGCGCCAGATCCCGGGTGAGCCCGATGATCGCGGCCTTGCTCGCGCTGTAGGCCGCCTGCGGCAGTCCGGCGGTGGTGATCCCCAGAATGCTGGCGATGTTGATCACCGAGCTTCCGGGCCGCATGACCCGCCCGCAGGCCTGTGCCACCCAGTACGCGCCGTTGAGGTTGACGTCGATCACCGAGCGGAACTGCTCGGGTGTCTCGCGGGTCGCCGGGTGCGCGGTCCCCACGCCGGCGTTGTTGATCAACACGTCGACCCGGCCGAAGGTCTGCATCGCGGCATCGACCAGCGCCTGGCATTGCTCGGGCTCGCTGACGTCGGTCGCGATGGTGAGCGCCTTGCGACCGCCGGCCTCGACGAGAGACGCCGTCTCGGCCAACCTGTCGACGCGGCGGGCGCCTAACACGACATCGGCTCCGGCCTCGGCGAATGCCTGGGCGAACGACACGCCCAACCCGGACGAAGCGCCGGTCACGATCACGACTTTGTCGTCGAGCCGAAATGAATCAAGCACGCCCATGCGAAGCACCTTTGCTCATCAGTTGCCGTTCAGCCGAAGCTATGAAGCTACCGCTTGGCAATCGATATGCCTGATCGAGCGACGCAGGCTACGGTTATGTGAACGGAGTTGTGTCGTCAAGATCAAAACGTTGCGACATTTCTGGCTGAATCGGCTGGTACTTACGCAGGAGGTAATGGGGATGAGCGGATCGCACCGCGGCATACCGCGGGGGTCGCTGCGCTTGCTCAGTCTGTCGGCAGCGACAGCCCTGGCTCTGGCGACGGCGCCCGCGCACGCGTCACCGCTGACGACGCCTGCCCCCCGCGACGCGCAGACCGCTGCCGCGCAGGTAGGTCCCGAAATCGTGGACATCGACGCCAAGCTTGGATTCCAGAGCGCGATCGGCGCCGGAACCGGCATCGTGATCGACCCCAGCGTCGTCCTCACCAACAACCATGTGATCGCCGGCGCGACCGACCTCACCGCGAGGTCCGTAGCGAATGGCCAGACCTATCCGGCGACGGTGATCGGTTTCGACCGCAAACATGACATCGCCGTTCTGCAACTGGCCGGAGGCGGCTTGCCGGTGGCCAACATCGGCAACTCCGACACGGTGAAGGTGGGTGATCCAGTTGTCTCGCTGGGTAACGCCGGTGGTGCCGGGGGGGCGCCGAGCGTCGAGGAGGGGCGCATCGGCGCGCTGGGCCAGACGGTATCGGCAAACGATGCGCTGACCGGTAGCAACGAGACTCTGAACGGCCTGATGGAGGTCGACGCGAACATCCGCCCGGGTGACTCCGGTGGCCCAACGGTCAACGCCGCCAACCAGGTGATCGGCATGAACACCGCTGCAACCGCGAACTTCCACCTTGGCCGCGGCCAGGGCTTTGCGATCCCGATCAACGAGGCGATGGCCATCGCCGGGCAGATTCGGTCCGGCGCTTCGTCGCCAACAGTGCACATCGGGCCGACCGCGTTTCTCGGAGTCGGAGTCAACGACGCCCCGGGTGGCGGGGGCGCCATCGTCCGGCAGGTGATTCCGACCGGTCCCGCCGCCGGGGCCGGTATCAATCCGGGTGACGTGATCACCTCGATCAATGGCCAGCCGGTGAACTCGGCTGCCGCACTGACGAACATTCTCGACCAGCACCACCCCGGCGAGGGCGTCAGCGTGGGGGTGCACGGACGGGAAGCCAATGTGACATTAGGGGACGGCCCGCCGGGCTAATCCAACGTCGCAGCTCATGCAGCTGTGCTCAATTCGTCTGGCGCATAAGGTTTTCGATGCCGCACCTCGGGTACGTGTAACGTCGTGGACTTGACCAGGGACAGAGAACACACGTCCGAACATGATCCCGCGGAGGGAAGCCGCGTCGAAGACGGCGTCGTCGAGCATCCCAACGCCGACGAATTCACCGAAGCCAAGTCACTGCCCGCTAACCCCACCTGGTTCAAGCACGCGGTCTACTACGAGGTGTTGGTCCGGGCCTTCTTGGACGGCGATGCCGACGGATCCGGTGACCTGCGTGGCCTGCTGCAGCGGCTGGACTATTTGCAGTGGCTCGGCATCGATTGCATATGGCTGCCGCCGTTCTACGACTCACCGTTGCGCGACGGCGGCTACGACATTCGCGACTTCTACAAAGTGCTGCCGGAGTTCGGCACGGTCGACGACTTCGTCGCGCTGCTCAACGCCGCGCACGAGCGGGGCATCCGCGTCATCACCGACCTCGTGATGAACCACACCTCCGAATCGCACCCGTGGTTTCAGGAATCGCGCCACGACCCCGACGGCCCCTACGGCGACTTTTACGTGTGGAGCGACAGCAGCGACAAGTACACCGACGCCCGAATCATCTTCATCGACACCGAAGAATCGAACTGGACGTTCGATCCAGTGCGCCACCAGTTCTATTGGCACCGCTTCTTTTCCCATCAGCCGGATCTGAACTACGACAACCCGGCAGTTCAGGAAGCGATGATCGACGTCCTCCGGTTCTGGCTGGACCTCGGGATCGATGGGTTCCGGCTGGACGCCGTGCCGTACCTATTCGAGCGCGAAGGCACCAACTGCGAGAACCTGCCCGAGACCCACGCGTTCCTGAAGCGAGTGCGCAAGGTCGTCGATGACGAGTTCCCGGGCAGGGTGCTGTTGGCCGAGGCCAATCAGTGGCCCAGCGACGTCGTCGAGTACTTCGGCGACGCCACTACCGGCGGCGACGAATGCCACATGGCGTTCCACTTCCCGCTGATGCCACGCATCTTCATGGCGGTACGGCGCGAGTCGCGCTTCCCGATCTCGGAAATCCTGGCGCAGACGCCGGAGATTCCAGACATGGCGCAATGGGGAATCTTCCTGCGCAACCACGATGAGCTGACGCTGGAGATGGTCTCCGACGAAGAGCGCGACTACATGTACTCCGAGTACGCCAAGGATCCGCGGATGAAGGCCAACGTCGGGATTCGCCGCCGGTTGGCGCCGCTGCTGGACAACGACCGCAACCAGATCGAACTGTTCACTGCGCTGCTGCTGTCGCTGCCCGGATCGCCGGTGCTTTATTACGGCGACGAGATCGGCATGGGCGACGTGATCTGGCTGGGTGATCGCGACGGCGTGCGCACGCCGATGCAGTGGACCCCGGACCGCAATGCCGGATTCTCCAAGGCCAACCCCGGCCGGCTGTATCTGCCGCCGAGTCAGGACTCGGTCTACGGATATCAGGCCGTCAATGTCGAAGCCCAGCGCGACACCTCGACGTCGCTGCTCAACTTCACCCGGATGATGCTCGCGGTTCGTCGCAGACACGACGCCTTCGCCATCGGGAGCTTCGAGGAGCTGGGCGGCTCCAACCCATCGGTGCTGGCGTTCCTGCGCCAGGCGCCGGATGACGGCGACGTCGTGCTCTGCGTGAACAATCTGTCGCGTTTCCCCCAGCCCCTCGAGCTGAACCTGCAACATTGGAGCGGTCACACGCCGATCGAGCTCACCGGGCATGTCGAGTTCCCGCGCATCGGCCACTTGCCCTATCTGCTAACCCTGCCGGGCCACGGGTTCTACTGGTTCCAGTTGTGCGGGTCTGAGGAGTCGCAATGAACTTGCCGTGGTCGGATTGGCTACCCCAGCAGCGCTGGTACGCCGGGCGTAGCCGCGAACTGGCCACCGCCGAGCCCGGTCTCGTTGTAGGTTTACGCGACAATCTGGATCTCGCGCTGGTGGACGTGACCTACACCGACGGCTCGGCCGAGCGCTACCAGGTGATCGTCGGCTGGGATTCCGAGCCGCCCACCGAGTACAACACCGTCGCCACCATCGGAGCCGAGGGCGATCGCACTGGCTTCGACGCGCTCTATGATCCGGACTCCGCCGCGTTTCTGCTGTCGCTGGTCGACTCGTCGGCCAGCCGGGAGGGCGTGTCGTTCGGCAAAGAGCCGGACGCCACCCTGCCACTGGACGCCTATCCACGCGTGTCGGACGCCGAACAGAGCAACACCAGCGTGATCTTCGATCGCGATGCCATCTTGAAGGTGTTTCGCCGCATCAGCCCCGGCGTCAACCCCGATATCGAGCTCAACCGGGTCCTCGGCCGGGCGGGAAACCCACACGTGGCGCGCCTGCTGGGTACCTACGAGCTGACCGGTGTGGACAGCGACACCAGCTGTCCGCTGGGCATGGTGACCGAGTATGAAGGCAACGCGGCCGAGGGTTGGGCGATGGCCACCGCCAGCGTTCGCGACTTGTTCGCCGAGGGCGACCTCTACGCCTACGAGGTCGGTGGTGACTTCGCCGGCGAGTCCTACCGGCTGGGCGAAGCCGTCGCGTCAGTACATGGCGGGCTCGCCGAGGCGCTCGGTACTTCGCAGGCCCCGTTCCCGGTCGACACCATGCTGGCCCGGTTGTCGTCGGCGGCCGGCGCGGTGCCCGAGCTCGAGCAGTACGCGCCGGCGATCGAGCATCGTTTCCAGAAGTTGGCCGGGCAGACCATCACAGTGCAGCGGGTGCACGGCGACCTGCATTTGGGACAGGTGCTGCGAACGCCCGAATCCTGGCTGCTGATCGACTTCGAAGGCGAGCCGGGCCAGCCGCTAGAGGAGCGCCGCGCACCGGACTCCGTGCTGCGCGACGTGGCAGGGCTGTTGCGATCGTTCGAGTACGCCGCCTACGGACCGCTGGTCGACCAGTCCGCCGACAAGCAATTGGCCGCGCGCGCCCGAGAGTGGGTGCAGCGCAACCGAACTGCGTTCTGTGATGGTTATGCGGCGGCATCCGGCGTCGACCCGCGTGATTCGGCGTTGATTCTGGCGGCGTACGAGCTGGACAAGGCGGTTTATGAGGCGGGTTACGAGTCTCGGCACCGGCCCGGTTGGCTACCCATTCCGCTGCGGTCGATCGCCAAGTTTGTAGCAGATTGATGTGAGTCTCACCTGAATGGCCGTCCCCGCCCTGCCATCGGTGTAACTCTTTTGAAAGCATAGATTTCATGCTGCGTAAGACATTCGACAGTGAGGCGCGCTTGTCGTGGATGCTGGCGGTGCTTGCCGGTGTGCTCGGTGCGACGGCCTTTACCCACTCGGCCGGGTATTTCGTCACGTTCATGACCGGAAACGCGCAGCGCGCGGTGTTGGGTTATTTCCGCGGCGACGTGCTGTTGTCACTGACCGCCGGCCTGCTGCTGCTGAGCTTCGTCGCCGGTGTGGTGGTCGCATCGGTGTGTCGGCGGCATTTCTGGGTCGCGCATCCGCACGGCCCGACGGTGCTGGCGACCTTCAGCTTGTTGGCGGCCACGTTCGTGGACATCTTGGACGAAGGCTGGGAAGAGAACCAGCTCGACTTCCCGCCGATCATGTTGCTGACCTTTGGGATTGGGGCGCTGAACACGTCGTTTGTCAAGGACGGTGAAGTGTCGGTGCCGTTGAGTTACGTCACCGGAACGCTGGTCAAGATGGGACAGGGCATCGAACGGCACATCGCCGGCGGCAACCTGTGGGATTGGCTCGGCTACTTCCTGCTGTTCAGCAGCTTCGTCTTCGGCGCCACGGTGGGTGGTGTCATCAGCATCTTCGTCAACGGGACCGGGATGCTGGTGTTCGCTTCGGCGATGTGCACGTTGGCAACCGCCTATACGTACTTTCATCAGGACCGCCGCGCCTTATTGAATTAGCTTCCGGCACAAATACATCGGCAGCAGCGCTGGGGGAGCGCTGCTGCCGATGCGTGGGTGGAGATGTCAGGTGGTGCCTTGACCCCCGCTCAGGGTCCGCTGAATGTCGGGCTTCATGGCGACCAGTTGCTGGTTCCAGTAGCCCCAGTCATGCGTTCCGTTGGGCGGGAAGTTGAACGTGCCGTTGCGGCCACCCGCGGCGGTGTAGTTGTCGCGGAACTGCTCGTTGGTGCGCAGCGTGAACTGCTCCAGGAACTTGGCCGGCATGCTGTCGCCGCCAAGCTCGTTCGGAGTGCCGTTGCCGCAGTACACCCAGATGCGGGTGTTGTTCTGCACCAGGCGGGGGATCTGGACCATCGCGTCGTTGCGCTTCCACGCCGGGTCGCTCGTCGGGCCCCACATGTTGGTGGCGTTGTAGCCGCCCGCATCGCCCATCGCCAGGCCGATCAGCGTCGGCCACCAGCCTTCGGAAGGGTTCAGGAAGCCGGACAGCGACGCCGCGTAGGAGAACTGCTGCGGGTAGTACGCGGCCAGGATCATTGAGGAACCACCGGCCATCGAAAGACCCACCGCGGCATTGCCGTTCGGCGATATGCCTCGGTTGGCTTGCAGGTAAACCGGAAGCTCCCGAGTCACGAACGTTTCCCACTTGTAGGTCTGGCAACCCGCCTTACCGCAGGCCGGCTGGTACCAGTCGCTGTAGAAGCTGGACTGCCCGCCGACCGGCATGATCACCGACAGGCCGGACTGGTAGTACTCCTCGAAAGCGGGAGTGTTGATGTCCCAGCCGTTGAAGTCGTCCTGGGCGCGCAGCCCGTCGAGCAGGTAGACCGCGTGCGGTCCGCCGCCCTGGAACTCGACCTTGATGCTGCGGCCCATCGCCGCAGAGGGTACGTCTAGATATTCGACCGGCAGGCCCTTCTTGGAGAACGCCCCCACGGTCGCCGAGCCGCCGATAGCACCGACCACACCGACCAGCAATGCTGCCCCGATGGTCGCGATTGCCAGTCGGCGCGGCAAACGCGACGCCGCACCGCGGAACTTCTCTGCGAACTTCATAGCTCCTATCCCAACTTTCATCTGCCGCATAAGCGGTCGAATAGCTGTCTGTGGCAGTCAAACACGCAAGTAACTACATGGCTGTTAGTCACCTCGGGGTGTGCGATCGCGGTTTGCTAACGATTGAGGCTCGAAGCGTTACCCACAGATAACGATTCCGACTCGGAGCTACCCGAGAACGAAACAGCCCCTGCCGAACCGAGTTCAGCAGGGGGCGTTACTTATTCGTGACCTATGTGACCAGCCGCCGCAAAAGCGTTGACGCAGTGGCAATTCCGAGAATCGCGGCAACCACCAACACCACGATGTCCAGCGGGTTGAACGGTGTGCCGATCAGCAGCGCCCGCAGGGCATGGACTTCATAACTGAGCGGGTTGACCGTGCTGACCACGTGCAGCCAGGCCGGCATGACGCCGACCGGGTACAGCGCGTTGGACGCAAAGAACAGCGGCATGGTGATCGCCTGGCCGATTCCCATCAATCGGTCGCGACTTCGCACCAGCCCGGCCAACGTCATCGACAGGCAGGCGAAAAACGCCGAACCCAGCATGACGACGCCCATCGCGACCAGGATCCGCAGCGGGTTGATCGTCATCCCGATGCCCATCAGGTAGGCCAGCGCCAACACGCCGACGACCTGGGCCACCGATCGCACCCCGGCCGCGAACGCCTTGCCGGAGATCAGCGCCGAGGCGGGCGCCGGTGTCACCAACAGCTTGGCCAGGATGCCGGCATCGCGGTCCCAGATGATCTGGATGCCGTAGAAGATCGAGATGAACAACGCCGACTGGGCGATGATGCCCGGAGCCAGGAACGCCAGGTAAGACACCGGCCCGGTGTTGATCACGTGCAGCTTGCTGAACGTGGTGCCGAAGATCAGTAGCCACAGCGCCGGTTGCACCATTCGCGTGACGAGTTCGGTGCGATCGCGCCGCAACTTTTGCATCTCCACGATCGCGAATGCGCTGACGCGGCTCAATGTCGCGGGCACGCGATGCCATCCGCGCGGCGCGCGAGTCAGCGTCATGGGCGCGGGCTTGACAGCGGTATCAACTGGCACGGCTGGCAACCTTTCTGCTGGACCGGATTTCGCGGAATGACCCGGAGCCCTCGGGCTGCTTCGACAGGTCCGACGCGGTGTAATGCCGGAAGACGTCTTCGAGCGTGGCGCACGACGAGACCGTCGACTTCAGCTTCGTCGGCGTCCCGACGGCGCGAAGCGTGCCGTGATGCATCAGCGCAACCCGGTCGCACAAGGCGTCGGCCTCTTCCATGTAATGCGTGGTCAGCAGCACCGTCATGCCGAACTGACCCTGCATGTTCAGCACGTGCGTCCACACGCGGTCGCGCGCGATCGGATCCAGCCCCACCGTTGGTTCGTCGAGCACCAGCAGTGACGGGCGGTTAACCAACGCCTGCGCCACCTCCAGGCGGCGAACCATCCCGCCGGAGTACGTTCCCGCCGCACGCTCGGCGACGTCGAGCAATTCCATGGCGTCCAGCGCTTCATCCACCCGCTCGGATCGCTGCTCGCGCGGCACACCGTACAACCTGGCGAACCAGGCCACGTTCTGTCGGCCGGTCAGCGCCGGCTCGATCGAAAGCTGCTGCGGCACATAGCCGATGTTGCTGCGGATATCGATCGTCTGATCGCGGGCGTCAAGGCCGAAGATGCGTAACTCGCCGTGCTGCACGGGTGTCAGCGTGGTGAGCATCCGCACCACCGTGGTCTTGCCGGCGCCGTTGGGCCCCAGCAGGCCCATCGTCTCGCCCGGCCGCACCTGCAACGTCACGTCATCGACGGCGGTGACGTTGCCGTAGCGATAGGTCAGATTGCGGGCGTCGACCGCCATCGGCAGTGCTGCGCTCATTGTCGTCGCTCCTGTAGTCGTCGGGTCATGGTGTCGAGTACCTCCAACCCCTTTGCCAGAGAATCGATCTGGGCGTCGTCGAGTTCGTTGAGCACCTCGGCTAGCGCTGCCTTCCGGGTCGCGCGCGAGGAATCGACGATCTGCTGGGCGGCGCTGGTCAGTCGTAACTGGCCGACGCGGCGATCGGTTTGACCCGCGGTCCGCACCAGCAGGTCCTTGTCGACCAGCTTGGACACCAGGGTCGAGGCGGTGTTGGCGACCAGCCCCAGCTCGGCTGCGGCAGCGCTGACCGAGATGTCGGGTTGGCGGCCGACCAGCCACAGCAATTCCGACTGCGATTCGGTGAGGCGTACCGAGTCGAAACCGCGCCCGGTCGATCTGCGAAGTTGCCGACGGAATCTGCCGATGACCCGCGACACCTCGGTAACAGGGTCGATGAGAGTGTTCACTTGTATCTGTTTACGAGCTAAATATGTGTGGACGCTATGTCCGAGCTAGCAGCGAGCTACTTCTCCAGACGATGCAGCACGACGTCGGTGAGCGCACCGTCGTCGACGCGCGCAGTCATGTAGGTGCAGAACGGCTGCCGACGGCGATCGGTCGGTGAGCCCGGGTTCAGCAGCCGCAGGCCGGTGCTGGTCGTGGTGTCCCAGGGGATGTGGCTGTGGCCGAACACCAGGACGTCGGTGTCGGGGTATTGGCGTGACATCCGGGCGTCCCGGCCGGTGGACGCGCCGGTCTCGTGGACGATGGTGAAGCGCAGCCCGTCCAACACGACGTCGGCACGTTCGGGCAGTCGGGCACGCAGTACCGCACCGTCGTTGTTGCCCCAGCAAGCCACCAGTCGCGCGGCCCTGGCCGTCAGCTCATCGAGCAACTCGGGTTCCACCCAGTCGCCGGCGTGCAAGACCACGTCTGCCCGCGCCACCTCGTCCCACACGCGCGTCGGCAGATCACGGGCCCGGCGTGGCACGTGCGTATCGGCGAGAAGCAGCAACCTCACCGGGCCATCCTCTACCAAGGCCGACGGTGTCTGCTTCGCGGGCGAGTGGCACGATGCTTCTTAGCGCCGCCCGCGTAGCCGTCGGGCCGACTCAAAGGAGAGAAACGCTATGCGCACCTTCGAATCAGTCGCCGACCTCGCCGCGATCAAGGGTGAAAGCATCGGAGAAAGCGAGTGGGTGACGATCAGCCAGGAAGACGTCAACCTGTTCGCCGACGCGACCGGCGATCACCAGTGGATCCACGTCGACCCGGAGCGGGCGGCCAAGGGTCCGTTCGGCAAGACGATCGCGCACGGTTTCATGACGCTGGCACTGCTGCCCCGGCTGCAGCACCAGATGTACACCGTCAACGGCATCAAGCTTGCAATCAACTACGGACTCAACAAGGTCCGCTTTCCTGCGCCGGTCCCGGTCGGCTCTCGCGTCCGCGCGAAGAGTTCTCTGGTCAATGTCGAGGACCTGGGCAACGGCGCGGTGCAGGCCACCGTGTCGACCACCGTGGAGGTCGAGGGCTCGGACAAACCGGCGTGCGTGGCCGAGAGCGTCGTTCGCTACATCGCGTAGGGCGGCGGGGTCGTGGACGCTAGCCTGGCTTCCTGGCTGGATGAAGGACTGTACTTCGACTATCTCGGCTTCGAGATCTTCTATCGGGTGGAGGGCAGCGGTCCTCCGCTGCTGCTGATCCACGGTTACCCGTTCAATTCCTTTGACTGGGAGCCGATTTGGCCGACGCTGACGCAGCGATTCACGGTGATCGCGCCCGACATGATGGGAATGGGCTTCTCGGCCAAGCCCGTCGCGTACGAATACTCGGTGCATGACCACGCCGACATGCACGAGGCGCTGCTGGCTCACCTGGGCATCGGTAACGCGCACATCCTGGCCCACGACATCGGTGACTCCGTCGGACAGGAACTGTTGGCCCGTCACGAATTTCGTCAACACGCCTATGGCGCGCTGCGCATTCACTCGATCACTTGGCTCAACGGCGGCATGTTCGTCGAGACCTACACGCCGCGGGTGGCGCAGAAGCTGATGTCGGGAACTCCGCTCGGCGACATCTTGAGTCCGGTGCAGAACAGTCCGTTGTCACGTCGGCTGC
>NZ_DASXHW010000126.1:0-15885 GCF_036488105.1 Mycobacterium sp. | reverse complement strand
CGCAGCGCTGGCCCTGCTCGGGGTGCGCCGCTACGCCTTCAACCGGCCACCCCTGCTGAGCGCGTCCGGCCAACTGGTCGCGACCGGGGCGACGGTGTTCATGGGCTACCCCTTCCTACGCGGCGCGCTGCGCGGCCTGCGGTCCGGGCGCGCCGGCACCGATGCGTTGGTCACCGCAGCGACGGTCGCCAGCCTGGTGCTGCGCGAGAACGTGGTCGCACTCACCGTGCTCTGGCTGCTCAATGTCGGTGAATACCTTCAAGATCTGACCTTGCGCCGGACCCGGCGGGCCATCTCGGATCTGTTGCGCGGCACCGCCGATACCGCGTGGATCAGGCTGGACGACGGGAACGAAGTCCAGGTGCCAATCGACACCGTGGAGATCGGCGACGACGTGGTGATCCACGACCACGTCGCGATACCGGTCGACGGCGACGTGGTCGACGGCGACGCGGTGGTCGACCAGTCCGCGATCACCGGCGAAACCCTGCCGGTCAGCATCGTTGCCGGGTCGACGGTGCATGCCGGCTCGGTGGTGCTGCGCGGCCGCCTGGTCGTTCGCGCCCGTGCGGTCGGCAACCAGACCACCATCGGCCGCATCATCTCCCGCGTCGAAGAGGCGCAACACGATCGCGCGCCCATCCAAACCATCGGCGAGAACTTCTCCCGTCGCTTCGTGCCGATCTCGTTCATCGTCTCGGCAATCACCCTGGTCCTCACCGGCGATGTGCGGCGCGCAATGACGATGCTGCTGATCGCTTGCCCGTGCGCGGTGGGCCTGGCTACCCCGACGGCGATCAGCGCGGCGATCGGCAACGGCGCTCGGCGCGGCATCCTGATCAAGGGCGGTTCGCACCTGGAGCAGGCCGGCCGGGTGGACGCGATCGTCTTCGACAAGACCGGGACGCTCACGGTCGGGCGCCCGGTGGTCACGAACATCATTGCGTTGCACGATGATTGGCAGCCCGAGCAGGTGCTCGCCTACGCGGCCAGCTCGGAGTTGCACTCTCGCCATCCACTGGCCGAGGCCGTGATCCGCTCGACCGAGGAACGCCGGATCACCATTCCGCCGCACGAGGAATGTGAGGTGCTGGTCGGGCTCGGCATGCGAACCTGGGCCGACGGCCGAACCCTGCTGCTGGGCAGCCCGTCGCTGCTGCGGTCGGAGAATGTCGAGGTGTCCCGCGAGGCCGCCGACTGGGTCGACAAGCTGCGCCGCCAGGCCGAAACCCCGCTGTTGCTCGCCGTGGACGAGACGCTGGTCGGGCTGATCAGCCTGCGCGACGAGGTCCGTTCCGAGGCGCCCGATGTGCTGAAGAAGTTGCGCGCCAACGGAATCCGCCGAATCGTCATGCTCACCGGCGATCACCCCGACATCGCGAAAGTCGTTGCGGGCGAACTCGATATCGACGAGTGGCGGGCCGAGGTGATGCCCGAGGAGAAGCTCGAGGTGGTGCGCCAACTCCAGCAGGAGGGTTACATCGTCGGGATGGTCGGCGACGGCATCAACGACGCCCCGGCGCTGGCCGCGGCGAACATCGGCATCGCCATGGGGCTGGCCGGCACCGACGTCGCGGTCGAGACCGCCGACGTCGCGCTGGCCAACGACGACCTCCGGCGGCTACTCGACGTCGGCGACCTGGGCGCTCGCGCGGTCGAGGTCATCCGGCAGAACTACGGCATGTCGATCGCCGTCAACGCCGCCGGGTTGCTCATCGGCGCCGGCGGCGCGTTGTCGCCCGTGCTCGCGGCGATCCTGCACAACGCCTCGTCCGTCGCCGTCGTCGCGAACAGTTCACGCTTGATTCGGTACCGCTTGGACTGAACGACCATCGGCCCCGGCGTCGGACTCGTACGATGTGCGCAACCGGCGAAAGGCTCGTTCGGTGAAAGGCTCGATCGTTGAAAGAAGGGCTAAGGTGTCTTCGACTCCGCTCGACCCCGTTGCCAGCGAACGACTCTCGCACGCCGACAAGGTCTTCACGTCCGACCTGTCCATCAACGAATTCGCAATCCTGCATGGGGCCGGTTTCGAGCCACTCGATCTCGTGATGGGTGTCTCCGTCTACCACGTGGGCTACCAATTCGCCGGCATCCGGCAACAATCCGAGCTGCCGGTGCTGACCGAGGCGACATATCGGGCGCGCTGGAACGCGATGGCCCGCATGCAGGCCGAGGCCGACTCGTTGGGCGCCGACGGCGTCGTCGGTGTCCGCCTGGAATGGCGCCAGCACGGCGCCGAATCGGAGCACTTGGAATTCATCGCGGTCGGGACCGCGGTGCGCTACACCCCTAAACCAGGCTCGTTTCGGCGGGCCAATGGGCAGGCTTTCTCCAGTCACCTGTCCGGACAGGACATGGCGACCCTGCTTCGGTCGGGTTATGCGCCGGTGGCGTTCGTCATGGGCAACTGCGTGTTTCACATTGCAGCGCAAGGCTTTCTGCAAACCTTGCGACAAATGGGCCGCAACGTCGAGATGCCGCAGTGGACAACGGGAAACTACGAAGCGCGCGAGTTGGCCATGTCGCGCATGCAAAGTGAAGCCGAGCGCGACGGTGCATCCGGCGTCGTCGGAGTACATTTCGCCATCCAAAACTACGCCTGGGGCTACCACACGGTGGAGTTCTACGCCGCCGGAACGGCGGTGCGCCGCAGCGGGACGGCCGAAACCATATCGCCGTCGTTCGTGCTGGCCATGAACGACTGATGGCGGCTTTCGATGCCGAGCGAGTAAGCCGCACCGTCACCGACGCGCTGGCCGGACCGGGCGGAATCGGGTTGGTGATTACCGTTTTTGCCGCGCTGCCGGGCGTTGCGCATACCGCTGCCCGTCGGGGAATGTTCAGGTCGCAACCCGAACGGCTGCAGATCAGTGATTGGCGCTACGAGGTGACTCGGGATGGCCGGTTGATGGCGGCACACGTGGTCGGCGGCATCGTGATCGGCGAAGACGTCCTGCTGGCGGAGGCGGTTGGGCCGCACCTCGCCCGCTCACTCGGACAACTGGTCGCCCGCTACGGTCCGACGATCGTCCCGAGCATCGACGCGGCGGTGGACGCGTTGAGCGCCGGCACGGGGTGAGCAAGACCACCGCAGATGGCAAACAGTTCGCGGCTCATTTGCGAACAGGTATGGCGCGAGAATGCGATAATCCCCGGGTAAGGCGATGACGATGTAGGAAGCCGGTGCAAATCCGGCGCGGTCCCGCCACTGTCATCGGGGAGCGAACCTCACTAGCCACGGCCGCGAGCTGGAAGGCGAGGCGAGCGGCGATCCGAGAGCCAGGACACTCGCGTCGTCGCATCCTGCAACCCGGGGCGGTCGACCCCGAGAGAGCTGGCGAGCGTCGATGTCACGCCATTCCTGGGCCCCTGTTGAGCGCGGCACTGCAGACCTACCGGCCGTGCTGGCCGAACTCGGTGACATCAACGGCTATTTCGCCATCGGCACCGGGCCCGTCGACAACGGCTGGTGCTCCGTGCGCCGGCTCTACACCGACCGCGACCTGCTGGGCGGCATCGTCGAGCGAGTGCAGGCTCGCCTCGGTGCCGCGGAACCGCGAGTCGCCGCCTCGATCTTCTCCCTCGGCTTCGCCGCGCGATTGTGGTCGATCGGCATCGGCGCCGTCGCCGGCCACCAACTGTTGCCCGCACTCGGCGACGACGAGTTGCTGTTCCGTGAAGTCTGCGGTCAGATCGCGTTGCATATCGTCCACCCGGTCGCCTGGCGAGGTGACGGCCTGGAATCCAGGTTGGCTGACGCTGTCTTTGACGTGCACCTGACACCGTTGTCCACAGCACTGCACCAACTGACCAACGTCTCACCCGAGTTGTTGCGCGGCAACGCCGCATCAGCACTGCTGGGCGCGGCGCGGGCATACGACCGCCATCGAGCGGCGGCCTCCCCCGGCCCAGGCTGGCAACTGGCCTACCGGCTATGTGTCGACGAAAGACTGCTCAACACAATATGTTTCAGCAATAACGGCTATCGCCGTAGCAGTTGCTGCCTGTTCTACCGCACGCCTAGCGGCGGACTCTGCGGTGACTGCGTTTTCAGCCGAATACCCGGCACGGTCGGCAGGAAGGACGCATCATGACCGCCCCGATCTTCATGGCCGCGCCCCCGGAGGTGCATTCCGCGCTGCTGAGTAGCGGTCCGGGCCCGGGCTCCTTGCTCGCTGCTGCGCAAGCGTGGAATTCGTTGAGCGCGACCTACACCGAGACCGCCAACGAGCTGACGGCGGTCTTGGAAGCCGTGCAGGCCGGGACGTGGGACGGCCCGAGCGCCGAAGCCTATGTCGCCGCACACGTTCCGTATCTGGCCTGGCTGACCCAGGCCAGCGCCGACAGCGCCGCGACTGCCGCTCAACAAGAGGTGGCCGCGACGGCCTACACCACCGCGCTGGCCGCCATGCCGACGCTGCCCGAGCTGACCGCCAACCACGTGACCCACGGTGTGCTGCTGGCGACGAATTTCCTTGGCATCAACACGATTCCGATCGCCCTGAACGAGGCCGACTACGCGCGGATGTGGGTCCAGGCCGCCACTGTGATGGGCACCTATCAAACCATCGCCGGCGCGGCGGTAGTGGCATCGCCGCAGACCACCCCGGCACCGCAGGTCGTTAAAGCGAATTCCGCTGCGTCGAAAGCCGATTCAACCTCCACGTTGCCCCCCGACACCGAGCAGCAATGGATGGACTGGCTGCAGCAGATCGGCTACACCGACTTCTACAACAACGTCCTGCAGCCGTTGATTGACAATCTCGACAACAACCCCTACCTGATCTCACTGTTGTCCGGGATCGATCCCTATCTGACGGCGGTCGGCAACCCGCTTGCCTTCCTCAACCCGTTCAACATCGCATTCGCTCTCGGCTACCCGATGGACATCGGGTCCTACGTCGCCTACCTGTCCGAGACGTTCGCCTTCATCGGCGCAGACATGACCGCTGCGTTGGCGTCGGGTAATCCGTATGCAATCGGAGTGACGCTGGTGCTGGGCACCGTCGAAGCCGTGGGCACGATCATCACCGACACCATCGCGCTGCTGAAGACGCTGCTCGAGTCGGTCGTCGCATTGATCCCGGCAGTTCTGCCGCTGTTGACCGTGCCGTTGATTCCGTTGGCGGCCGCCCCGTTGGCGGGCTTCGCCGGCTTGGCCGGCTTGGCCGGGCTGGCCGCGATTCCGCCGCTGCCCATTCCTCCGCTTCCGATGCCCCTCGCCATGGCGGCACCACCGGGCCCCACGCCCGTGCCGACGCCGGTCCCCGCACCGGCGGCCACCCCGGCGCAGGTAGTGACCTCCGCCCCGGTGCACACGCCGCCACCACCGCCGCCGACGCCCGCCGGGCCTCCGCTGGCCACCATGCAGGGCTATCTCTACATGGTCGGGCTCCTGTCCGCGACGGCGCGCAGAACGGCGAACCAGGCCGCCAAGGCCAAGGAAGCACAACCGGCCGAGGGCACCGAAAACCCAGCCCCGGCAGTGGCCCCGAAGAAGACGCCGGATGGTAGGCGCCGGCGTAGCACCGTCGAACGTCTCGGCCGCGGCCACGAATACATCGATCTGGATGACGAGCCGACCGTGTACCCCTCGCCGCACGGGTCCGGACCGCTCGGATTCTCCGGCACCGCAACCAAAGTCAGCGCCGGCGCGGCAACCGGACTGGCCACGCTCGCCGACGACGACTTCGGCAGCGCCCCGCGCATGCCGATGATGCCGAGCACGTGGGGCAACGATTCACCGGACCTGACCGACGAAGAATGACGCCCCCCGCGGGGTTCAGCAGCCGCAGTCCTCGCCGCGCCACGACCGGACGCCCTGCCAGATTGCGACGGCGGCGATGCCCAGACCGATCACCGGATCGAACCACCAGCAGCTCGGCCAGAACGCGACAACGGCCAACCCGACCAGGACCGCTGCGGCCTGCGCACCGCACAGGTAGTTCTGGGTGCCTTCGCCCGCGGTGGCCGCCGAGCCCAGCCGAACAGCGAGGCGGTGCTTGGCCCGGCCCAACATCGGCATCAGCACCAGCGATGCCGTCGTCAGGGCAATACCGATCACCGACGTCTCGGCGTGCTGCTGGTCGAGCAGGTGGTGGATGGATTCCGCGCCGATATACGGGGCCGTCAGCCAAAACGACCACGCGACGCCGATCTGGGCGCGACGTTCAGCGGTTGGTGACAAGGTGCGCGAGCCGGAGAATCGCCACGCGACCATCGCGCTGGCCAGCGCCTCCGGCAAGCTGCCCAGCGCCCACCCGGTCAGCGCGATGGAGCCGACCGCGAGGCCCTGCCACAGCCCGACTACACCCTCGGTGAGCATGGCCACCATGCTGACCCAGGCCAGCCGCCACGCCCACTGCGCGCGGTGCTGCCATTGTGTGTCGTGTGCGACGGGCTGGCAGGGCCCGGTTTCGGCGCAGCACGCGTCGGCAACGAGGCTGGCCGGATCGCCGATCGAACGGGATTCGGTCACCAGGTGATGTTAGGTCACTGCGCGGCGGGCGCCCGCCCGCCACACCTGCGGGCGGGCCTCAGGCAGGCCCTAATGGTCGCTTCATGGTGATGACGATGCTCCACTCGAAGTAGAACTCGCCGCCCTTGTCGTAGCCCGCGAAGTGATGCGAGACCTGAACGCGCTGCACCGAGGAGTTGACGACCTCCCAACCCTCTGCTCCGTGGGTGTTCGCATGCCGATTCGCTTCATCGATGACAACCTGCAGGGATTCATTCGTCACGCTGATGAAGGTGGTTTCCCACCGCCGCGGGGACCATTTGCCGTCTGACGCCACCCCGGAAGCGGGCACAGGCGAAGGTGCGCTCATAAGGCGGTACCGTACGCGGCCGCGACCCCGGAAAAGTGAATGGAAATTGACCGAAGCGTTAAGTGATGTCGATGACTGAGGCCGCTGTTGCACAGCATAAATCGGTGCGCGCTAGTCGTCAGCCAGCTTGCACTGCCAGAAGCCGACGTCGTGCCACGCGTCGTGTTTGTAGCCGGCCTCGAGAAGATGTCCGACGCGGGCGAACCCGTGCCGCTCGTGCAGCCGGACGCTCGGATCATTGGGCAACGCGATCACCGCGACAGCGCTGTGGAATCCCTGCTGGCGCAGGCGGTTGAGTAGCTCGGCGTAGAGCGCGTCACCGACCCCGCTCCGGTGCGCCGACGGGTCGACGTAGATGGTGGATTCGGCGGTCCACCGGTAGGCGGCGCGCTCATTCCAAGGTCCCGCGTAGGCCACACCGATGACGTGGCCGTCGTCGGTCGCTACCAGCCAGGGAAATCGTTGGTGCCGTTGCGCCCACTGAGCGCGTAGCTCATCGACGGTCTGCGGCTCAGTCCGAAAGTTGAAGACGCTCTTCTCGATGTAGTGGTTGACGATCTCGCAGACGCGTTCGAGGTCGTCGTCGGTGGCGGGTCTGACCCGCGGCGCGCTGCGCCTCACGTCGCTTTCGCGCGATATCCGTCGATGTCCTTTTCCTCGAGCGATCGTGCGAGCAGTGCGCCTTTCCCGGTCAGCGACAGCCACGCCGCGAACATCCATTTCTCGGGGTCGCCATAGTGTTTGACGTAGTCGTGAGAGATCTCGTGCAACGAATGGTCGAGCAAATGATGCCAAGCCTCAAAGCGTTGCGATTTATCAACGAGCGCGCTGATCCTGAACAGTTCGTCGCTCACCCATTCGCGAATGGCATCCAACGTTTCGTTCTGTACCTCGACCGGCAACGCCGACGAATTCCCATGTTGGACACGCCGATCCACCGCATTGAGATCGATCGGGCCACCGAGAGCATCAATCAGTAGCTGATTACGCACGACTTCACGTGTGTTGCTGGTCATTCTGGTCACCGTACAGATTGAGCACGTCACCCGATACCGCTGGCAATGCGGGAAGTCGCTGTAGCGTGCTCTTATGGTGGATTTTGCTCTGCGCTCGTGCGGACTGCGTGGACACGCAACGTTCGCTCCCGATGAGCCGGAACTCCGGGAGCGCCTGACGGTCGAGACCCCGGCCGGAAAAGCCTGGCGTTGCTTGCGCTGCGAAACCTTCGTCGTCGGGCCGCCGCGGCGTAGCGGACCGGCCAACACCGCACCGGAAATCCCCCGCGGGCGCTTCCTACGGGACCGGACATTGATGCGGGCGCTCGCGATCGAGCGCGCGCTTCGCGCCGTGATTTTTCTGGCAGTAGCGGCCGGTGTGTTCAAGGTCAACGGGTCACGCGAGCGGTTGCGCCAGGCGTTCGACCAAGATCTGCCGCTGCTCAAGCCGTTGGCAAACCAGATTGGATGGAATCCGGACAACTCCAAGATCATTCACAGTATCTCGCACGCATTCTCACTGTCGTCATCGACGTTGACGTGGATCGCGGCGGGCCTTGCTGGCTACGCGGCGATCGAACTGGTGGAGGCGGTCGGGTTGTGGCTGATGCAACGGTGGGGCGAGTATTTCGCGGTGATCGCCACCAGCGTGTTCCTTCCGCTGGAAATCTACGAGCTGACCGAAAAGATCACGGCGCTGCGGCTTTTCGCTCTCGCTATCAACATCGTCGCGGTGGTGTGGCTGTTGTGGAGCAAACGGCTGTTCGGGCTGAACGGCGGCGCCAAGGCGTACCGGGAAGAGCACGAAGCGGAAAGCCTGCTCAGCGTCGAGAGCGCGGGGCTGAGCGGAACCGCTGCCGGCGCAACGGCATAGCTTACGGCTTCGCGTCCAGCGCGGCCTGGTGTTGCAGCGCGTAGGCAACCGCGTGGGTGCGGTTCTGCACGCCCAGCTTGGTCAAGATCGCCTCGACGTGGTGGCCAACCGTTTTGGGGCTGATGTGTAGCTCGGCCGCGATCTCTGGGTTGCTGAGCCCGGCGGCAAGCAGGTCGAAGACCTGGCGTTGGCGCCCGGTCAACGCGTGAAGATCTAACTCCCGGAGGTGAGTTGAACGACCGATTCAGCGCAGCAGCGCGCGGCTCATCACGACGCGCTGAATCTGGTTGGTGCCCTCGTAGATCTGAGTGATCTTGGCGTCGCGCATGAACCGCTCCACCGGGAAGTCGGTGGTGAATCCCGCGCCGCCGAAAAGTTGCACGGCGTCGGTGGTGACTTCCATCGCCACATCGGAGGCAAAGCATTTCGACGCCGCCGAGATGAAGCCCAGATTCGGCTCGCCACGCTCGGCGCGGGCGGCCGCGGTGTACACCATCAGCCGAGCGGCCTCGACCTTCATCGCCATGTCGGCCAGCATGAACTGGACGGCCTGGAACGTGCTGATCGACTCGCCAAACTGCTTGCGGTCCTTGGTGTATGCGATCGCCGCATCGACCGCGCCCTGGGCGATGCCGACGGCCTGCGCGCCGATCGTCGGGCGGGTGTGGTCGAGGGTGGCCAACGCGGTCTTGAAACCGGTGCCGGGTTCACCGATCATCCGGTCGCCGGGGACCCGGCAATTCTCGAAGTACAGCTCGGTGGTCGGAGAACCCTTGATGCCCAACTTCTTTTCCTTGGGCCCGACGCTGAAACCCTCGTCGTCTTTGTGCACGATGAACGCCGAGATGCCGTTGGCGCCCTTGCCCGGGTCGGTCACGGCCATCACCGTGTACCAGGTCGACTTGCCGCCGTTGGTGATCCAGGCCTTGGTGCCGTTCAGGATCCAGTCGTCTCCGTCGGCTTTGGCCCGGGTCCGCATCGACGCGGCGTCGCTGCCGGCCTCGCGCTCGCTCAACGCATAGGAGGCCATCGCCCCATCGGAGGCCAGCGAGGGCAACACCTGCTTCTTCAGCTCCTCCGAACCGCGCAGGATCAGTCCCATCGTGCCCAGCTTGTTCACCGCCGGGATCAACGACGCCGAGGCGTCGACGCGCGCCACCTCTTCGATCACGATGCACGCCGCGACCGAGTCCGCGCCCTGACCGCCGTACTCCTCGGGAACGTGTACGGCGTTGAAGCCGGACGCATTCAGCGCATGCAACGCCTCCTCGGGAAAGCGGGGCTGCTGGTCGACGTCCGCGGCGTGCGGGGCGATCTCTTTTTCCGCCAACGCGCGGATCGCCGCCCGCAATTCGTCGTGCTCCTCAGGCAGCTTGAACAGATCGAACGACGGATCTCCAGCCATCCCAGCCTCCTTAGCTACTCGCCGGTAACTTTACCTTGGCGCTTTTTCAGCGCCGCATCCTTGGCCAGCACCGACTCCGCCAGCTCCTTCTGGAACGCCACAATCCGGTTGCGCAGCGCAGGATCGGACACGGCCAGAATGCGCACCGCCAGCAGACCCGCATTGCGGGCGCCACCGATCGACACGGTGGCCACCGGCACCCCGGCCGGCATCTGCACGATCGACAGCAGCGAGTCCAGCCCGTCCAGCTTGGCCAGTGGAACCGGGACGCCGATCACCGGGAGCGGCGTGGCCGAGGCCACCATGCCGGGCAGGTGGGCCGCGCCGCCCGCGCCGGCGATGATCACCTCGACGCCGCGGTCGGAGGCCTGCTGGGCGTAGTCGAGCATGCGCTGCGGGGTGCGGTGCGCCGAATACACCCCGATCTCGTAGGCGACGTCGAACTCGGCCAGCGCGTCGGCGGCGTCGGACATCACCGACCAGTCGCTGTCGCTGCCCATGATCACGCCAACGCGTACGGCGTCAGTCATGCGGGTCCCATCCGTCCGTCCATTGCCCTTCTGACAACCAGTGTGCCGCGCGCTCCGCGCGTTCACGCAGGTTTGCCAACTCGGCCGCGTCGCTGCCGAGGAAATTGATGTGCCCGATCTTGCGGCCGGGGCGTTCTTCCTTGCCGTAGAGATGAACCCGGGCGTCGGGCATCCGCGCGAACAGGTGGTGCAACCGCTCGTCGAGCGACATCGTCGGCGTTTGCGCCGCGCCCAGCACGTTGGCCATCACCGTCACCGGCGTGATGGTCTCGGTGTCGCCGAGCGGGTAGTCCAGCACCGCGCGCAGGTGCTGCTCGAACTGGCTGGTCCGCGACCCGTCCATGGTCCAGTGCCCGGAATTGTGCGGGCGCATCGCCAGCTCGTTGACCAGCAGCTCCCCGTCGACGGTTTCGAACAGCTCGACGGCCAGCACACCCACCACGCCCAGTTCGGCGGCCAGGCTCAGCGCCAGCCGCTGCGCCGCCGCGCCGAGGTGGTCGGGCAGCGCCGGAGCCGGCGCCATCACCAGCACGCAGATGCCGTCGCGCTGCACGGTCTCGACCACCGGCCAGGCCGCGCCCTGCCCGAACGGCGACCGGGCCACCAGCGCCGAGAGTTCACGGCGCATCGCGACCCGCTCCTCGACCAATACCGGTACGCCAGAATCTAAATATTGACCCGCGATGGCGCGGGCCTGCGCCACGTCGGCCGCCATCTGCACCCCGCGCCCGTCGTAGCCGCCGCGAACCGCCTTGACGACGACCGGCCCGTCCACCCGTCGGGCGAACTCATCAACGTCGCCGGGTCGCTCGATGGCCGCGTAGCGCGGCACCGACGCGCCAAGGGCCTGCAGCCGTCGCCGCATGACCAGCTTGTCCTGCGCATGCACCAGCGCCTCCGGCGGCGGCGCGACGTTGACGCCCTCCGCGACCAGCTTTTCCAGCAGCTCAGTGGGAACATGCTCGTGGTCGAAGGTCAGCGCCGCGCAACCGGCGGCGACGCGACGCAGCGCCTCGAGATCGGTGTGCGAGCCGATCACCACGTCGGGACTGACCTGAGCGGCGGGATCGGCGGCGTCGGCGGCCAGTACTCGCAGGCTCTGGCCCATCGCGATCGCCGCCTGGTGGGTCATCCGGGCCAGCTGGCCCCCACCGACCATGGCGACCTGGGGCGAAGCGTTGGGGGTACTCGGCACGGCAATAATGGTGTCACGGCCGCTGAACGGGTGCTTTATCGGCGGTGACGCGGTCACAGAGCACCCTCAGCAACTAATACGTAGACTGCGACATTGTGTCCTTCGCCGATGCCACGATCGCCCGACTGCCGGGGCCGATCCGCCCCTACGCCGAGCGCCATCACGAGCTGATCAAGTTCGCGATCGTCGGCGCGACCACGTTTGTCATCGACTCGGCCATTTTCTACACCCTGAAGCTGACGATCCTGGAGCCCAAACCGGTGACCGCCAAGGTCATCGCCGGCATCGTCGCGGTCATCGCGTCGTACATCATGAACAGGGAATGGAGCTTCCGCGACCGCGGCGGCCGCGAGCGTCACCACGAGGCCCTGCTGTTCTTCGCGTTCAGCGGCGTCGGGGTGCTGCTTAGCATGGCGCCGCTGTGGGTCTCCAGCTACATCCTGGACCTGCGGGTGCCGATGGTGTCACTGACCGCAGAGAACATCGCCGACTTCATCTCGGCCTACCTCATCGGCAATCTGCTGCAGATGGCGTTCCGCTTCTGGGCGTTCCGGCGCTGGGTGTTCCCCGACGAATCCGCCCGGAGCGGCGACAAAGCGCTGGAATCGGCGCTCACCGCAGGCGGGATCGCCGAGGTTTTCGAGGACGTCGAGGCCAACGGCACGGTCACGCTGCTGGGCGCTTGGCTGGCGCGCCGGAACCGGGCGGATCAGCTCGGCGATTCCTCGGACCCGAGGGTGTCGAAAACCTCGTGATACAGCAGCGCGTGGACCTGTTCCACGCGCGGAATGTCGTAGAACTCCAACGGATCTTGTGACGCTGACTCGACGATCAGGGTGCCGGTGCGCAGTATGCGATCGATCAGCCGGTGCCGGAATTCGACGCTGTTGATCCGGGCCAGCGGGATATCGATGCCGCTGCGGCTCAGCACCCCGTGCCGGAACATCACCCGCCGGTCGGTGATGACGAAATGTGTGGTGAGCCAATTCAAAAACGGCCACACCGTCAGCCAGCCCAAGAGCACCAGCCAGATCGCCCCGATGACCCAGAAAACGACCCGTTTGGCGGTCGGATCCCACGAGGTGCCGTTGACCACCGCGCAACCGAACGATGCCGCCGCGCTCGCCAGGATCAGAACGGTGACCGGCCAGAAAAGTCGCTTCCAGTGCGGGTGGCGGTGCAGAACGACCTGCTCATCGCCGGCCAGCACGTTGTCGGGGTAGCCCACGGTGGCACTTTAGACGCCGGGCCGCAGGTGCGTGATGTCTCCGGCCGAGATTGCCACCGTCTGTCCACCGGTGTCGACACACAATCGCCCCGTTTCGTCGACGGCTCGCGCCACGCCGACCACTTCACGGTCACCGGGCATGCTGGCCCGGACCCGCGAGCCGAGCGTCACGCTGTAGCGCTGATAGTCGACGACCAACGCGGGATCTGCGCCCCCGGCGGTCCGCCACGTGTCGACGCGCGTTGCCAGCTCACGAAGTATTCTGCGCGCCAACGTGTTTCGATCGGTAGCCGATGAACCCAACATCAGCAGCGAGGTGGCCGCCGGGTCCGGCGCTTCCTCGGCAGTCAGCGTTACGTTGAGCCCGAGGCCGAGCACGATCACCGGCGTCGGCGAGGCAACCTCGGCGAGGATCCCGGCCAGCTTGCCATCGTTGACCAGCACATCGTTCGGCCACTTCAGGCCCGCCTCGACACCCAGGGCGGCCAGCGCGTCGGCCAGCGCAACCCCGGTGGCCAGCGGTAACCATCCCCACCCCGTCCGGGGTACCGAGCCGCCGGCCACGCCGACCGACAGGGCGACCTGCGTCCGCGGCGGCGCCGACCATTGCCGGCCGTGGCGGCCCCGGCCGGCGTTCTGATATTCAGCAAGCAACACCGACCCGTCGATGTCAACGCCGGCCTCGGCCCGCGCGAGCAGATCGGCGTTGGTGGAACCCGTTTCGGCGACAACATCGAGCTGACGCCACGGCATGCCGGGCCCCGCCAGCCCGTCGCGCAAGGCCGCCACATCCAAGGGCGACCGGTCAATGGCGTCGGCTGGCACGATGCCGTCCTCTTTTCGTTGAGTGCAGTCGAGTGTGCGTTCTGGGCTTCCACTGTGCGCTGACGGCGGGAATCCCGCCGCAAAATCCCCACCGTCGGCGCACACTCGGCTCACTTACCCGGCGCGGGATTGGGATCACAATCTAAGGGACCGCTAAGATCGACAGCCATGACTTCCGAGACCTCGGTCGAGGCGCAAGCTGAGCACGACATTGACATTCACACCACCGCGGGAAAGCTCGCCGAACTGCGCAAGCGGAGCGAGGAGACCCTGCACCCGGTGGGTCAAGCCGCCGTCGACAAGGTGCACGAGAAGGGCAGGCTGACCGCGCGCGAGCGCATCTACGCCCTGCTGGACGAGGGATCGTTCGTCGAACTCGACGCGCTGGCCCGGCACCGCAGCACCAATTTCGGGCTGGCCGAGAAGCGGCCGCTCGGTGACGGCGTCGTCACCGGTTACGGCACCATCGACGGCCGCGACGTCTGCATCTTCAGCCAGGACGTCACGGTGTTCGGCGGCAGCCTCGGCGAGGTCTACGGCGAAAAGATCGTCAAGGTGCAGGAGTTGGCGATCAAGACCGGCCGGCCGCTGATCGGGATCAACGACGGCGCGGGCGCGCGCATCCAGGAGGGTGTGGTCTCGCTCGGCCTGTACAGCTCGATTTTCCGCAACAACATCCTGGCCTCCGGCGTCGTCCCGCAGATCTCGCTGATCATGGGCGCCGCCGCGGGTGGCCACGTCTACTCCCCCGCGCTGACCGACTTCGTGGTGATGGTCGACCAGACCAGCCAGATGTTCATCACCGGTCCCGACGTGATCAAGACCGTCACCGGTGAAGACGTGACGATGGAGGAACTCGGCGGTGCGCACACGCACATGGCCAAGTCCGGCACCGCGCACTATGTCGCCTCCGGCGAGCAGGACGCCTTCGACTACGTCCGCGATCTGCTGAGCTACCTGCCGCCCAACAACTTCACCGATCCGCCGCGCTATCCGGTGCCGGTTCCCGAGGGTGCCATCGAGGACAACCTCACTGATGAAGACCTCGAGCTGGACACGCTGATCCCCGACTCGGCCAACCAGCCCTACGACATGCACGAGGTGATCACCCGCATCCTCGACGACGACGAGTTCCTCGAGGTGCAAGCCGGTTACGCGCAGAACATCGTGATCGGGTTCGGCCGCATCGAGGGCCGGCCGGTGGGGATTGTGGCCAACCAGCCGACCCAGTTCGCCGGCTGTCTGGACATCAACGCCTCGGAGAAAGCCGCCCGCTTCGTGCGGACCTGCGACTGCTTCAACATCCCGGTGGTGATGCTGGTCGACGTGCCGGGCTTTCTGCCGGGTACCGGCCAGGAATACAACGGCATCATCCGCCGCGGCGCCAAGCTGCTGTACGCCTACGGCGAAGCCACCGTTCCCAAGATCACCGTCATCACCCGCAAGGCGTACGGCGGCGCGTACTGCGTGATGGGCTCCAAGGACATGGGCTGTGACGTCAACGTAGCCTGGCCGACGGCGCAGATCGCCGTGATGGGCGCCTCCGGCGCGGTCGGCTTCGTCTACCGCCAACAGCTCGGCGAGGCGGCCCGCAGCGGCGAGGACGTCGACGCCCTGCGGCTGCAGTTGCAGCAGGAGTACGAGGACACGCTGGTCAACCCGTACATCGCCGCCGAGCGAGGCTACGTCGACGCGGTGATCCCGCCCTCGCACACCCGCGGCTACATCGGGACGGCGCTGCGACTGCTCGAGCGCAAGATCGCCCAGGTACCGCCGAAGAAGCACGGGAACATTCCCCTGTGAGTCAAGTGAGCGGAACGAACGCAGTGAGTGACGGGAACGAGACGAACGGTCAGTCCCCTGTGCGCGACGACATCGAAACGCCCGACGCCGCACAGCCGCACGAGCCGCACATCCGGGTGCTCAAAGGCAACCCGACCGACGATGAGGTGGCCGCGCTGATCGCAGTACTGGGCAGCGCTGGTAACGGTAGCGGTCAGGTG
>NZ_DASXHW010000093.1:0-1959 GCF_036488105.1 Mycobacterium sp. | reverse complement strand
ACCCGTGGCCGATGTACCGCGCGCTGCGCGACCACGATCCGGTGCACCATGTGGTGCCGACGCAGAGGCCCGAGGACGACTATTACGTGCTGACCCGGCACGCCGACGTCTGGGCCGCGGCCCGTGACCACGAGACGTTCTCCTCCGCCAAGGGGTTGACCGTGAACTACGGCGACCTGGAAATGATTGGGCTCAAGGACAATCCACCGTTCGTGATGCAAGATCCACCGGTGCACACCGAGTTCCGCAAATTGGTGTCACGCGGATTCACGCCGCGCCAGGTCGAGGCGGTGGAGCCCAAGGTGCGCGAGTTCGTCGTCGAGCGCGTCGAGCGGCTGCGCGCCAACGGCGGCGGCGACATCGTCGCCGAACTGTTCAAGCCGCTGCCGTCGATGGTGGTCGCGCACTACCTCGGAGTGCCCGAAGAGGATTGGACCCAGTTTGACGGCTGGACCCAGGCGATCGTGGCGGCCAACACCGCCGACGGCGGCGTCGCCGGCGCGCTGGAAACCGTCGGCGACGCAGTCGGATCGATGATGGCCTATTTCACCCAGCTGATCGAGCGGCGCCGAACCGACCCCGAGGACGACACGATCTCCCACCTGGTCGCCGCGGGGGTCGGCGCCGACGGCGACATCGCCGGGGTTCTATCGATATTGGGCTTCACGTTCACCATGGTCACCGGCGGCAACGACACCGTGACCGGGATGCTCGGCGGGTCGATGCCGCTACTCCACCAACGGCCTGATCAGCGAGAGTTGTTAGTTGACAACCTTGAAGGCATCCCGGACGCCGTGGAGGAATTGTTACGGATGACCACGCCCGCACAAGGGCTGGCGCGCACGGTCACCGACGACGTGACGATCGGCGACACCACGATTCCGGCCGGACGGCGAGTGTTGCTGCTGTACGGGTCGGCCAACCGCGACCAGCGTGTGTACGGGCCGGACGCCGACGAGCTCGACGTCACCCGCTGCCCGCGCAACATTCTGACCTTCAGCCACGGCGCCCACCACTGCCTGGGTGCGGCGGCGGCCCGAATGCAGTCGCGGGTTGCATTGACCGAATTACTTTCGCGCTGCCCCGATTTCGAGGTCGACGAGTCCGGCATCGTCTGGGCCGGCGGCAGCTATGTGCGACGCCCGCTATCGGTCCCGTTCCGGGTCACGTCGTAGATGGCCAACGACTGGCTGGCGGAGCGTCGCACCGAGGTCGCGGCCGATCGCATCCTCGACGCCGCCGAGGCGTTGTTCACCCGCCACGATCCCGGTTCGGTGGGCATGAACGAGATCGCCAGGGCCGCAGGGTGTTCCCGCGCGACGCTGTACCGCTATTTCGAGAACCGTGAGGCGTTGCGCACCGCCTACGTGGCCCGCGAAACGCATCGGCTCTCCGAGTCAATCGACCTCGACGGGATCGAGGACCCGCGGGAACGGCTGGTCACCAGCATCGTCACCGCGCTTCGCCTGGTCCGCGAAAGTCCCGCGCTGTCAGCCTGGTTCGCGACGACGGCTCCCCCGCTGGGCGCCGAGTTGGCTGAGCAGTCCGACGTGATCGCCGCATTGGCCAACGCATTCGTCACCTCGCTCGGCGACGACCACCCCGCTAACGTTGCGGGACGCGGCCGCTGGCTGGTCCGGGTGATCACGTCGCTGCTGATTTTCCCCGGTCACGACGAAGCCGACGAGCGGGCGATACTCACCGAGTTCGTCGCCCCGGTCGTGGTGCCCGCCGATCAGGTCAGCCGCGCACCCGGGTGAAACGGTGCAACAGCCAGGCCGGCGGAATGGTGATCACGATCGTCGCCACGAACAACCCGGCCATCGAACCGGTGTAGACATGATCCTGCATGATGTAGACCATCGCGAATTCCATTGTCACCAAATGGATCAAGAAGATCTCGTAGGAGATCTCGCCGAGCCACACCATCGGCCGACTCGCCAGTAGGCGGCAATACAG
>NZ_DASXHW010000069.1:0-4265 GCF_036488105.1 Mycobacterium sp. | reverse complement strand
CTTTCCGACGCGATCAACGACCAGCTGCGCACGATCCTGGGCCCGTCCGGTAAGCGGCCCGCGGCCATCGCCGAACGGGTGACCAAGACCTGGGAGCTCGGCGAGGGATGGGTCAAGCACGTCACCGTCGAGGTCGCGCTGGGTACCCGTGAGGGCACCAGCGTCCGGGGTGGCGCACTGGGCAACCTGCACGAGGGCGCGCTCGCCGACGCCGCCGCCGTCGACAGCGTCATCGACGCCGCCGTTACGGCCGTGGCCGCGCGCCGCGGAATCGCCGTGGCCTTGCCGTCGTCCGGCGGTGGCGGCGGTGCCACCGTCGACGCGGCAGCGCTCGGCGAATTCACCGAACAGATCACCGGCCGCGACGGTGTGCTCGCCTCGGCGGCCCGCCTGATACTCGGTCAACTCGGCCTCGATGACCCGGTCAGCGTGCCGCCGGCCTCGACCGACGCCGACCTGATCGACCTGGTCACCACCGAACTCGGCGCAGACTGGCCCCGGTTGGTGGCGCCTGTGTTCGACGGCAAGAAGGCCGTGGTGTTCGACGATCGCTGGGCCAGCGCCCGTGAAGATCTGGTCAAGCTCTGGCTGATCGACGACGACGAGGCCAACGCCGATTGGCTGCGGCTGTCGGAGCGGTTCGAGGGCGCCGGCCATGTGGTGGCGACGCAGGCGACCTGGTGGCAGGGCAAGGCGCTTGCTGCCGGACGTCAGATCCACGCCTCGCTGTACGGCCGGATCGCTGCCGGCGCGGAGAACCCGGATGCCGGTCGATACAGCGCTGAGGTCGCGGTGGTGACCGGCGCGTCGAAGGGCTCGATCGCCGCATCGGTGGTCGGCAAGTTGCTCGACGGCGGCGCCACTGTCATCGCGACGACGTCGAAGCTCGATGACGAGCGGTTGGCGTTCTACCGGAATCTTTACCGCGACCACGCCCGCTTCGGTGCTTCGCTGTGGGTGGTGGCGGCCAACATGGCGTCCTACTCCGACATCGATGCACTGGCCGAATGGATCGGCAACGAGCAGTCCGAAAGCCTTGGGCCACAGTCGATTCACATCAAGGACGCGCAAACGCCGACCCTGCTGTTCCCGTTCGCGGCGCCGCGGGTGGTCGGCGACCTGTCCGAGGCCGGCTCGCGCTCGGAGATGGAAATGAAGGTGCTGCTGTGGGCCGTGCAGCGGTTGATTGGCGGACTGTCCAAGATCGGCGCCGAGCGTGACATCGCCTCACGACTGCATGTGGTGCTGCCCGGCTCGCCCAACCGCGGCATGTTTGGCGGTGACGGCGCCTACGGCGAAGCCAAGTCAGCACTGGATGCCGTGGTGACCCGCTGGGGAGCCGAGTCGTCGTGGGCGCAGCGCGTCAGCCTCGCGCACGCGCTGATCGGTTGGACCCGCGGCACCGGGCTGATGGGGCATAACGATGCGATCGTCAGCTCCGTCGAAGAAGCCGGTGTCACAACGTATTCCACTGACGAGATGGCCGAGATGCTGTTAGGTCTGTGCGACATCGAGTCGCGGGCGGCCGCGGCCATGTCGCCGGTCAAGGTGGACTTCACCGGCGGGCTCGGCGATGTCGACTTGGACATGGCTGAGCTGGCCGCCAAGGCCCGCGAGGAGATGACCACCGAAGCTGCCGTCGACGACGACGACGCTGCCGAGGAGGGGACCATCGCCGCGTTGCCCTCGCCGCCGCGCGGCTTCAGCCCGGCCCCGCCGCCGGTGTGGGCCGACCTCGACGTCGACCCGTCCGAGTTGGTGGTCATCGTCGGCGGCGCCGAACTCGGGCCGTACGGCTCGTCGCGGACTCGCTTCGAGATGGAGGTCGACAACGAACTGTCGGCCGCCGGTGTGCTCGAGTTGGCTTGGACCACAGGCCTGATCAAGTGGGAAGACGACCCGACCCCGGGCTGGTATGACACCGAATCCGGCGACCTGATCGACGAGGCCGACTTGGTCGAGCGGTATCACGACGTCGTCGTTGAACGCGTCGGCATCCGTGAGTTCGTCGACGACGGTGCGATCGATCCCGATCACGCGTCGCCACTGATGGTGAGCGTGTTCCTGGACAAGGACTTCACCTTCGTCGTCTCATCGGAGGCCGACGCTCGCGGGTTCGCGCAGTTCGACGCCGAGCACACGGTGGTCCAGCCGGTCCCGGGCTCCAGCGACTGGCAAGTTACCCGCAAGGCGGGCACCGAGATTCGCGTGCCGCGCAAGACCAAGCTGTCGAGGACCGTCGGCGCGCAGATCCCCACCGGGTTCGATCCGACGGTGTTCGGCATCAGCCAAGACATGGCCAGCTCGGTCGACCGGGTGGCGCTGTGGAACATCGTGGCGACCGTCGACGCGTTCCTGTCGTCGGGCTTCACCCCGACCGAGCTGATGCGATGGGTGCACCCGGGCCTGGTTGCCAGCACTCAGGGCACCGGTATGGGTGGCATGACGTCGATGCAGACGATGTATCACGGCAACCTGCTCGGCCGGAACAAACCGAACGACATCCTGCAGGAGGTCCTGCCCAACGTCGTTGCCGCACATGTGATTCAGTCGTATGTCGGTAGCTATGGCGCGATGATCCACCCGGTTGGCGCATGCGCCACCGCGGCGGTCTCGGTCGAGGAGGGTGCGGACAAGATCCGGCTCGGCAAGGCCGAATTAGTGGTCACCGGTGGGTTCGACGACCTGACGCTGGAGGCCATCATCGGCTTCGGTGACATGGCGGCCACCGCCGACACCAGCATGATGCGCGGCCGGGGCATTGCGGACTCGAAGTTCTCCCGGCCCAACGACCGGCGCCGGCTCGGGTTCCTGGAAGCTCAGGGCGGTGGCACCATCCTGCTGGCCCGCGGCGACCTCGCGCTCAAGATGGGTCTGCCGGTGCTGGCGGTGGTGGGCTACGCGCAGTCGTTCGCCGACGGTGTGCACACCTCGATTCCGGCCCCGGGCCTGGGCGCGCTGGGTGCCGGACGTGGCGGCAAGGATTCGCCGCTGGCCCGGTCGCTGGCCAAGCTGGGCGTCGGCGCTGACGATGTCGCGGTGATCTCCAAGCACGACACCTCGACGTTGGCCAACGACCCCAACGAAACCGAACTGCATGAGCGGCTGGCCGATTCGATGGGCCGCTCCGACGGCGCTCCAATGTTCATCGTGTCGCAGAAGAGCCTCACCGGGCACGCCAAGGGCGGCGCTGCGGTCTTCCAGATGATCGGCCTGTGCCAGATCCTGCGCGACGGGGTCATCCCGCCCAACCGCAGCCTGGATTGCGTCGACGACGAACTCGCGGACTCCGCGCACTTCGTCTGGGTGCGCGAAACGCTGCGGCTCGGCGAGAAGTTCCCGCTGAAGGCCGGGCTGGTGACCAGCCTCGGGTTCGGCCACGTGTCGGGACTGGTCGCGCTGGTGCACCCGGAGGCCTTCATGGCAACGCTGGATGCCGAACAGCGCGCGGATTACCTGCGTAGGGCAGACGCCCGTCTGCTGGCCGGACAGCGACGACTGGCGTCGGCGATCGCCGGCGGCCCCGCACTGTACGAGCGTCCCGCCGACCGTCGCTTCGACCACCAGGTGTCCGAGAAGCGGCAGGAAGCGTCGATGTTGCTCGACGCGAACGCGCGATTGGGCGACGACGACGTCTACCGCCAGTGAGCATCCGATAGGTTCGCAGAAATGAGCATCGTCGGAGTGGGGATAGACCTTGTCTCCATTACTGAGTTCGCTGAGCAGGTCGACCAGCCCGGAACGGTCTTCGCCGAGACCTTCACCCCAGGTGAGCGGCGTGACGCGTCGAACAAGAGTTCATCGGCCGCACGACACCTGGAGGCGCGGTGGGCGGCCAAGGAAGCGGTGATCAAGGCCTGGTCCGGATCGCGGTTCTCCCAACGACCGGTGTTGCGCGAGGACATCCATCGCGACATCGAGGTCGTCACCGATATGTGGGGCCGGCCGCGGGTGCGGTTGACCGGCGATATCGCCAAGCATCTGAAGGACGTGACGATCCACGTGTCGTTGACGCACGAAGCCGACACCGCGGCCGCGGTGGCCATTCTTGAGGCGCCGTAGCGTTTTCTCATCCGTCACAAGGAGTCGGACACATGCCGATTTGCCCACCTCCGAGCGACAACTCAGCCGCTGTACGGCCTTGTCGCTGAGAGGTGGGCACAAAGGCCGCCACCATCTCAAGTGACCCAAGTCGCGGATGGGGCCTTAGCGTCTCGCGTCGACCGTAGCCCGACTAGCCTGGAAGACCATGAGCGATCTGGTCG
>NZ_DASXHW010000033.1:0-5320 GCF_036488105.1 Mycobacterium sp. | reverse complement strand
CAGGTCATCTACTCCAACCGCAACAAGGACTACTCCCAGCAGGGCTGGGTGCCGGTGATCGGCCCGTTCTTCAACCGGGGCCTGATGCTGCTCGACTTCGAGGAGCACATGTTCCATCGGCGGATCATGCAGGAAGCGTTCGTCCGCTCCCGGCTGGTCGGCTATGTCGAGCAGATGGACCAGGTCGTCTCGCAGGTGGTGGCCAACGACTGGGTAGCCAATGATCCACGTTTTCTGCTCTACCCGGCGATGAAAGAGCTCACCCTCGACATCGCGTCGATGGTGTTCATGGGTCACGAGCCCGGCACGGACCATCAGCTGGTGACCAAGGTCAACAAGGCCTTCACCATCACCACCCGCGCCGGAAACGCGGTTATCCGCACCAGCGTGCCGCCGTTTACCTGGTGGCGCGGTCTGCAGGCCCGTGAGCTGCTGGAGAACTACTTCCGTGAGCGGGTCAAGGAGCGCCGCGGCAAGGAGGGCAGTGACTTGCTGACTGTGCTGTGCCACACCGAGGACGAGGACGGCAACAGTTTCTCCGACGAGGACATCGTCAACCACATGATCTTCCTGATGATGGCCGCGCACGACACCTCGACATCGACCTCGACGACGATGGCCTACCACCTGGCCGCCAACCCCGAGTGGCAGGAACGCTGCCGCGACGAATCCGATCGGCTCGGTGACGGTCCGTTGGACATCGAGTCACTGGAGAAGCTGGAAACGCTCGATTTGGTGATGAACGAGGCGATCCGGCTGGTGACGCCGGTGCAGTGGGGGATGCGCCGGACTGTGCGCGACACCGAGTTGCTGGGCTACTACCTGCCTGCAGGCACGAACGTCATCGCGTACCCGGGGATGAACCATCGCTTGCCGGAGATCTGGACAGATCCGCTGAAATTCGACCCCGACCGATTTACCGAGCCGCGCAGCGAGCACAAGCGGCACCGTTATGCGTTCACGCCGTTCGGCGGCGGCGCGCACAAGTGCATCGGGATGACGTTCGGCCAGCTGGAGATCAAGATAATCCTGCACCGGCTGCTGCGCCGTTACCGGCTTGAGTTGCCGCGCCCGGGCTACCAGGCGAAATGGGACTACGGCGGCATGCCGATCCCGATGGACGGCATGCCGATCGTGCTGCGGCCTCTTTAGCGGTTCTCCGCGCAGAGCCGGTTCGCGCAGGCGATGACGGCTGACAGCGCGGATTGTGTCGGATCCGCCGAGTAGCCCATCGCCCACTCGGCCCGGCAGCCGTCGGTGCCCTGGATGAAGGTCGCGGTCGTGTCGTCTGACTGCAGCTGATGGAACCGCAGCATCTCGACCGAGACGCCGTGCTCGTACAGCATCGCGGTCAGTGCCGCGACCGGACCGGTTGCGGTGGCGGTGGCGGTTTCGATGCGATCGCCAAGCGACAGCGTGGCCTGGAACGTTTTGGTTCCCAGTCGCGTCGCCCGGTGATCGGTGTCAGTGCAGTGCCAGTGTCCTAGCCGCAACGGGCCGGCGCTTGGCCCATAGGTGGCGGTGAATGTGCTCCACGACATGGTGTCGGCGTCTTCCCGAAGTCCCCGCGGTAGCGCAATGCCGTCAAAACGCAGGACTGACGATTCGGATGGAGCGGAGGTGATTGTCATGTGCCGGTCTTCTCTGATCTGGAGGGGTGACCGACAGGTAGTAGCTTCCGACCCACAGCGGGGGGTCGGTCTGGATCAGACCCCGCTGCGGGTGCTGGCTACTGCGAGAAGATGTGGCACGTCGCCGAGGGTAGACGCAGATCAGCCGACTGCGCAACTTCATTTATCGCGCATGGTTACAGCCACCACGACGCGGCGGCGTCCAGGTGACGCCGGACGCGATGACGGGCCAGGCTGTCGTCGCCCTGCGCGATCGCCTCGATGATCCGCAGGTGAGCGTGTCGCACGTCGAGGAGGTCGCCGTGGCTCGGGATCGGCTGCTCAGTGCTTGCCCAGTGCCGGCGGAAGAGCTCGACAAGAATCCGCAGAAACAACTCGAGCACGGCGTTACCGGCCAGCGTCGCCAGCCCGGTGTGGAATAGGAACTCCTCGACGCCCGCCTTGCGGGGGTCGTCACCGGCTTCTTCGATCAGCAACCGGTGCCTGTCGAGGAAGTCACGCACCTCGGGTGACTCGCGCCGTCGGACGACTTTAGCGACGTTGTCGATCTCGATGGCGTCGCGAATCAACGTCAGGTCTTGGCGACGAGGCTGGCGGTACTGGAGATACAGCGCGATGGTGTCAATGCTGGCCTGCGCCTGGGGTTCTGCCACCACCAGCCCGCCGCCGGGCCCGCGCCGCGTGGTGGCAACGGCGTGATATTCCAACAGCCGCACCGCTTCTCGCAGCACGGACCTGCTCACCCGATAGCGTTCCAGCAGCGCGACCTCGGATCCGAAGACCTCCCCCACCTGCCAGCCGCTGCTGGCGATGTCATCGCGGATCGCGGCGGCCAACACTTCGGCGAGCTTGCCCTGCGGCGCTTCGCGGCCGGATCCGCGCCACGTGCGCGCGCAGCTACCCGGGTGGTGATGGTCCTGCAGCCACGTGGTCACCGACTCCGCGTGGCATTCGCTGAGCGTCATGGCACGCGCGGTGTCGCCTGCGGTAACCGCGGCGACGATGGCCGCGTGTTCGCGGTGCCTGTGGCCGATGGCCTCGAGTGCGTCGCTGGCGGAGTTCAGCCGCGAATCTTCGGCATACCGAACGGTCAACCGCATGAGGATATCGATAAACAATTGCAGGACAGGGTTTTTGGACTGTTGCGCCAGCGCAGCGTGGAACTCGTCGCTCGGCGCCGCCAGGTCGGGGTTCCGGTCTTGCTCAGCGCCCAGTACGGCGCGGAGCCGCTTGATGCCCGCTTCGTCGATCTGCTCCGCCGCACGCGATGCCGCCAACGGCTCCAACAGCAGCCGCGCATCCAGCAGGTCGCCGATCGTGGTACCCAGGTATTCCAGGTAGATGATGATGGCGTGAGTGGCCGGGGCCGCGTCAGGCTCGCACACCAGCAGCCCGCCGTTAGGCCCGCGACGCATACGCGCGACCCGGTGATGCTCGACGAGTCGGACGGCTTCCCGCAGCACCGACCGGCTCACCCGGTAACGCTGTTGCAGCGACTGCTCAGACCCCAGCGACTGCCCGACCGGCCAACCACGCCGAATGATGTCAGCCTCGATGCGACGCGCAATCTGCGAAGCGCGCTTATCGGGCCGGCGCCCGGGAGCGGTACCGGCTCCGGCATGCAGAAGAGCTTCGGGACTCAATTACCGCCTCGCACAAGCCAACTCAGCATGTCAGCAACATGCATCCGGCGATCGGTCCGCCGCCCACCGCGGCCACCGCGACCTCGGGCCGGCTGGACACCTGGCGCTCTCCCGCCTCGCCCCGCAACTGCAGGCAGGCCTCGTGCAGCAGCCAATAGCCATGCATGCGGCCCGCTGAGAGCTGGCCGCCGTAGGTGTTCAACGGCAGCGCGCCGTTCAGGGCGATCCGCTCGGCCCCGTCGACGAACGGACCGGCCTCGCCGTCACCGCAGATGCCCAGTGCTTCCAGCCAGGCGAAGGTGAGGAAGGTGAACCCGTCGTACAGCTCTGCAAGGTTCAGGTCGGCGGGCGTCAGATCGGTCCGCGACCACATCTGAGCCGCTGCATCTGCCGAGGCCATCTTCGGATAGTCGGCGCGGTGGAACCAGCCGCCCGCGCCATTGCTGCCCCCGACCGCCTCCACCTTCACCGCCCGATGCGGGCAGTCGCCGGCATAGCCGGCCACCGACACCACCACCGCGATCGAGCCGTCGATCGGCACGTCGCAGTCCAGCAACCCAAACGGCAGCGACACCGGTCGCGCGGCGAGATAGTCCGCCATGGTCATCGGATCCCGGTACACCGCGCGGGGGTTCAGCGCCGCGTTACGCCGGCTGTTCACCGCCAGCCAGCCCAGCTGCTCTTTGGTGGTTCCGTACAACTCCATGTGCCGGCGGCACGTCAGCGCCAGCCAGTTCGCGGCGGAATACGCTTGCGCGGCAACCAGATCGTTGACATCGTCCATCGGGCCGACGACCGGTGGCGTCTCGCCTTCGGGCGTGTCGAACATCCTCGCCAGCGGCGGAGCGGGCGCGTTCTCGTCCTGCTTCACCGGGACTGTGCCGCCCAGCATCTGGATCGTCCGATAGATGATCACGTGCCGCGCATGACCCTCGGAGACCGCGCGGCACGCCGAGATCACCGGGTTCAGCAGACCGCCGGTGCTGAACCCCGTCCCGCAGTCCGCGGCATCGATCTGCAGCGCCGCGTTGACCTCGGCGGCGGGAGTGTCGCCCAGCGTGGCGATTCCGTCGATATCACTGGGGGCCAGGCCGGCGTCGTCGATGGCGGCCCGGACCGATTCCATGGTGAGGTCCAGCCCGGGAATGCCGGTGCGACGGCCGATTCGGGAAATACCGATGCCGGAAATGATCGCGTCTTTTTCGAAGTAGCTCATCTGCGCCGTCCGTTAGACCAACCCGCTGCCCACCAACCCGAGGCAATTGAGTGTACTGTATTCCCGGTGTCAACCGAGGCAACGTCTCAGCTGCTCATCGAGCACTGCGAGAACTGCGCGCACTGGGTCCATCCCGCGGCCGGTCAATGCCGCGACTGCGGTGGCCCACTGGTCGCGCGACCGGTGTCGGGGCAGGGCACCGTATTCACCTACACGGTCAACTATCACGCCTTCAACCCGGAGATCCCGACGCCCTACGTCATCGCCCTCGTCGAGCTCGCCGAGCAGAACGGACTTCGGGTGGCAGCCAATATCGTTGACTGCGAACCTGATTCAGTGACCTGCGGGATGCGGGTCGAGGCCCTGCCGGAGCCCGGCCCGGGCGGCGCGGCACGCTTCGCGCCGGCCTGAGCGCTGCGTCAGTTGATCAGCGGGTCGCGCGGCATGCCCAGGATCCGCTCGGCGATCTGATTGCGAGTCACCTCGGAGGTGCCGCCGGCAATGGCCATGGCTCGAGCGCTCATCACCAGTCGGCCCGCCAGCGCGCCGGCACCGTCGTGCAATGCGGTTTCGGGCCCCGCCAGCGCGGTCGTGATCGCGCCGCCCTCGATCATGTGGTCGGACAGTTTCAGCTTGGTGACATTGCCTTCCGGACCCGGGGCCGCCCCCTCGACGCTGCGCGCGACACGGCGCAGGTTCAGCAACCGCAGCACATTCTCCTCGGCCAGGTATCGGCCGACCCGAGTTCGCCCGCCCGCCAACCGATCCGGCTGATCCTTGACCTGTTGAACCAGTTGCGTGGCCAAACCCGCGTAGAAGGATCCGCTGCC
>NZ_DASXHW010000025.1:0-6035 GCF_036488105.1 Mycobacterium sp. | reverse complement strand
GCATGCGCGGCAGTCGGGCTGGCGCTGACGGTTTGGGTGGTCGGAACCCGCGGGCTGCTGCGCGACCAGCGCAGCGCGATCCTGCGGCAGCGACGACTGTCCAAGTCGGAGCGCACGATCGCTTTGCGTAGCCAGACCCAGCAGGCTCGGGTTCAGCTGTCGTACTTCGCCCGCAACCGCTGCGCGTCGGTCCGCTCCGAGCTGCAGGAGGACGCCGCGAGCCTGACCAAGGCCAAACTGCCGGAGTTCGAGTCCTACGCGGGTGCGCGCCTCAATGAGGTGATCACCGAGGTGGACGACGGCACGACGACTCATTTGGCCGACGTCGCGCAGGGGCTGGACCTGACGGTTGACCCGCCGGCACCGTCGACGCTCCCGACGATCGAGGTTCCGGCGCCGCAGCTGAAGTCGCGGAAGCTGGAGACCCGGCTGATGATGCTGGTGGGCGCGGGCTTTGGGTTGGGTGTGGCGCTGACGCTGAGCCGGCTGCTGGCCGATCTGACGCCGGGCTTGACGGTGGCCGGAGCCGTCGCATGCGCGGCAGTCGGGCTGGCGCTGACGGTTTGGGTGGTCGGAACCCGCGGGCTGCTGCGCGACCGCGCGCTGCTCGACCGGTGGGTCGGCGAGGCGACCGCGCAACTGCAGTCCGCGGTCGAGCAACTGGTGGCGACCCGGGTATTGGCGGCGGAGTCGACGTTGACCGCCGCACTGGCCGAGCAGGACGAGGGCGAGAGCGCACGGGTCGCCGAGCAGATCAGCGTCATCGACACCGAGCTGCGCGAACACTCCGTCGTCGGGGCGCGGGCCGCCGCGCTGCGCGGGCGGGAGATGCCGACCCTGCAGGCCGCGCTCGATGCGGTGGGGGCGGAACTCGGCGACGCCGCCGGGCCCCGCGAGGTCGCCGATACCCCTTCCGGCGAAGCGGGCGCACCGTCCGAGACTTCGGTGCCTTCCGGTGACGACGACGAGGAAATCGACGAAAATTCGCCGACAGATACCGCCGATAACGTGTTCTGAATCGTTCCTGTGAGTTAACCGATACAGCCTCGGCTTTTTCTGGGTATACACCTCGCGATAACCTGTGTGCAGGCCGCCGCAAACTAGCCGCGCACACATGCACCACCGCGACTGCAGGAGATTTTGATGACTTCAGCGACCGTTCCTGGTCTGGATACCGCCCCGACGAACCATCAGGGCTTGCTGTCCTGGGTGGAGGAGGTCGCTGA
This sequence comes from Mycobacterium sp., assembly GCF_036488105.1. Lineage (GTDB taxonomy): Bacteria > Actinomycetota > Actinomycetes > Mycobacteriales > Mycobacteriaceae > Mycobacterium. The sequence continues at coordinate 4,809 of NZ_DASXHW010000025.1, read as the reverse complement.
GCTGACCCAGCCGGACCGGGTGGTCTTCGCGGACGGCTCCGACGAAGAGTGGCAGCGGCTGGCCGACCAGCTGGTCGAGGCCGGGACTTTCACCAAGCTCAACGAAAACAAGCACAAGAACTCCTACCTGGCGCTGTCGGACCCCTCCGACGTGGCGCGGGTCGAGTCGCGGACCTTCATCTGCTCGGAGCGCGAGGTCGACGCAGGCCCGACCAACAACTGGAAGCCCCCGGCCGAGATGCGGGCCACCATGACCGAGCTGTACCGCGGCTGCATGCGCGGGCGCACCATGTGGGTCGTCCCGTTCTGCATGGGCCCGCTCGGTGCCGAGGACCCCAAGCTCGGCGTGGAGATCACCGACTCCGAGTACGTCGTCGCCTCGATGAAGGTGATGACCCGAATGGGCAAGGCCGCATTGGAAAAGCTGGGCGATGACGGCTTTTTCGTGAAGGCATTGCACTCAATCGGTGCTCCGCTGGAGCCCGGGCAAAAAGACGTGCCGTGGCCGTGCAACGACACCAAATACATCACGCACTTTCCAGAGACCCGGGAAATCTGGAGCTTCGGGTCCGGCTACGGCGGAAATGCGTTGCTGGGCAAGAAATGCTATTCACTGCGGATCGCGTCGGCGATGGCCCGCGACGAGGGCTGGCTCGCCGAGCACATGCTGATCCTCAAGCTGATCTCGCCGGAGAACAAGGCGTACTACTTCGCCGCGGCCTTCCCGTCGGCTTGTGGCAAGACGAACCTCGCGATGCTGCAGCCGACCATCCCCGGTTGGCGCGCCGAGACTCTCGGTGACGACATCGCCTGGATGCGGTTCGGCAAGGACGGCCGGCTGTACGCGGTCAACCCGGAGTTCGGTTTCTTCGGCGTCGCACCCGGCACGAACTGGGACTCCAACCCCAACGCCATGAAGACCATCGCGGCGGGCAACACCGTCTTCACCAACGTCGCGCTCACCGATGACGGTGACGTGTGGTGGGAAGGTCTGGAGGGCGAGCCGGATCACCTGATCGACTGGAAGGGCAACGACTGGCTCCTCCGCGAGACGGAAACCAAAGCTGCGCACCCGAACTCGCGTTACTGCACCCCGATGTCGCAGTGCCCGATCCTGGCGCCGGAGTGGGACGACCCGCAGGGTGTGCCGATCTCGGGCATCCTGTTCGGTGCTCGCCGCAAGACCACGGTGCCCCTGGTGACCGAGGCCCGCGACTGGCAGCACGGCGTGTTCATGGGAGCCACCATGGGCAGCGAGCAGACCGCCGCCGCCGAGGGCAAGGTCGGCGACGTGCGCCGCGACCCGATGGCCATGCTGCCGTTCCTCGGCTACAACGTCGGCGACTACTTCCAGCACTGGATCGACCTCGGCAAGAACTCTGACGAGTCCAAGCTGCCGAAGGTGTTCTTCGTCAACTGGTTCCGGCGCGGCGAAGGCGGAAAGTTCCTGTGGCCGGGCTTCGGTGAGAACAGCCGGGTGCTCAAGTGGATCGTCGACCGCATCGAGCACCAGGCTGGTGGCCAGGAGACGCCGATCGGCGTCGTTCCCACCTCCGACGACCTCGACCTTGACGGACTCGACGTCGACGCCTCCGACGTCAACCGCGCGCTGGCGGTCAACGTCGACGAGTGGCGCCAGGAGTTGCCGCTGATCGAAGAGTGGTTCGAATTCGTCGGCGACAAGCTGCCCACCGGTGTCAAGGACGAGTTCGAGGCGCTCAAGCAGCGTCTGGCCGAGTCCGACTAAGCACTCCCGCGGCAGCGGCAGGGTTGCCACATCCGAAAGATCGGGTAACCGAACTCTCGTTTGTGACCCTCCTGAGCAGCAAATTTGAGTTGTACGCCGCATCCATTCGCCTAGCCTGGCTATGTTGCTGGATGGATGCTCGCCGGGTACCTTAACGACGTGACAACAACCGCGCCCGCCGTAACGGAATCCGGTGCCCGGTCGCGGACGTTGTTCCGCTCACTCGCAATCGTCAGCGTCGTCATCTGCCCCGCTCTGGTGCTGCGGATCCTCGGTGTGTACCCAGAGCCCGTGCTGGGTCTGCTCGTCTACGGTGGCGCCGTCGTGGGCGCCAGCTTCGTGTTGGCGTGGGCTGCGGAAGCCGCCCAGATCGACGTGTCGGGCAGCCTGGCCGTCGCCGTGCTGGCCGTCATCGCCGTCCTTCCCGAGTACGCCGTCGACCTGTACTACGCCTACACCGCCGGCCACGTGCCGGCCTACACGCAGTACGCGGCGGCGAACATGACCGGCTCGAATCGGCTGCTGATGGGTCTCGGGTGGCCGGTCGTCGTCCTGGTCAGCGTCCTGGTGGCGCGCCGGGCCAGCGGCCGCAAAGTCGGCGGACTGGACCTCGACGCCAGCAACCGGGTGGAGATCGGCTTCCTGATGGTCGCCGGAGTGGTCGCCTTCGTCATCCCGGTGACGGGTCGCATCCATATTGCCTTCGGTGTCGCGCTACTGGCCTGGTTCGGCTTCTACCTCTACAAGCTGAGCCGCGGTGAGGTCGAGGAACCCGAGCTGGTCGGCACCGCGGCCGCGCTGGGCGCACTACCCGACCGGGCGCGTCGGATCGCGGTGGCCGCACTGTTCATCTTCGCGGCTTTGGTGATCGTGACATGCGCAAAACCCTTTGCCGACAACCTGATCGGCGCTGGCACCAAGCTCGGTATCGACCGCTTCCTGCTGGTGCAGTGGCTGGCCCCGCTGGCGTCGGAGGCGCCGGAGTTCATCATCGCGACCATCTTCGCCGCCCGGGGCAAGGGCGGCGCCGCGATTTCGACGCTGGTCTCGGCGAAGGTCAACCAGTGGACGCTGCTGATCGGGTCGTTGCCGGTGGCGTTCATGCTCGGCGGCGGTGGCACCTCGATGCACCTGGACGGCCGCCAGGTCGAGGAGATCGTGCTCACCGCCGCGCAGACGTTGATGGGCGTCACGCTGTTGCTCGGTCTGCGGTTCCAGCGTTGGGCCGCGTGGCTGCTGCTCGGGTTGTTCGTCGTGCAGTTCCCGCTGACCTCGACCGAGGGGCGCTTCGCCATCAGCGCCGTGTATGCGGCGGTAGCATTGGTCGCGCTGATGAGCAATCGCCGCCAGCTGCTGCCGACGCTGGCCGCTCCGTTCGCCGGCCGGGCCAAACGTCATGGCGGTCACCCGCACCTCCAACCGGTGCACGAAAGCTAGCCGCAGCAGCGCACGGCGACCTCCTTGACAGCTGTCAAGTTTTGCGGCGGTACAGTCTGCCCATGCAGATTCGCCAGCACACCTCCGGCCAGGGCGCAGTCGACAAACCCGCGATCATTCTTCACCCGTCCGGCACGGTGATCACCTTCGACGAGTTGGAAGCCCACGCCAATCGGCTGGCGCACTACTTCCGTCAGGCCGGTCTGGTCGAAGGCGACGCGGTCGCGATCCTGATGGAGAACAACCAGCACATCCACGCGGTCATGTGGGCGGCTCGCCGCGCCGGTCTGTACTACGTGCCGATCAACACGCACCTGACCGCGCCGGAGGCGGCGTACATCATCGACAACAGCGCCGCCAAGGCGATCATCGGTTCCGCCGCGCTGCGCAAGACCTGCGAGAACCTCGCCGAGCAGCTGCCCGACGGCCTGCCCGCACTGCTGATGATCGCCGACGATGACCTCGACGGCTGGCAGCGCTACCCCGAATGTGTTGCGGATCAACCGGATACACCGATCGACGACGAGGTCGAAGGTGATCTGCTGCAGTACTCCTCGGGCACCACCGGCCGACCGAAGGGCATCAAGCGGGAGTTGCCACACGTCTCGCCCGCCGAGGCGCCGGGCATGATGTCGGCCCTGGTCGGATTTTGGATGCACCCGGATGCGGTCTATCTCAGCCCCGCGCCGCTGTATCACACCGCGCCATCGGTGTGGTCGATGACCGTGCAGGCCGGCGGCATCACGACGGTTGTCTTGGAGAAGTTCGATCCCGAAGGCTGCTTGGATGCCATCCAGCGTCACCGGGTCACGCACGGACAGTTCGTCCCCGTCATGTTCACCCGGATGCTGAAACTACCTGAGGCTAAACGCGATTCGTTCGACCTGTCCAGCCTGGAACGGGTGATGCACGCGGCCGCTCCCTGCCCGGTGGAGATCAAGAAGCAGATGATCGACTGGTGGGGGCCGATTGTCGACGAGTACTACGCGTCCTCGGAAGCCATCGGGTCGACGTTGATCAGCGCCGAGGAGTGGCTGGCGCACCCCGGCTCGGTCGGCAAGCCGATGAATTGTCAGCTTCACATCCTCGACGAGGCCGGTAACGAGTTGCCGCCCGGCCAACCTGGCGAAATCTATTTCGAGGGAGGCTTTTCCTTCGAATACCTCAACGACACGGCGAAGACCGCGGCCTCCCGCGACGAGCACGGCTGGACGACGGTCGGCGACGTCGGCTACGTCGACGAAGACGGCTACCTGTTCCTGACCGACCGTCGCCACCACATGATCATCTCCGGTGGCGTGAACATCTATCCGCAGGAAGCCGAAAACCTGCTCGTCACCCATCCAAAGGTGCTGGACGCGGCGGTGTTCGGCATTCCCGACGACGAAATGGGGCAAAGCGTCAAAGCCGCGGTGCAAACCGTCCACCCGGCGGATGCGACCGGCGAGTTCGCCGACGAGCTGGTCGCCTGGCTGCGAGAGCGGTTGGCGCACTACAAGTGTCCACGGTCGATCTCGTTCGAGGCGCAGCTGCCGCGTACCGATACCGGAAAAATGTTCAAACACGAACTGGTCAAGAAGTATTCGGTGTGACGCTGCGCGTCGTCGATGTGTCGGAGCCTGACT
>NZ_DASXHW010000550.1:0-7475 GCF_036488105.1 Mycobacterium sp. | reverse complement strand
GACGGCCCCGGAGAGGCGGTGACGGCGTTGCTCGAGGAAATCCGGCTACCGGACAGCGCGGAGCTGCTGGGACCGGTGCCGTTGCCGGCGGGCGCACGGCGACCGCCGGGGATCGCGACCGACGTGCCGGTGAGCCGAATGCTGGTGCGGGTGCGCCGCGAGCAGGGCCTGGCGTTGGCGGCCGAGTTGCGCCGCGGCGTCGCCGTGGTCAGCGCCCGGCAAGTTCACCAGCCGGTCCGCGTGCAGATCGACCCGCTGCAGATCGGCTAGGGGACTGCTCGTTACTCGGCCGCCCAGCGTGTGTCGGTGAGCGAAGTCCATGCTTTCCATGCGACGATGCGAAGACTGGCCGAGCGCCAATGACGCCCACCGGTCTTTCTTTCCCGTGTCGAGGGAGGTCAGATATGGCAACGATCGCAGACACCACACGAATCGGGCGCTGCCTTGTTTTTGTGCGCGATCACCTCAACCAGGCCCGCGCCGCCGGCGACGAGATCCGGGCCATGCAGTGGCACGCGGTGATGGATGAGTTCATCGACGCGTGGCCTCGGTCGGCGTGATCATCCAACCCGTCCACTGCACTGAGATCGGTTGCGCCTGTCCCGGCAATCGCTGGTGGACCGGCTGGATCGGACCCCGTGAAATCCATGTCGTCCCCATCGAAGATCTGCAGCCACATCACGTCGAGGAATGCGGCTGCGACCCACAGATCACGCTGCATCTCGGGGGCGATGGATTCGCGTCGTGGCGGGTGATCCACGACAGCTTCGATCGCCGCGAACTCAGTGAGCAAGCGGGCTAGTACCGCTGTGCCACGTCAGGCGTGCCGGGCCGCTTCCTGGGCTAGTTGCACGCGGGAGGTCAGGCCGAGCTTCGTGTAGACGTGGGTGAGGTGGGTCTGCACGGTACGGGGTGAGATGAAAAGCCTTGTCGCGATGTCGTTGTTGGCCAGTCCTTCGCTAACCAGTCGCACCACGTCGCGCTCGGTGGGGGTGAGTGAGGCCCAGCCGCTGGTGGGTCGTTTGCGTTGGCCGCGGCCGCGTTGCGCGTAGGCGATCGCCTCTTCGGTGGATAGTGCCGCACCCTCCGCCCAGGCTGAGTCAAAGTCGTTCTCGCCCATCGCATCTCGTAGCGCCGCCACCGACGCTTCGTAGCCGGCGTCATAGATTTTGAACCGCACCGCGCCGATGCGGAGCCGGATGGCAGCTGCCGCGGCGAAGAGGCGCGCCGCTTCCCGGTAGCTGCGCGCGTCCACGGCCAGGGTGGCGAGGCACTCGAGGGGCTCGGCGCCAAGGTGCGCCTCGAGTTCGGCCGCTATCGCGAGCGTGTCATGGGCGTCGCGTTCGGCCTGCTCTGGCTCGCCCTGTGTGATCGCCACCCGCGCACGCGTGTTCAGCGCCGACATCACGGTCCATCCCGTCGCTGTCGCGACTGCTTCGTCGGCCCAGCGCCGAGCGGCGATCTGATCCCCGCCCGCCAGTGCGGCCAGCGCAATGATAGGGCGCAGGAGCGCCGCATACGCCGGCGAGCCACTGCCGTGTTCCCAGGCCGCCGCCGTCGCGTCCCGCGCCGTCCCAACATCGCCAGCGGCCAGGGCCGCGTTTCCTAACGCGAAATAACCAACACTGGCGACGAGCGCGCCAAACTCGGGTGCGGACTCGAGGCTGGCGTCGGCCGCGGCGCGGGCCGCGTCCGTCTCACCCTGCAGCGCCAGCACGGTGCCCTGGTGCGCGAGGCTCGCCGCCGCATGGAACCCATCGTGGCCGGCCTTGGCCTCGGCGGCCACCTCGCCCAATTGTGCGACGGCTCCAGCCAGATCGCCCTGGTAACTCTGTGCCAAACCCAGGCACATGCGGCAGTGGCGCGAGTTGAATCGGTCACCGATCGCTTCGGCGACGTCGCGTCCTTCTTCGGCGGCCACGCGCGCCGCGATCGGGTCACCGGCGGCGATCGCTGCGCTCGCCTGCCAGGTGAGGATCTGGCTTAGCCGCCGCCTATCGTGCAACTCCCGGGCGAGTTCAATCGCCTCGGCGAAGTACACCCCTGCCACCTCGGCGTTGTAGCCGGCGGTAAGGCCGCAGGCGGTCAGCGCCCTGGCTAGCACTGCACGGTCATCGATGTCACGCGCGAGCGCCAGAGCTTGCTGCGCGCGATCCACGCTTTCGGCAGCGCCGGATAGTAAATAATGTATTGCTGTGTCTGCCAGCGCCCGAGCGCGCACCGCGGCCGCCACCTCGGCGTCCTGCGCGACCTCACGCGTGAGGACGGCGTCGAACCAGGCCAGCCCTTCACGCCCGCGGCCCCGCGCCTCCCACAGTGGCTGCAGCGAGGACGCCAGCGCCAACGCCAGCTCGATCTCGGAGTTTTCTCGGCTCCACCCGAAAGCGGCGCGCAGGTTGTCGATCTCGGTCTCGGCCTGATCGAGACGCTGCTCATAATCAGTGCCGGCCGGCGCATCCAGCAGCGCCGCCAGCGCCGTGTAGTAATCGCGGTGGCGTGACCGGACGGCGTCGGCCTCGCCGGACTCGCCGAGTTTTTCCAGTGCGTACTGACGCACGGTTTCCAGCAGCCGATAGCGGGTTCGGCCCCGGCTGTCGTCGGCGACCACCAGCGATTTGTCGACCAGCAGGGTGAGCTGATCCAGCACTTGATAGCGCTGCACACCGCCGCCGCCGGCGACGGTTTGGGCGGAGTCGAGGCCGAATCCGCCCAGAAACGCCGCAAGCCGGCGAAACAGCACTCGCTCGGGTTCGGTCAGCAGCGCGTGCGACCAGTCCACCGAGGCACGCAGTGTCTGCTGGCGGCGTACCGCGGTGCGCGCCCCGCCGGTCAATAACCGGAACCGGTCGTGCAGGCTGTCGAGAATCTCGGCCAGCGACAGGGCGCGCACGCGCGCCGCCGCGAGCTCGATCGCCAGCGGCAACCCATCGAGGCGCGCGCAGATCTCGGCCACGATTGCAGCGTTGTCATCGGTAACGATGAATTCGGGCCGAGCATGACGAGCCCGGTCGGTAAACAGTTCGATCGCCTCATCGCCCAGCGACAGCGACGGCACCCGCCAACTCACCTCGCCGGCCACACCGATTGGCTCACGGCTGGTGGTCAAAAAGGTCAATCCCGCAGCGGCGCCGAGCAGCGCATTGACCAGCGCCGCGCTGGCGTCCAGCAGGTGCTCGCAGTTGTCCAGCACGATCAGCATTTGATGGTCTGCGACAAATCGGTTCAGCGTGTCCATCGTGGAGCGGCCGGGTTGGTCCGGCAGCCCCAGCGCGCGGGCGACCGTGATTGGCACAATCTCGGGGTCGGTGATTGGTGCCAGATCCACATACCACACCCCATCGCCGAACTCGCCAGAAAGTTGGCCCGCGATCTGGATGGCCAGTCGCGTCTTACCCGCTCCACCGGCACCGGTCAATGTCACCAACCGGTTCCCGCTCAGCAGCTCGCGTACTTGGGAAAGCTCGGTGTTGCGGCCCACGAAACTTGTGAGTTGGCCAGGAAGATGTTGAGAAACAACGGCTTTCAAGGTGCGTAGCGGCGGGAACTCGTTACACAGATCCGGATGGCACAGTTGCACGACCCGTTCGGGGCGGGGAACGCCGCGCAACTCATGCGCGCCGAGATCGGTCAACCACACGTCGGGCGGCAGCATGTCGACAACTAATGCCACAGTCGTGCCCGACAACAGGATCTGGCCGCCATGCCCGAGATCGCGCAGCCGCGCCGTCCGGTTGATGGTAGGGCCGATGTAATTTCCTGCATCGCGCAGCTGCACCTCACCGGTATGCAGACCGATGCGCAATCGGATCGGCGCAAGCGGGGCACGCTGCAGTTCCAGCGCACAGGACACCGCGTCACTGGCTCGCGCGAATGCAACGACGAAGCTGTCGCCCTCACCTTGCTCCACCGGCCGCATCCCACCATGAGCGGCGATCAGATCCGATCGTGCAGCATCCAGCCGCGCGAATGCAGCTGTCATCTCGTCGGGACGGGTTTCCCACAGCTGCGTGGAGCCCTCGACGTCAGCCAACAGCAACGTCACGGTGCCCGTCGGTAACAGCCCGCTCACGCCCAGCTCGCTCCAGTCCACCAGCGGCACATCCGCGCGTGGATCGATGTCGCTCATGCTAGCCAGCATGCGGCCACCACGGACCGCAAAACATCAGCGCAAACGCGCAGATTTGCGGCCAACGGAATATACGACCCCGCTTGGCGCGGATCTACGCGCCTTGGCCGACGTTCTGAGCCTGCTGGCGCCGGATAGTCGAGTCAACCGTCGGACCCAGCGGATTTAGGTAGTGCACTACTTATGTCCTCAGGGCTGGGCGTTGACACAGTTAGTTGTCCAGAAAGGTTGACGGCCATGCTTCAAACGCCTGTACCGACCGATATCGCCAAACTGCCCTTGGCGCCGAGGAATCCGCTGCCTTATCGCGACCAGCTCAGGGCCGTGCGGTCGCTGATCGACGGACATCAGGAGTTGCTCGATGCCGGCGGCCCGATCACCCGAATCGTGCTCGGGCCCAAATGGCTTTTCCCGACGGCGGTGTTGATCGCATCGCCGCAGGGTGCGCGCGACGTTCTGGGCCGCACCGACGAGATCGCCGATCGCGGCGGAACGACGACCGCGATCCAGTTGCGCCAACTGATGGGTGGCAATCTGCTGGTCCTGCCGCACCATGAATGGTTGCCGCGGCGGCGGACCCTGCAGCCGATGTTCACCAAACTGCGGGTCCGGCGCTACGCCGGCCACATGGCCGCGGCGGCACAGACGCTGGTCGACGGCTGGTCCGACGGCGCAACAGCAGACCTGGACACCGAATGCCGCGCGCTTACTTTGCGGGCGCTCGGCCGGTCTGTGCTCGGCATGGACCTTGACGGCCGGGCCGACGCCATCGGACAGGCGTTGCGACCCGCCGTTTCATGGATCGCGGACCGCGGGACCCGGCCCGTGAATCTGCCGCAATGGGTGCCCACCCCCTGCCAGCGGCGGGCACGTAGGGGCAATAGGACTCTGCATCAGCTTGCCGCCGAGATCCTTGCCGCGGTGCGAAAAGATCCCGACCGGGATGCGCCACTTGTGCGTGCCTTGATCACCGCAACCGATCCGCAAACGGGCCAACCACTTTCGGACGATGAGATCTGCCACGAGCTGGTGCTGTTCATCCTCGCCGGCCACGACACCACGTCGACCACTCTCGCGTACTCACTCTGGGCGCTTGGGCTTCACTCCGAAATCCAAGACCGAATGTTCGATGAAGTCAGCGCACTCGGTGATCGGCCGCTGACCCCTGACGACGTGCCCCGGCTCGGTCACACCGTGCGAGTCCTGCACGAGGCCCTCCGGCTATGCCCGCCTGCTGCTGGAACGCCCCGCATGCTCAACAAGGATGTGACCGTCGACGGCTATCGGCTGGAAGCCGGCACCATGGCGGTGGTCAGCTTCTACGCGATGCACCGAGACCCGCAACTGTGGGACCGCCCGCTGACATTTGACCCGGATCGGTTCCTGCCGGAGCGATCGCAGGGCCGAAGTCGTTGGCAGTACTTGCCGTTCGGCGGCGGACCTCGTTCATGCATCGGCGACCATTTCGCGATGCTGGAAGCCACCCTCGCACTGGCTACCATCATCCGCGGCGCCCGGATCGAGTCGGTTAAGGGCGACTTCCCCCTGGCCACACCGTTCACCGTTGTCGCTGCCGAGCCAGTCGATGCGCATGTTCACGCACGGAGATCCGGCTAGAACAGCGAGAGCAGCTTCAGGTGTGCCGCGCCGCTTCCTGGACCAGCTGCACCCGGGAGCTCAGTTCCAGCTTGGTGTAGACGTGGGTCAAGTGGGTCTGCACGGTGCGGGGTGAGACGAAAAGCCTTGTGGCGATGTCGTTGTTGCTCAGCCCTTCGCTGACCAGTCGCACGACGTCGCGCTCGGTCGGCGTGAGTGAGGCCCAGCCGCTGGTGGGTCGTTTGCGTTGACCACGGCCGCGTTGCGCGTAGGCGATCGCCTCCTCAGTGGACAGGGCCGCGCCCTCGGCCCACGCGGCGTCAAAGTCATTGTCGGTCATCGCATCTCGCAGGATCGCTACTGACGCTTTGTAGCCGGCGTCATACACCTTGAGACGCACCGCACCCATACGCTGCCGGATGGCATATGCCGCGCCGAAGAGGCGGGCCGCTTCGCGGTGACTGCCGGCATCGCCGGCCAGAGTGCCGAGGCATTCCAGGATGTCGGGGATGAATACATACGCCTCGACTTCGGCGGCGCCCGCAAGCGCCTCGTGGGCGTCACGCTCGGCCTGCTCTGGCTCGCCTTGTGCGAGCGCCACGCGGGCGTGCGTGGTCAGTGGGTCCCACCCGAATATGCTGGCTTTTTTCGATACAGCATCGTCTGCCCAGCGGCGGGCCGCGACAAGATCCCCGCTCGCAAGCGCGGCCTCCGCACTGAGGAACCGCTGCACCCCTGCCGTCTGTGGCACGGCACTCACGAGCGGCCAGCCGGCCTTGAGCGCGTCCTGCGCCGCCGCAACATCGCCGGCGGCCAGGGCCGCAAAAGCCAACACGTGGTAGGCGGCCGCCGCTTTAAGCCCGCCCAACTCGGCAGTGGCCTCGACGGCCTCAACGGCGGCGGCTCGGGCCGCCGCGGTATCACCCTGGTACCCGAGGGAGACACCCAGGCCCACGAGGCTATCCACCCTCCAGATCTCATCGTGAGCTGCCTCGGCCTCGTCGGCCACCGCGGCGAATTGTGCTACCGCACCGGCCAGATCGCCCTGATTAATTTGTGCGACTCCGAGGTACCACCGGCACCGGCGCGCATCGAACCGGTCACCGATCGCGTCGGCGAGATCGCGTCCCTCCTCGGCAGCCGCACGGGCCGTGATCGGGTTACGCGCCACAAGTCCCACCACGACTTGCGCGACGAGGATCTGGCTGAGCCTCCACCGGTCGTCCAAATCCCGGGCCAGGCCGCTCGCCTCGGCCAAGTACGCCCCGGCCGCCTCTGCGTCGAAGTAGGCGGCGACGTAGCCGCGCGCGGTGAGCGCCCGGATCAGCAATGCCGTGTCGTCGACCTCGCGGGCGATCGCCAGGGCTTGCTGAGCCTGATCCTGGCACTCGGCCGAGGTCACCCACACGCCGAGGGTGGCCATATCCGCCAGCGCCCGCGCCCGCACCGCGGGCGTAACCCGACGCTGGTGCGCGTCGAGGTCGGTGAACGCGGTGTCGAACCAGGTCAGCCCCTCCCGGAGGCGTCCCCGCGCTTGCCACAGCGGCTGCAACGATGACGCCAGCGCCAACGCCAGCTCGACGTCGGATTTTTCTCGGCTCCACGAAAATGCGGCGCGCAGGTTGTCGATCTCGATATCGGCCTGCTCGATGCGCTGCTCATAATCACCGCCTGCTGGCGCGTCGAGCGTGGCCGCCATCGCCGTGTAGTAATCGCGGTGACGCGCGCGCACGGCGTCCGCCTCGCCGGACTC
>NZ_DASXHW010000388.1:0-2048 GCF_036488105.1 Mycobacterium sp. | reverse complement strand
GAGTGCCCTCGTAAATGCAGTCGACCGGACATTCCTCGATACAGGCCTTGTCCTTGAGATCGACGCAGGGTTCGGCGATCGTGTACGTCACGAAGGTCTCCTCTCGGTCTCCAGCTGGCTGTTTGGCTGAGCCGGTAGATGCTGAGCCCAATGGCGACGGCACTTCCCGGCGGTGCGATGTCTTGGTTACTGATACTAGACGTTGCATATACAACGCAAGCACCAGGTCACTATGCGCGTCGCTGCAGTGCAACTAGTTGCATAAGACGGTCCGGTGTTCTTATGCTGCGCCGGTGACACTTCCCCACGCGATCCTGGTGTCGCTATGCGAACAGTCCGGCTCCGGCTATGAGCTCACACACCGGTTCGATCGCTCGATCGGATACTTCTGGAGCGCCACCCACCAGCAGATCTACCGCACGTTGCGGACGATGGAAGACGACGGCTGGGTGTCGGCGACCGTGGTCGCGCAGCGCGGGCGGCCGGACAAGAAGGTCTACACCGTCTCCGACGCCGGCCGGGCGGAATTGGCGCGCTGGATCGCGGCGCCGCTGCGAACAGGCGGGTCCGGCCGCGGTGGTGCGCTCAGCGACAACCGCACTCGTGAAATCGCCGTCAAGTTGCGCGGCGCCGCCTACGGCGATATCACCGCGCTGCGCGCGCAGGTCGCCGCGCTGCGCGCCGAGCGGGCCGAGCTGCTGGACACCTACCGCGGCTTCGAGAAGAAGCAATTCCCCGATCCGACGACGTTGCGCGGCACCGCATTACATCAGTATCTGGTGCTGCGCGGTGGAATCCGCGCCGAAGAAAGCACAATCGACTGGCTCGACGAAGTGACCAGCGGGCTGAAGAACCTGACGCAGGGGCACCGATGACCTATCCAAACCTGTTGTCCCCGTTGGATCTCGGATTCACAACGCTGCGCAACCGGGTGATCATGGGCTCGATGCACACCGGCCTGGAGGACCGTGCCCGCCACACCGACCGGCTCGCCGAGTATTTCGCCGAACGTGCACACGGTGGCGTCGGCCTGATCATCACCGGCGGCTACGCGCCCAACCGAACCGGCTGGCTGCTGCCGTTCGCGTCCGACCTGACCTCGTCCGGGCAGGTAGGCCGGCACCGGCGCATCACCCGCGCGGTGCACGACGCGGGCGGCAAGATCCTGCTGCAGATCCTGCACGCCGGGCGGTATGCCTATCATCCGCTTTCGGTCAGCGCATCGTCGATCAAGGCGCAGATCAACCCATTTCGTCCGCGCCGGCTCTCGTCGAGCGGTGTGCGGAGCACGATCGACGACTTCGCCCGCTGCGCGCAGCTGGCCCGCGAGGCGGGTTACGACGGCGTCGAAATCATGGGCAGCGAAGGGTATTTGATCAACCAGTTCTTGGCGCCGCGAACCAACAAGCGCAACGACCGGTGGGGCGGCAGCGCGGAGAAGCGCCACCGATTCCCGGTCGAGATCGTGCGACGCGCACGCGCGGCAGCCGGATCGGATTTCATCATCTGCTACCGGATGTCGATGGCCGACTTCGTCGAGGGAGGTCAGAGCTGGGACGACATCCTCACGCTCGCAACCGAAATCGAAGCCGCCGGCGCGACGATGATCAACTCCGGCTTCGGCTGGCACGAGGCGCGGGTACCCACCATCGTCACGTCGGTACCCAACAACGCCTTCGTCGACATCAGCCATGCCGTCGCCGGGCACGTCAACATCCCGGTGGTGGCGTCCAACCGAATCAACATGCCGCAGGCGGCCGAACAGATCCTGGCCGACACCCATGTGCAGCTGATCTCGATGGCGCGACCGCTGCTGGCGGACCCCGAGTGGGTGCTCAAGGCGCAGGCCGCCCGCGACGACGAGATCAACACCTGCATCGCCTGCAATCAGGCCTGTCTGGACCACGCTTTCGTGAAGAAGACGGTCTCGTGTCTGCTCAACCCGCGAGCGGGCCGCGAGACGGAGCTGGTGCTTTCGCCGACCCGGCGCGCACGCTCGATCGCGGTTGTCGGGGCCGGCCCGGCCGGGCTGGCCGCCGCGGTGAACG
>NZ_DASXHW010000546.1:0-13416 GCF_036488105.1 Mycobacterium sp. | reverse complement strand
CCGGCGGGTGACCGGTCCGTGACGGACCCACCGCAGTGCGGCCAGGATCGAGAGCCCGATGCTTTCGCGCTCACTCGGCGCGCAACCAGGTCGCTTCCAGGACCGCAACGCGACGATGATCGCGGCGAAGGACACCGCGTTGAGCGCGAACACCGCGGCCGGCCCGGCCTGCAGGACCACGACTCCGGCCAGGGCAGGTCCGACTGCGCGGGCCACGTTGACCGTGACGCTGCCCAGCGACGCCGCGGCCGGTATCTGTTCACGCGGAACCAGTTCGGGCTGGATCGCCTGCCACGCTGGGGCGGTGAGCGCCGAGCCACAGCCGATGGCCACCGTGAACAGCAGCAGCCAGGTTGGGGTCAGAACCCCGGTGAACGCCAGTGCGGCTAGCACCGCAGCCGCGAGCACCGCATAGGTTTGAATCACGATGAGCAGCCGTCGCCGATCGAACAGATCGGCAAACACACCGCCGAACAGCCCTAAAACCAATGTTGGTGTGAGCGAAGCGGTTTGGACCAGTGCGATGATGGTGTCGCTGCTGTGGTGCTCAACCAGAAACCATTGGGCGCCGACGGTCTGCATCCACGTGCCGATGTTCGATACCAGCTGCGCGATGAACAAGTTGCGGTAAATCGCATTCTTTAGCGGCGCCCACGCTGAGGTCTGCTCGGGCGCAGATTTCACGCCCTTGCTGCTCACGGTCACAGCCGTCATGCGCCGTTACTCCCTCGAAGGTTCTAATCCTCGACCTGTATTAATAGCTCGCGGGGTTACAACGAGGACGGTTCTCGAATACTTCCTATTGCCGTCTCTTTCAGGTATGACGTTCACGGGCTGTAGAAGGTTCCGACGGGAGTGGCGTCCTGTCGATGATCCTCAGGTTCCGGCGCACAGCGTACGGTTACGCTGAGCGAATGCTCAGCACAGCCGGACCCTGGGTCCCGACGACTACGGTCGTTGGATGGACCGTCTACCGATGAAGGTCCAGCCGGCCGCGTTTCTACGCACCACGCTTCCGCTCGCTATCGACATGCTCGATCAGTACGACTCCGGGAGATATCACTCCATTTGGCTACCGGACCACATGGTCAGTTTCTGGCCGGATTCGATCTGGGCCCCCGAGTTCACCGATCTCGCCACCGCGTCACCATCGCCGCACCGGCACCTCGACGGTGTGGCCGTCGCCGCCGCGGCCGCCGTCCTCACGACGACGACACCCATCGCCACGACCGTCGTCGACACGGTCCGCAGACACCCAGCCATGCTCGCGCAGACCGCGCTTACCCTTGATCACCTTTCGAAGGGCCGTTTCATCCTCGGCCTCGGCTCCGGTGAGCTCGAAAACACCGTGCCCTACGGGTTCGATTTCGCCAAGCCAGTCAGTCGTTTCGAGGAGTCGATCAGAATCATCAAGCTGCTCTGGACGAGCGACGGACCGGTGGACTTCGAGGGGGACTTCTACCGTCTCGAGCACGCGCGTCTGGACACCGAAGCCTACGAAGGCAGGGTCCCGCCGATCTGGATCGGTGCCGCCGGGCCTCGCATGCTGCGCATCGCCGGCCGGCACGCCGACGGGTGGTGGCCTGCGGGTGCGTTCACACCGGAGGACTACGCCGCCAAACTCGCGGTCGTGCGCGAGGCGGCCGAGCGGGCCGGCCGCGACCCCATGGCGATCGTCCCGGCGATCACCCAGATGTGCTTGATCGGGGAGGACGACGAGATCGAAGCGATGCTCGAAGCTCCGCTGGTCAAGTCCATCATCCTGATGCTCACTGCCGGCGACCTCCGCACGTTCGGTTACGCGCACCCGATGGGCTCAGACTGGCGCGGGATCATGGACTTCGACCCGGTCAAGCTGTCACGCGAGAAGATCATACAGTTCTGCGAAGACGTTGATACACAAGCGATTCGAGACATCATCCCCTGCGGCACGCCCAAGCAGGTGGCGCAGCGGATGAAGGGCTTCTGCGACGCGGGTCTGCGGGTGTTCAAGTTGATGGAGTACGGCAGCATGGGTGGACTGGCATTCAGCGCAGGCTCGTCCGCCAAGGTGCACGAGGCCGAGGACGAACTGCTCACCCTGATCGGTGGCAAATGACCACGCCTGCAACCGAAAACACGCTCGACGCGCAGGCGATGCTAACTCGTGCGCAGGCCGAGACCGGACTGTACGACTGGAGCGACGCGACATTGCCAAAGCGCTTCGGGCTGGCAGTCGATCAGCTCAACGCGGCGACGACGGATGCGGACGGTCGTCGACAGGCGGCGCAAGTCTGCCACTGGCTTCTGACCTCGCGACTCGAGTTCTTCGAGGACCGTAACCGCTGCCCGCTCGCCAACGAGGTGATCGAGCGGCCCATGTTCGTGACCGGCGAACCGCGCACGGGCACCACACTCATGCACGCCTTGATGTCCGTCGACCCCCAGGCGCGAGCCCTGAGGTTTTGGGAAGTCATGTATCCGTCACCACCGCCGGGGGCCGCTGGCACTGACGATCCGCGTCGACTTCGCGCCGACGACGATTGGCGTGAGATCAACGCCAAACTGCCGAAATGGCTGCACTCACACCCCTACAACGACATGCTCGGCGACGGCTTACCCGAGGACGAACGCACCTGGGCCTTTGACTTCCGAGTGATGACGCCGACCGCCTGGTGGCGAGTGCCGATGGAATCCGTGACTCAGGGCTTGCCCACCGACGCTCGGGCACAGTACCGAATCCACAAGGCGATGCTGCAGCAGCTCCAGTACGGCAGGCCTGAGAAATATTGGGTACTCAAGGGATTTCACGGCTTTCGGCTTGAGGAGTTCTTCCAGGCCTATCCCGACGCCACACTCGTGTGGTTGCACCGAGATCCCATACAGGTGGCGGCATCGCGCACCATGATGATGGCCGACATCATGGACGGCATCGTCGGTCCGATCGATCTGAAGGTCGAGGCGAAGAAGCATCTAGAGATGACGCGAGCGGGCATCGCCAACACCATGACCAACCCCATGGTTGACGACCCGCGCATCCACCATGTCCGCTACCGGGACTTCGTTTGCGACCAGATCGCTACCGTGCGTGGCTATTACGATTTCGCCGGGCGGCAGCTGACGCCTGGGGCCGAGGCCGCGATGCGTGATTACCTCGCGAACAACAAGGGTGACCGCTACGGCAAGTTCCGCTATTCGACGTCGTTGCTCACCGACATCGGTGAGGACATCGACGCCCTGAACGAGGAGTTCAGACCGTTCCGCGAACGGTTCGGCGTCGAGATCGAGACGCGAGCCTAGGAATGCATCCGCGCGTCAGCCTGCACCAAGTTGCATTCCTCGATGAGAGCACCACGGCGTTCCTCGAGCATTGCCGCAGCATCGGCGTGCAGCACACGACGCTGGTGACTCCTACGCTGATGCGCCCGGGCGGGGTAGATGAGGCTCAGCAGGCGCTGGCTGGCGGCTCGCCGCAAGTGGAAGCGGTGAATCATCAGTTCGCCGTCTATCCCGACCTGGATAACGACCGTGGCGAAGCCGCCGAGAAGCTGCTGCAGGCCATCGACATCGCCGCGGCGTTGGGGGCCGGCTCGGTGTATGTGCAAACAGGTGGTCGTGGATGTTTGACGTGGGAGCAAGCCGCCGAACGCTTCACCGCGCTTATCGCGCCATGTACGAAGGCAGCGGCGGCTGAGGGGGTCAGCGTGCTCGTCGAGAACGCCTCGTCGTTCAATGCCGACATCCACATTGCTCACACGCTCGCCGATACCATCACCCTCGCGGAAATCGCGGGCATCGGTCTCTGCATCGAATGGCACGCCTGCTGGATGGAGGCTGGGTTGAAGGCGCTTCTGCAGCAAGCAATTCCGATGACAGGTCTTATGCAGGTCAGTGACTACGTGCTCGGGGACAGGACCGCACCCTGTCGCGCGGTGCCCGGCGACGGAGTGATCCCGCTCGACCGAATACTGGGAGACGTGCTCGATGCCGGGTACGAAGGTGTCTTCGACATCGAGTTGGTCGGCCCGCGTATCGCTGCAGAAGGGGCGCGCGCCGCTACCCAGCGCGGGGCGCAAAGGGTATCGGAAATCCTCACCAAGCTGGGAGCCTGAACCGATGGCCTATGGCGACGGCCCCAGGGACGAGGAGCTTCGCAACGCGTGGCACCATTTCTGCGATCGGCTCAGGTCCGCGGGCGACGATGTTTTCAAGGACGCCAACCCCGGTAGTCCGATCCTGCGGGCCGATGCGTTCCGGTTCCTCACGCAGAATCTGGGGCAGGCGTTTGACCTGGCGCTGGAGACCAAGGATCCGGACTTCCCGCAGCTCCATCCCTTCTGCACACCGACCCGCAAACTGGGTGGTGACGTCGCCGACTTCACCTATCGCCAAGCCTGGATCGATGGCGATCACGACTACCGGATCAGCGGGCAACGTGGCACCGCACGGTGGCTCAACGTGACGGTGCAGGGCCCGCGACCGGATCGCATCCCTGGCACCGACTGGCCGAGTCTGCACGAGCCTTTCGGTGATGTTCCGGAAACCAACATCTTCGGAGATCAGATCACCACCGAAGCCGACGGCAGTTTCGAACTCTACGTCGGGGGAGAGATGCGCGCCGAGAACTGGCTGCCGACGACGCCCGGCTCGCGGAAGTTGTTCATCCGCGAGGCGTTTGACGCGTGGTTCGAGACGCCGACCAGGCTGTCGATCGAGCGGATCGGCATGGACGGTCCACGCCCCATACCGACGCCGGAGCGGATCATCGAGGCGATGGGGTGGGCCGGGGACTTCCTCACCGGCGCGATGCACGACTGGCCGGAACATTCATGGAAGTACTCCAACGGCGTGTGCGACCCGGCATTCACCAACGAGTTTCCGCCCGAGCGGACCGCCGACACCGACGACGACGCGAAGCGCGGGCGGCGGGCGGCGCACATGATCTGGGAATTGAGCCCGGACGAGGCGTTGATCGTCGAGATGGACAACCACGACGGCTTCTGGATCTTTGGGATGGGCAATGTCTTCGTGGTGAGCACGGACTTCCTGTACCGCCCGGTGAGCTACACCCCCGCACGTACCAAGTTGGACAGCGACGGCGTGGTGCGCCTGGTGATCGCGCACGATGATCCAGGTGTCCACAACTGGCTTGACACTCAAGGCTTTTCGAACGGCAACCTCACCTATCGCAATCTGATGAGCCAGAACCCCGCTCGCTTCCGCACCCGCGTGGTGCAACGGTCGGAACTGCTCGACGCCTTGCCTTCCGATACCGTGATGGTGTCCCAGGGCGAGCGTGTGCAGCAGATGCTCGACCGCTATCACAGCGTCAAACTGCGCTACGGCATCTGACGGTGATTCGACTGACGTCCGCTTAGACCACCTTCTGTACCGACGAGATTCTCAGCGAATGTTCAGTCGAGCGACGTCACACTGTCTGATGACCGACGTTGTGGATCAACGGCGATTCACCAGCGCATAGCCGCTAGTCCAGGGGGAGCGACAGGACGTGTTCGATGAATGACGTTACGAAACAGGCATTGAGCAAGGTGCCCGCAGTCACGCTGGGCTTTTGGGTCATCAAGATATTGGCGACGACGCTCGGCGAGACGGGTGGCGACACCGTGACGATGACGCTGAACTGGGGCTATCTCGCCGGCGTCACGCTTTTCGGAGCCGCGCTGGTGGCGCTCGTTGTCGCTCAGATCTGGGCCAACCGCTTTTATCCGATCCTCTACTGGGCGACGATCGTCGCCTCGACGACGTTCGGCACGACGTTGGCCGACTTCGCCGACCGATCGCTGGGGATCGGGTACACGGGTGGATCGCTTCTGCTGCTGTGTTGCCTGTTGGCCACCCTCGGGCTGTGGCATCGATCGGAGGGGACGGTGTCGGTGAATACCGTCTCGACGCCGAAAGTTGAGGCGTTCTATTGGGCCACGATCACCTTTTCCCAGACCCTGGGCACCGCGCTCGGCGATTGGCTCGCCGACACTCGCGATCTCGGTTATGAACGCGGCGCGCTGGTCTTCACCGCGGCTCTGATGGCGGTCGTCGTCCTGTATTACTGGACCGGGGTATCGCGTGTCACCTTGTTTTGGATCGCATTCATCCTCACGCGGCCGCTGGGCGCAACCGTGGGGGATTTCATTGATAAGCCAGTCGCCAACGGCGGCCTGGCCTTGAGCCGCCCGCTGGCCTCGGCGGTCATCGCAGCCATCATCGTCGTGCTGCTGCTTATCCTGCCGCAACGTCCAGGACGACACCCCGGCCAGACAGGTCGTCCATCGTCACGAGCGCAATCGGAGGCCGCCGAGGCTGACGGCTCAACGAGTTAACGGCTCTGCAGGGGCTACGCCGCGTTCGTGTCGACATCGGCCGGTTCCGAGCGGAAGACGAGCTGAATAACGTTCGCCGGGTTGGCGGCCGCCGCCTTGCGCAGGACATCGTTGGGAAGCGAGAGCCGGAACACCTTCTTCCACGCCGAGCCGACCTGCTTGACCATCGGTCCGCTGACATAGGTCAGGCCGTAGCGCTCGAACAGGTCTTGCACCTTCGGCGCGATCTCCTGGTAGCGATTGCTCGGCAGATCCGGGAACAGGTGATGTTCGATCTGGAAGGACAGATTGCCGGTCATGAAGTGCAGCAACCGGTTTCCGCTGATGTTGGCCGAGCCGAGCATCTGCCGCAGGTACCAGTCGCCGCGGGTTTCGCCGTCGATCGACTTCTTCTCGTAGGTCTGTACGCCTTCGGGGAAGTGTCCGCACATGATGACCGAGTGCGTCCAGAGATTGCGGACCAGGTTGGCGGTCAGGTTCGCGGTCAGCGTGGTGACGGCTGAGGGTCCAGACAGTAGCGGGTGCAGAACGTAATCCTTCGTCATCTGCCTGCGGATCTTGGCGAGCACATTCTTGCTTTGGCGGCGGAACTCGTCCTTATCCGTCTTGCCCTTGAGGTACTTGCCGATTTTGAGATCGTAGGCCGCGATTCCGTACTGGAAGAAGCAGGCATTGATCAAGTTCCACAGCGGCTGGGCGAGGTAGAAAGGCATCCACCGTTGATCTTCGTCGACCCGCATGATGCCGTAGCCAAGGTCCTCGTCCTTGCCGACCACATTGGTGTAGGTGTGATGGATCTCGTTGTGCGAGTGCTTCCACAAGTCGGAGGGGGAGGCGTTGTCCCACTCCCAGGTGGTGGAGTGAATCTTGTTGTCGCGCATCCAGTCCCATTGGCCGTGCATCACGTTGTGGCCGATTTCCATGTTCTCCACGATCTTGGCGACCGAGAGGCCAACCATGCCTGCCAGCCACGCCGGCGGAAACAGCGAGAACAGCAGCACCGCGCGGCTGGCCAGTTCGAGCTTGCGCTGAAAGTCGATGACGCCGCGGATGTAGTCAGCGTCGCGCTCACCGCGGCTGTCGAGCACCCGCTGGCGGATGGCGTCGAGTTCGCGGCCGAGATTCTCGATGTCGTCGTCGCTGAGATGGGCGATCGGATTCTGTTCTTGGCGTTGCAGAGTGGTCATGATAGGTCCTTTAGAGGTCGATGTCGCAGGTGCCCGCAGCTGCGGACACGCAGGTTTGGATCAGGACGCCGTCACCGGGCGCGGCGGTGGTGATGTCGCCGTTGCGAAGGTCGCGAACGGCTCCTTGGCGCAGCGGTGCCACGCAGCCGAAGCAGATGCCCATCCGGCATCCCGACGGCATCAGCACTCCGGCGGCTTCGCCGGCGTCGAGCAGTGTCTGGTCGCCAGGGGCGTCGAGGACGGTCGCCGACTTACTGAAGGTGACTGTCCCTCCTTCACCGGCGGTGACGACGGTGGGGCGGAACCGTTCGGTGTGCAGGCGCTCGGGCATGCCGTTGTCATTCCAGTGTTGCTCGAGTGCGTCGAGCATGCCGGTCGGTCCGCATGCCCAGGTCTCGCGCTCAGCGAGGTCGCGGACCAGTTCGCTGAGTTCGGCGGTGCTGAGCATGCCGTCGGTGTCAGTGTGCTTCTCTATCAAGCGGATTCGGCCCTGGCTTGCCAGCATGCGCAGTTCGCCGCCGAAGATCACCTCGTCGGATGTCGGGGCGCTGTGCACGACCACGACGTCGTCGACGTCGTCGGCCATGTTGCGCAGCATGCCCATCACCGGGGTGATACCGCTGCCCGCAGTGAGGAACAAGACCTTGGCCGGCACCGCCGCAGGGAGCGTGAATTCTCCTGTGGCGTGGTCGAGTTGGACGATGGCGCCGACGGTAGCGTGTCGCACCAGGTGGTTGGATACCTTGCCACCCGGGATCGCTTTGACCGTGATTGCGATGCAGCCGTCGGCCCGATCGGTGCCGGAGGTCAGGGAGTATGCGCGCCACTGACGCACGCCGTCGACGTCGACGCCGATGCGGATGTACTGCCCGGGTGTGTGGGAGCGCCAGCCGCGGCCCGGCTTGATGACGAGGCTGACGGCATCGCGGGTTTCGGGGTGGATTGCGACGATCCGGCCGCGCAGGTCCGCGCCTGAGCGCAGCGGATCGATGATGTCGAGGTAGTCGGCGGGGACTAGCGGTGTGGTGATCCGCTCAGCGAGCTGGAGGAACCGGTCGCGCAGCGTGCCCATCGGGGTGACTCTGGGTGCTGTTGTTGTCATAAGGCCAGCATTCCTTGCTCCTCGGGATAAACTCTTGGCCAGTCAGAGTGAAATATCGACAGAAAATTGTTCGGGAAGAATAGATTCGATGGACGACGTTGCAAGGACTGACGGCCGACAGGTCACCGGCCTGGTACTGAATGACCTGGTCGTCGCCGCTTTACAAGGCGTCCTGCCCGCCGTCGCCGAACACACTGTGGCCGCCGTCACCGTCGAGGTGCCCAGTTATGCGGATGCCTTCAGCGGGCGGATGGGCCGGCGGATCGAAGGCGCCGTCAAAATGGCCCTTGGCGCCTTCATCCAACTGGCCGCCCGTCCACACGACTCCGATCCCGGCCCGACGTTGTCCCCTGCGCTCGAAGGCGCCTACGAACTCGGGCGGGGCGAGGCACGTCAAGGGCGTTCCATCGACGCGCTGCTATCCGCCTATCGCGTCGGCGCGCGGGTGGCGTGGCGTGAGCTGTCGGAAACGGCCGTCGACCGGGGACTGCCACCGCTGATGATCGCTCGGTTCGCCGAATTGGTGTTCGCGTTTATCGATGAGCTCTCTGCGGCAAGCGTTTCCGGGCATGGCGATGAACTGGCCTCCTCGGATCGAGCGCGACGGCGTCATCTTGACCGACTCGGACAGGACCTGCTCACCGGGGTTCCTTCCGAGATACTGCGGGCAAGTGCCGAGCGCGCAGAGTGGCGTCCGCCCGACACCCTCACCGCGGTACTACTTCCGTCGGCCCAGACGCGGGGCGTGGCGTCCCGATTCGGGCAGTCCACATTGGAACTCAGTGGCGACCTGCCCGGTATCGAGTCCTCCGAGTCTGTCGTGGTGCTGCTCGTCCCAGACATGCACGGTCCCAACCGGTCCCGGCTACTGCGGGAGCTCCACGATCGCCGGGCAGTGGTCGGTCCTGCACGCCCCTGGGCGCAGGCCCAGTCGTCGTATCATCGCGTTCTGCAGGCGCGCGGCCTCAATCTCGCCGGAGACGACGTCGGCACGATCGACACCGACAGCCATCTCGTCGCACTCGTGCTCGGCGCTGACCGCGAAGCCGCTGACGATCTCCGCCGCCAGGTGCTCGCACCGCTCGACCAGTTACGTCCCAACACCGCCGAACGACTCGCGGAAACACTGCGATCGTGGCTACTACATCAAGGCCAACGCGATGCGGTGGCTGCCGATCTATTCGTCCACGCCCAAACCGTGCGCTATCGCCTGACCCAACTCCGCGAGCTCTACGGTGAACGCCTCAACGACCCCCAGACGATCCTCGAACTCATCGTGGCCCTGTCCATCCCGGCAACGGCCGGCTCACCCGCGGCGTCTTGAGGTTGACGCCGTCACGGCGTGCGAACGAAACCGCAGGTAACCGCAGCGCACGCCCTGCCGAGGCAACCTTCGCGGTGCGGCTGTTAGCCGGCCGCCGGCAGAACGGATGTTTGTCGTTCCACGGACGGGGTAACCGGTGCACAGCTGTTCACTGAAATCGAAATCCCACGTACTTCTGAAGGCAATGGAGCCGCTCTATGGAGTTGAAGATGCGAAGCCTGACGCGATGGAGTGCTGCTCCCGCGAAGGATGTCGAAACCGCAGTATCCCCGAAGGTCAACGTGTTGCGCGGGCTGGTGGCTCGCGCGACGACACCGCTATTGCCCGATGACTACCTCAAGTTGCTTAATCCGTTGTGGTCCGCGCGGGAGCTACGTGGGGTGGTGGTCGATGTCCGCAAAGAAACAGAAAGCTCGGCGACGGTGACGATCAAGCCGGGATGGGGCTTTTCCGGGGATTACCGGCCCGGCCAGTATCTGGGGATCGGGCTTCGGGTCGACGGCCGCTGGCACTGGCGGTCCTACTCGCTGACGTCGATTCCGCGGCGCGACAAAAAACTGCTCTCGATCACCGTGAAAGCAACTCCTGAGGGGTTCCTGTCGTCCCATCTGGTCAACGGCGTCGAGGCCGGCACGGTGGTTCGGCTGGCAACTCCGAAGGGCGATTTCGCACTTCCCGATCCCGCGCCGTGCAAGTTGTTGTTCGTAACAGCGGGCAGCGGCATCACCCCCGTCATCGCGATGCTGCGCTCGCTCAAGCAGCGTGGCGAGAGTCCCGACATCATGCACATCCATTCGGCGCCCGTCGCCGATGAGGTGATATTTCACGACGAGTTACGCGCGTTGGAGCGCGCCCAGTCCGGCTACCGGTTGCACCTGCAGCTGACCGAGGACATGGGCCACCTCGACTTCGCCGAGCTCGACGGTGTCGTTCCGGATTGGAGGGAGCGCTCCGCGTGGGCCTGCGGGCCTGCGGCCATGCTCGACACGGTCGAAAAGGTGTGGACAGACGCGGGCATCGCGGACAGCCTGCACATGGAGCGATTCACCATCTCCCGCACCGACAAAGGCGGCGAGGGCGGCACGGTCACCTTCGCCATCTCGGATAAGTCCATCGAGCTCGACGGCGCCACATCGCTTTTAGAAGGTGGCGAGAAGCTGGGCATCCAGATGCCGTTCGGCTGCCGAATGGGCATCTGTCAATCCTGCGTACTGCCACTGGAATCGGGCTATGTGCGCGACTTCAGGTCCGGCACCGAGCACAGCGCCGGCGACCGAATCCAGACGTGCATCTCTGCCGTTTCCGGCGACTGCACCATCAACATCTAGGAGGGCCGCATGGCTATCACCGACATCAAACAATACGCACACCTCACCGAGGCCGACGTCGAAGAATTGGCCCGCGAACTGGACGCGATCAGAACCGACATCGAAGAGTCCAGGGGCGAACGGGACGCGCGCTACGTGCGCAGGACAATCCAGTTGCAGCGCGCGTTGGCGGCGGGCGGCCGAATCGCCTTGATGGCGAGCAGGAACAAGGTCGCCTGGGTCGCCGGTACCGCCATGCTGGCCGCCGCGAAGATCATCGAGAACATGGAACTCGGGCATAACATCACCCACGGCCAGTGGGATTGGATGAATGATCCCGAGATTCACTCGACCGAATGGGAGTGGGACACCACCGCTCCGAGCGTGCAGTGGAAGAAATCGCACAACTTTGTGCATCACAAGTACACCAACATCGTCGGGATGGACGACGACGTCGGCTACGGGCTGCTCCGCGTCACCCGCGACCAGCGCTGGGCCAAATGGAATATCGGCAACCCGGTCTACAACCTTTTGCTCGGAACACTTTTCGAATGGGGAGTTGCATTGCACGGGGTGGAAATGTCGAAGGTCCGCAGGGGCGAGAAATCCAAGGACGAGGTCCTCCGGGACTTGCGCGTGATCGGCAAGAAGGTCGGCAAACAGGTCGGCAAAGACTACGTGGTTTTCCCAGCCCTGGCGGGCCGGAACTGGAAGCACACCTTGGGCGCCAACGTGACGGCGAACCTCATCCGCAACTACTGGTCATACATGGTCATCTTCTGTGGCCACTTCCCCGACGGCGCCGAGAAATTCACTGCCGAGGAATACGAGGCGGAGACGCACCCAGAGTGGTATTTGCGGCAGTTGCTCGGGTCGGCGAACTTCAAGGCCGGGCCCATGATGGCTTTCATGAGCGGAAACCTGTGCTACCAGATCGAGCACCACCTGTTTCCCGACCTGCCCAGCAACCGGTATGCCGAAATATCCGAGCGCATCACAGCGCTCTGCGACAAGTACGACCTGCCTTACACGACCGGATCCCTTGGGCATCAGTACATGCAGACGTTCTGGACCATCCTGAAGCTCTCGCTTCCGAACAAATTGTTGGAAGCCAGCGCCGACGATTCACCCGAAACCCACTCGGAGTTGAAGTTCCGAATCCGTGCGGGTGTCCGGGATAGCTTTGGTATCGATCCCGACACCGGCAGGCGCCGCGGACTGCGGACAGCGTTACGCGAGCTGCGGGACGGGGACGTCGCGACAGCGTAAGCGCCCTGGACATAGCCAAGTCGCGCGGCGCGGCATGCACAAGGGGTTTCTCGTCCGTCAAGTTCTCATCAGGCGATGACGACGCAGCGGAGAGGGTATTCGAAGATGCTCTCGTAGTTCACGATCTGGCACGTGACCCTGCTAGCCGTAGGGAATTGGGCCCTGGTCTTGTCGGCGATTATCCGGAGCGCATCCTCAGCGAACACCGCGTGGTGGTGGATGGCGGTGACCGCGTCAGCTTCGCTACGTCGCTTATGCAGTTCCCGCACCGGCCCGCTGGCCGCGCACTCTCCAACGGCGAGCAGTTCGGTCAGGGAATGACCGGCCACGGTGGTCAAGTCCCCGGTCACGGTGATTTCCAGGTCGCAAACCTGATTGTGGGACGGATGCTCGCCGACGTTGTCCAGATCCTCACGGTCGAAGGCGATCGCGCTTTGGGCTTGGGGACAGGCCAGACAGACCTTGAATGCGGCGCCCCAGGTCACCTCGGTCCGATCTGCCCCCTCGATCCGGCAGATCTCCTCGACCGGCTTGAACCCGCCGTCGTGCGTCAACACGATGGTGGCCCGCGCGTCCACCGACCAGGACGCGGCGCCGGGGACAACGTTGCGCAGCCGTTCGAAGATGCTCTGGACGTAGTCGAGCACGGTCGGCTGTGGTCCTGGCCGGTCGACGCACTCGATCAGCCTCGACATGTGCGCGCCACGTTGGTGGGCATGCAAACCGACTGAGATGTCCATGACGACCATGGCCGCACTGTCATGTTCGTCGATCGCGACGATCCGTTTGACCCCGACGTGTCCGACCGAATGCACCGGAATCGAGATGCTCGGAGCTTCCGAGTGCAGGTCCGGTAGCATGCCAACGTCTCTGTGGGCCATGCCCTTCCACCCTCTCCGGCTCGCGACGG
>NZ_DASXHW010000537.1:0-9446 GCF_036488105.1 Mycobacterium sp. | reverse complement strand
AATCTCCTCCGGGCACCGCCCGTTGGCTTAACGGTTCAGGCGATCGACAGCGCGATACCGTCCAAAATGTCGTGCTCACTGACCGTCAACGCGTCGATACCGGCCCGCTCGCGCAGCGCGATCGCCAGTTCTTCGATGATGATGGCGCCGCCACCGATCACGTCGACCCGCCCCTCGTGCATGGGCCCCAACGCCGCGCGCTGCGCTCGCGGCATGCCGATCAGCCCGTCGCAGACCTCTAGCAGCCGGTCCACACCGACGCAGAGGAGATGAATGGCCGCAGCGTCATAGGTGGTCATGTCCTGTGCGAGTGCGGCGACCGTCGTCATCGTACCGGCCACACCCACCCAGGTGCGGGCCTGTTCCACCGGGACGACGCGCAGCGCCTCGCCGAGCCGTTCGCGAACCACCTCGCGCGCGACGGCCACCTCGGCGGCCGTCGGCGGATCCGAATGCAGGCAACGCTCGGTCAGTCGCACGCAGCCGATGTCGGCCGAATAACTCGCCACCACCAGGTCGGTGCCCACTACGACTTCCGTCGAGCCGCCGCCCAGATCGACAATGACGAAAGGCCCTGCAGCGGCATCTAATTCATTGACCGCGCCGCGAAAAGACAGCTCGGCCTCTTGCGCGCCGGTGATCACCTCGGCGATGGCACCGTCCACCACATCGCCGAGCACGTCGGCCGTCATCGCGAAGAAGACGTCGCGGTTGCCAGCGTCACGGGTGGCCGACGTCGCGACCATGCGTATCCGGTCGACGCGGTGGGTTGTGCACAGCGCGGCGTAGTCGACCAGCGCAGACCGGGTGCGCTGCAACGCCTCCGGTGCGAAGGCACCGGTGGCGTCGACGCCCTGGCCGAGTCGCACGATCCGCATCTCGCGATGCACGTCGTGCAGCTGCCCGTCGGACGCGTCAGCGATGAGCAGCCGAATCGAGTTGGTGCCGCAGTCAATTGCGGCTACACGCGTAGCCATCAGCGCCAGTCCCCCGGCGCCAGGATGCCGGCCATCGACGGCTCGACGGCAAGAACCGCCAGCGCCTCGTCGCCGAACGGGTTGACTCCCCGGCCCTTGGCCAGCGCATGCGCGATCACCACGTGCAGGCACTTGACCCGATCGGGCATGCCGCCGCCGGAAAACGTGGTCCCCAGCGGCTCGATGGCATCCCGCTCGGCCAGGTAGGACTCGTGGGCCCGTCGATAGGCGGCGGCCAGCTCGGGGTCGGACTGCAGCCGCTGGGTCATGTCTCGCATCATTCCGGTTGTCTCCAGCCTGCTCGCCGCGGCGGTCAGTGCCGGATGCGTCAAGTAGTACAACGTCGGAAAGGGTGTTCCATCAGGAAGTTTCGGCGCCGTCTTCACCACGCCGGGTTCACCGTTGGGACAGCGGTATGCGATGTCGAGCACTCCACGCGGTTCGCGGCCGAGCTGGCCGGCCACCACATCGAGGTCCGCGGGATCAACCACCGGGCGGCAACGGGCCGGGTGGCATGGGACTGGGCGACGCAGGGGGTGGTGGCAGCGCCGGAGTCGGCGGGCCGTGCGGGCTGTCGGCGATGGTGTGCCAGAGCGAGGTGTACCAGGGGTCGTTGGTGGCCGCGGCGGTCGGCGCCGACCCCGGGTCGCCGGGAAGCGCGGCATTCGGCGGAAGCTGGACCTGATAAGGGATCTCGCCAGGCATGACGAACCCGAGGCGCTCACGGGCCTGCGCCGCGACGTATGCCGGATCGGCCAGCTTTCCCTTCTGCTGCTCGAGATCGGTGATCTGGTGACGCAGTGCGGATTCGGAGGCGGACAGCTGCTTCATCTCGGTGCGCTGCGCGAAGTAGGTGCGGACCGGGCCGGCGATGGTCAGGGTCAGCACACAGACCACCGCCGCCAGGATCGCCGCCCGTCGCGCAGTCAGACCGAGTCGCTGATCCGAACGCTGCTCGGCCGATTCGGCGATCGCCTGTTTAATCGGCTCGACGACCTCGGGCATCGCACGCGATGCCGCCTGCCCGCGACGGGCCGCCGTCGATTTGCGCGGCCGGCCTGCCACCGAATCGCCGGCCCTCCCCGGACGCGAGGCCGGAGAGCGCCGCTTCGGTTCTGGCCGTTTCGATTCGGGCATCGGACGCTAAGGGTATCGGGCTTACGGTGCGTACCGGGGGAAGGCAAGATCACCGGCGTAGCGCCCCGCGTCACCGAGCGCTTCTTCGATCCGAAGCAGCTGGTTGTATTTCGCCACCCGCTCGCTGCGGGCCGGGGCGCCGGTCTTGATCTGCCCGCTGCCCACCGCCACCGCCAAGTCGGCGATCGTGGTGTCCTCCGTCTCACCGCTGCGGTGGCTCATCATCGTCCGGTAGCCGCTGTGGTGGGCGAGCGCCACCGCATCGAGTGTCTCGGTGAGCGTGCCGATCTGGTTCACCTTGACCAGCAAGGCATTTGCCGCACCCTTGTCGATGCCCTCTTCCAGGCGTTCGGGATTGGTGACGAAGAGGTCGTCTCCGACGATCTGCACCCGATCGCCGATCGCTGTGGTCAGGGCCACCCAGCCGTCCCAATCGTCTTCGGCCAGTGGGTCTTCGATGGACACCAGCGGGTAGGAGTCGAGCAGCTCTGCGTAGAACTGCGTCATCTCATCGGCGGAGCGGGTCTTCTTCTCGAACGCGTAGCCGGTGCCGTCGGTGTAGAACTCGGTCGCTGCCGCATCGAGCGCCAATGCCACGTCGGCGCCGAGCTTGAAACCG
Organism: Mycobacterium sp.; assembly: GCF_036488105.1. GTDB lineage: Bacteria > Actinomycetota > Actinomycetes > Mycobacteriales > Mycobacteriaceae > Mycobacterium. The sequence continues at coordinate 6,713 of NZ_DASXHW010000537.1, read as the reverse complement.
GTGGACTCGATGGCCTGGCTGATCACGTCCAGCGCGGCCTGGGTTCCGGGCACGTCGGGGGCGAATCCGCCCTCGTCACCCAGTCCGGTGGACAGCCCCTGCTTCTTCAGCGCCGACTTCAGCGCGTGGTAGACCTCGGTACCCCAGCGCAGCGCCTCATAAAAGCTCGGCGCGCCGATCGGGGCCACCATGAACTCCTGGATGTCGACGGCGGTGTCGGCGTGTGCGCCGCCGTTGAGGATGTTCATCATCGGTACCGGCAGGATGTGCGCATTGGGCCCGCCGAGGTAGCGGAACAGCGGCAACTCGGCCGAATCGGCGGCGGCCTTGCTGACCGCCAGCGAGACGCCCAGGATGGCGTTCGCACCCAGCCGGGACTTGTCCGGTGTGCCGTCGAGGTCCAGCAGAGCCTGATCGACCAGTCGCTGATCATCGGCGTTGAGCCCGATCACGGCCGGCGCGATTTCATCGAGCACGGCCTGGACGGCCTTCTTGACGCCCTTGCCGCCATACCGCTCGCCGCCATCGCGCAGTTCGACGGCCTCGTGCTCTCCGGTCGACGCACCGGAGGGCACCGCGGCCCGCGCGAACGTCCCGTCGATCAGGGCCACCTCGACCTCGACTGTCGGGTTACCGCGGGAATCGAGGATCTCTCGGGCCCCGACCTGCTCGATAATCGGCACTGGTTCTCCTTGCGTCGTAAGGGTTACGGAGTTGCTACGAGATCCGTAACTGCCACCAGTAGCCTAAAGCCTCTCCTCAGAGCGAGTGACCCGCCGCATAGGCGGTAGCCCAGTCGCGAACGGCGCGCGCGTAGACGTCGGAGTCGTTGTAGGCCCACAGCGCGGTGATCCACCCTCGCGCGGTGGCGAGATCCTTCCCGCGCCAACACAAATAGCCCGCCGCGGACAATGCGGCATCGTCGATGTTGTCGACGCTGGTCGCACCGTCGTTGTTGGCGTCCACGCCGTATTCCCGCCAGGTCTCGGGAATGAACTGCATCGGCCCCATGGCTCGCACGGTGTCCGGCTCGCCGCCCATCCCGCCCGCCTCGCTGTCGATGATGCGCATGGTGCCGTTGGTTCCGTCGAGCACCACACCCCTGATCGGGGGCCGCACGTCGCCGTTGGGAAACAGTGTCGCGTGGTGGTAGGTGCCGTGATGGCTTTCCACCTGGCCGATGCCGGCCAGCGTCGTCCAGGCGATATGACAGTTGGGGTTCTCCACCTCGGCGACTCGGGCGGCGTAGCCGTAGGCCTCCAGAGCGGTTACCGGTATGTGCATCGCCGGCGCGCGCTCAGCCGCCCACGCATGAAGCTGGTCGGCGGGCCGGCCCTTGGCATGCGTGTCGACCGGTGGCACCACGGCACCAGGCGGCGGCGGGACGCCCTTAGGGATAAAGGGGCCGAGCTGCCACGAGCAGCTAGACGCCAACAGCAGCGCCGTTGCACCCACGACGGCGAGCGCCCGCAGCCAACGCACCGGCGACACAACACACCCCTAAACCACGATTCTGCGTCCATGGTCCCATGTGAATCGAGTAGGTCACCACGCCGTGAACGCCGGGTTTCCGGCCGACACCGATTTTCCAGCCACAATGATGGGCGCCCTAGCTGCAGATAACCGAGCGCGGATCGCCGCGCCGGGCGTGTCGAACATCACCGCGCCGACGCCCGCTTTCGCGCGCGTCAATACCGCGTCAGTCCTTTTCGGGGTCGTCAGAGGACGCCGCCGCGTCGTCGACAGCAGACTCTTCGATGGCGGTCCCGGATTCCGGTTCGGCGTCGTCGGCCGACGGCCAGCATGCGCGCCACTCGTCCTCGGTGATCGTGCCGAGCGCGGCGACGTCCAGTTCCGCGGGTACATCCGCTACGCGACGGTCCGCGGCGACCGCCTTCTCGACGGCCCGCATGGTATCCATGAACTCCAGTACGGCCGTGCGCAAAGCATTTTCGGCGTCAACATCGGCCGTCACGGTGATCGAGGTGATGTTCGCCGGGATCAGGTCCAACGGCACGCCGGCCCGGGTGCTGCGCTGAATCACTTTGTGCGCCAAGGCCAAACCCGGTTGACCGGTGGGCACGTCGTCCATCACCGAGTTCCGCGGCTTCTCCAGAGCTTTGCGCTCCTCCCACTGAGCCAACTGTTCGTCCAGCGAAATCGTCTCGCCGGCAAGGACTCCCGGAGCCCGGTTGCCGAGCTTTCGCAGCAGCGCTTCGGCGACGTCATCGATGGTGAACGGATGCTCAGGCGCGTCCTCGGCGATGCGCGCGTGGAACAGAACCTGCAGCAACACGTCGCCGAGCTCATCGCGCAGCGCGTCGGTATCGCCGCTGTGGACCGCGTCGAAAAGTTCGTAGGTCTCCTCCAGCAGAAACCGGCGCAGCGAGTCGTGGGTCTGCTCGCTTTCCCACGGCCCGGCGGTGCGCAGCTTGTCCATCATCGCGACGGCGTCCACCAGCCGCTCCCCGGGCTGCTGCCCGGGCGCGGAGATCAGGCGCTCACCGGCGGCCAACCGCGCGGTGACCGCGGGGTGCTCGGCGTCGGACGACAACAGCACCGGAGCGTCATCGCCGGTGTGGGCCGGGCGCGCCGCCGGCAGCGTCCAGGGCACCGCGACGGGCATCTCCTCGGTGTACTGCACCTCACCGGTGAGCAACTCGATGGCTTCCACCGGAACCAGCGAGGGGCGGCGAGGGTCGACCAGGATGACAGTCACCGGCGCCGGCCCCCACCGGGGCGGTCGTCGTGGACGCACTTCATCGCGCTTGCCGCTCCTGTTTTGCCGTGACTACCTGGGTCGATTCTCCCGGCTTCCCGTCCAGCGCCGCCAGCAAATCGGCCACCATCTGAACTAATTCGAGATCGCGAATACGTGGTGCGCCGACACCACCGGCCCGCGGAATAGGAACCTGGACGGTCGAGGTGGTGGCGCGGTAACGCGCACCCGGGTACCGGCGCGCCAGGCGCACCTGCACGGAGTCCGGCAGGGTCATCGGCGCCAGTCGCAGGGTGGCCGCCGACGCCGTCGACACTTCGGTGACGCCCGCGGCGCGGCACAGTAGCCGGAGCCGAGCGACGGCGATCAGCCGTTCGGCGGTTTCGGGCAGCGCCCCGTAACGGTCGGTCAGCTCCTCGACGACGGCGTCGATGTCGGAGTCGTGGCTCGCCGCGGCCAGCCGCCGGTATCCCTCCAGCCGCAGCCGGTCGCTGGGGATGTAGTCCGGCGGCAGGTGCGCATCCACCGGCAGGTCGATGCGCACATCTTTCGGCTCCTCGGCGCTGAGCACGGTCTGGCCGTCGGCCGCAGCGCGGTACGCCTCGACCGCCTCGCCGACCAGCCGGACATAGAGGTCGAAGCCCACCCCGGCGACGTGTCCGGACTGCTCGGCGCCCAGCACATTGCCGGCGCCGCGGATCTCCAGGTCCTTCATCGCCACCGCCATGCCGGCGCCCAGCTCATTGTTCTGGGCGATCGTCGCCAAGCGGTCGTAGGCGGTCTCGGTGAGCGGCGCGTGCTGCGGATACAGGAAGTAGGCGTAGCCGCGCTCCCGACTTCGACCCACCCGGCCGCGCAGCTGGTGCAGCTGGGACAGACCGAACGTGTCGGCTCGTTCGACGATCAGCGTGTTGGCGTTGGAGATGTCCAGGCCGGTCTCGACGATTGTGGTGCACACCAGGATGTCGAACTCCCGGTTCCAGAATCCCTCGACGGTCGTCTCCAGCAGATCCTCGTGCATCTGACCGTGCGCGACGGCAACCTTGGCCTCCGGCACCAACTCGCGCACCCGCGCCGCGGCGGCGTCGATGGAGCTGACCCGGTTGTGCACGTAGAACGCCTGTCCGTCGCGCAGTAGCTCACGGCGCAGCGCAGCGGCGATCTGTTTGTCGTCGTGCTGCCCGACATAGGTCAGCACCGGGTAGCGCTCCTCGGGCGGCGTGAGGATCGTCGACATCTCGCGGATCCCGGCCAGACTCATTTCCAGCGTGCGCGGGATCGGGGTGGCGCTCATCGTCAGCACGTCGACGTGGGTGCGCAACGACTTGATGTGCTCCTTGTGCTCGACGCCGAAGCGCTGCTCCTCGTCGACGACCACCAGACCGAGGTCTTTCCAGTGCACGCCGGTCTGCAGCAACCGATGGGTGCCGATCACGATGTCCACCGTGCCATCGGCCAAACCCTCGATGACGGAACGGGATTCAGCGGGCTCGGTGAACCGGGACAAGCCCTTGATCCGGACCGGGAAGCCGGCCATCCGCTCGGCGAAGGTCTGCAGATGCTGGTCGGCCAACAGCGTGGTGGGAACCAGCACCGCGACCTGCTTGCCGTCCTGGACCGCTTTGAACGCCGCCCGAATCGCGATCTCGGTCTTGCCGTACCCGACGTCGCCGCAGATCACCCGGTCCATCGGCACCGGTTTCTCCATGTCGGACTTGACCTCGGTGATCGCGGTGAGCTGGTCCACAGTCTCGGTGAAGCCGAACGCGTCCTCCATCTCGGCCTGCCACGGGGTGTCCGGCCCGAACGCATGCCCCGCGGTGGCCTGCCGCTTGGCGTAGAGCGCCACCAGCTCGCCGGCGATCTCCCGGACCGCCTTACGGGCTTTGGTCTTGGTGTTGGTCCAGTCGCTGCCGCCGAGCCGGCTCAGCGCCGGCGCCTGGCCACCGACGTAGCGGGACAGCTGATCGAGGGAATCCATTGGCACATAGAGCTTGTCGGTTTCGCTTCGGCCCCGCTTGCTCGACGCGTACTCCAGCACCAGGTACTCGCGCCGCGCGCCGCCGACGGTACGTTCGGTCATCTCGACGAACCGGCCGATGCCGTGCTGATCGTGCACCACCAGGTCGCCCGCGGTCAGGGCCAGCGGGTCGACGGTGTTGCGGCGTTTGGCGGCCAGTCGCTTGCCGTCGGTAGCCGTCATCCGGTTGCCAGTCAGGTCGGTTTCGGTGACGATCACCAGGTCTGCGCCGGGGAAGACCAAGCCGTCATGCAGTGGGCCCTTGAGTACCCCGACCACGCCGGGCCTGGGCTCGGCCCCCGACTCCAACATCGTTGCCGGCGTATCGGATTCGGCCAACTGCTCGACGACGCGATGCGCTGTTCCAGTGCCCGGCGCGACGACGGCGGCGGCCCCGCCGGTTGCCACGTGCGCGCGCAGCATCGCGAAGATCTCGTCGATGTCGCGCTGATGGCCACGGGCTGACGGCGCGGCGCGGATGTCCAGCTCGATCGCCGACTCGTCGGAGAGTTGGCTCAGCGTCCACCACGGGTGCCCGGACTGCCGCGCGGCACCCTGCACCTCCTCGAGTTCGCGGAATCCCGATCCGCCGAGCTCCTCGACGTCGATCGGTGAATCGCCACCCACCGCAGCCACCGACCAGGACGCGTCGAGGAATTCGCGGCCGGTCTTGATCAGGTCGGCCGCCCGGGTTCGTACCTTCTCCGGGTCGCAGACCAGCACCGGCGTGCCGTCGGCCAGCTGATCGGTCAGCAGCGTCATGTCCTCGGGCCGCAACACCGGCAACAGTGCCTCCATGCCGTCGACCGGAATGCCCTCGGCGAGCTTGGCCAGCATCTCGCCGACGCTGCCGGCGGCGCCGTGCTCCGGCGGCGGTTGATGTCCGGCCAGCTCGGCGGCCCGCGCCCGCACGTCGTCGGTCAGCAACAGCTCGCGGCAGGCGACCGCGATCAGGGAGTCCACGCTGATCTCCGAGATCGACCGCTGGTCGGCCACCGCGAACATCCGCATCTCGGTGACCTCGTCGCCCCAGAATTCCACCCGCACCGGGTGCTCGGCGGTCGGAGCGAAAATATCGAGGATGCCGCCGCGGACGGCGAATTCGCCGCGCCGGCCGACCATGTCCACCCGGGTGTAGGCCAGCTCGACCAACCGGGTGATGACATCTTCGAAGGCCAGCTCGTCGCCGACCGTCAGCGTCAGGGGCTCGGCCTGGCCCAGCCGCGAAGCCATCGGCTGCAGCATCGAACGGACCGCGGTGACCACCACCCGCAGCGGCGGGCCAAGCCGGCCGTCCTGTGGGTGAGCCAGCCGGCGCAGCAGCATCATCCGGGCGCCGACGGTGTCCACGCCGGGAGAAAGCCGCTCGTGGGGCAGCGTCTCCCAGGACGGGAACATCGCGACCGCATCGCCGAGGACACCGCGCAACTCGGCCGAAAGGTCATCGGCTTCCCGGCCGGTCGCCGTAACGACCAGCAACGGCCCCCCGCGGGCCAGCGCGCAGGCGACGAACAGTCGTGCGCCGGCCGGGCCGACCAAGGCCAATTCCCCGGGCCGATCGTCAGCGAAGTCGATGAGACGCTGCAGCGTGGGCGCGCGCAGCGCCAACTCGACAAGCCCCGCGATCGGGGTATCTGTGATTTCTGGCCCCCGTGCGGTCATGATCACCCCATTGTATGGGGGCCGACCGTCGTCAATTTCCGTTGTATGGGGGCCGACCGTCGTCAATTTCCGGCCAAGCGCCGTCAAGGATCCGTTAGGGAAGTGGCATCCGCTTGATCCGCGCGCAGGCTGAAGTCATGACATCGACTTTGCCGGACATCCTGCCTGCCATAGGCCTTGCGGCTTCGCCGCGATTCCACCCGGCGATCTGGCCAATGACGGCCCACTCCGACGACGACGGACGACTCTGCGTGGGCGAGGTGCCCCTGACCGACATCGCCGACCAGTTCGGCACCCCCACCTACGTGATCG
>NZ_DASXHW010000046.1:0-2898 GCF_036488105.1 Mycobacterium sp. | reverse complement strand
CCCTTCGCCCCGGTGCCCACCGGGCGCCAAATCCCGAAAGCCTGGCTGCAGTCCGGCGTGGTCAAGGCGGCGAATACTTGGCATGAGCTCGCGGCCAAGATCGGCGTTCCGGGTGCGCAACTGCATCGCACGGCAACGCGTTTCAACGAGTTGGCGCACAACGGTCACGATGACGACTTCAACCGAGGTGACAGCGTTTACGACAATTACTACGGAGACCCCACTCTGCCCAACCCGAACTTGCATCCGCTGGGCAAGCCGCCCTACTACGCGTTCCGGATGGTTCTCGGCGATCTGGGCACTTCGGGTGGTCTGCGCACCGATGAATATGCACGAGTGCTGCGCGCCGATGACACCGTCGTGCGCGGCCTGTACGCGGTGGGCAACACCACGGCAGCGGTCATGGGCCGCAGCTACGCCGGGGCCGGCGCCACCATCGGTCCTGCCATGACCTTCGGCTACATCGCGGCCAAACACCTTGTCAGCGAAAGCTCAACTCAATCAATTGTTCCGGGAGGTACCAGGTGAAAATCTCACTGTTCTACGAATTCGCGCTACCGCGCCCGTGGTCGGACGACGACGAGCACGTACTGCTCAAAGAATGTCTCGACGAGGTCGAGGCGGCCGATAAGGCCGGCTTCTCCACCGTCTGGCTGACCGAACACCACTTCCTGGAGGAGTACTGCCACTCCACCGCGCCGGAGATGTTCCTGGCCGCGGCCAGTCAGCGGACCAAGAACATCCGGCTGGGATTCGGCATCATGCACCTGCCGCCTGCGGTCAACCACCCCGCCCGGGTCGCCGAGCGGATCGCCACCCTGGACCTGATCTCGGATGGCCGAGTGGAGTTCGGCACCGGCGAATCGTCCTCGATCGGAGAACTCGGCGGCTTCAACATCGACCCCGCCGACAAGCGGGCGCAGTGGGAGGAAGCGCTGGAGGTCTCGATCCGCTGCATGATCGAAGAGCCCTTCACCGGATTCAAGGGCGAACACATCGAGATGCCGGCCCGCAACGTCGTCCCGAAGCCGCTGCAGAAGCCACACCCGCCGGTGTGGGTCGCCTGCACCCGGCCGGCCTCGGTCCAGATGGCTGCCCAAAAATGCATCGGCGCATTGAGTTTCGCCTACACCGGCCCCGGTCCGCTGACCGAACGGGTGAACGGCTACTACAAGGAGCTCGAGGAGAGCGGCGTGCCGATCACCCCCGCGATCAACCCGAACATTCTCGCGATCGGTGGCGACCTGTCGATGATGGTGGCCAAGACTGACGAGCAGGCCGTGCGGCGACTCGGGATGGGTGGCGGGTTCTTCTCGTTCGGGATCATGCACTATTACATGACCGGCGTTCACACACCGGGACGTACCGGCGTCTGGAAGCGCTATCTCGAAGAATGCGAGAAGGATCCGACGCTGGCCTACGGACCGGGGCGCGGCGCGATCGGCTCGCCGGCCACCGTCCGCGAGTTCCTGCGGGGTTACGAGGAGAGCGGCGTCGACGAGATCATCTTGCTGCTCAACCCGCGCAGCCACGAAGGCACCATGGAGTCCATTGAGCTGATGGGCAAAGAGGTGCTGCCGGAATTCATCGAGCGTGACGCGAAGGCGGTGGCCGAGAAGGCCAAGCGGTTAGCACCGGTGATCGAGAAGGTCGAGTCGCGGCGGCCCAGGCCGACCGCGCCAAAGTTCGACGAGAACTACTCGTTCGGTGGCCTGCCCACCGGCCGGGGCGGAAAGTTCACCGCGAGTGAGATTCCCGAGGCGATGGCGGAGATCAACGAGGGTCGCGTGCAGGCAGCCCAGCGTCTCAAAGACCAGAAGAAGTAGTCGTTGGGACAGATCGACGAGCTGTTGAGCTATGACGGTCGCCGTGTGGTGGTCACCGGGTGTGCGTCGGGCATCGGCGCGCATGTCGTGCGCCAGCTCACCGAGCTGGGTGCCCATGTCGTCGGGTTGGACAAACAGGCGCCGAGCGACGACATCGCGGAGTTTTACACCGTCGACCTGACCGACCCGACATCGATCGATACCGCCGTGAGTTCGATTGGTGGACAGGTCGATGCGCTGTTCAACATCGCCGGCGTCTCGTCTGGGATCGGCGATCCGTTGCTGGTGCTCACAATCAACTTCCTCGGCCTGCGGCACGCCACCGAGGCGCTGTTGGAGAGGATGCCGGCCGGATCGTCCATCGTGAGCGTGTCTTCGCTTGCGGCTAAGGAGTATCGGGAGCATCACCAGGTTGTCGGCGGGCTGCTGAACACCGCGACGATGGCCGAGGGCATCGAGTGGTGTCACCGTCATCCCGACGCGTTGGCCGACGGGGGCTACCGGTTGTCCAAGGAAGCGATCATCCTGTACACCATGAGCAAGACCACAGCACTCGGCGGTCGGGGTATTCGGATCAACTGCACCGGGCCCGGTGTCACCGAGACGCCGATTCTCGACCAGCTACGGGGCGCGTACGGTCAGGGCTTCCTCGATGACATCGCCAAACCGCTGGGCCGGGTCTCCGATCCCGAGGAGCAGGCTGCGGTTCTGGTGTTCCTGAATAGCCAAGCGGCCAGCTATATTTCGGGCCAAATACTGTGGGTCGACGGCGGCAATCTCGGCGCCGCGACCGCACGTGAACTCGAAGAAGGGCGAGCACTGTGGCCAGCCTGACCGACTTCCGCCGCGTCGCCGGCGAGGTGTCCAACTGGGGACGCTGGGGAGACTCCGATGAACTCGGGACGCTGAACTTCATCACCGCGGACAAGATCACCGAAGCGGCCGCTCTGGTCAAGCACGGGAAAGTCTTTCCGTTGGGAGTGGACTTCGGATCGTCGGGTCCACAGGGATCATTCAAGTTCCGGCACAACCCGATTCACGTGATGACGGTGGACGGCGGCGACGCGCACTC
>NZ_DASXHW010000373.1:0-2347 GCF_036488105.1 Mycobacterium sp. | reverse complement strand
AGGAGTGAATGATGGCACCCGTGCCAGATCACGCGAAACCACCTAAGCGCCGCGACCACCTGTGGGTCCTGGTTATCATCGCCGTCTGCGCCCTGATCGAGGTGTGGGCGTCGTGGATCGCGATCGGCAGCATGTCCGGCTTCCCGAAGATCGGCGGCGCCCGCGGCCTGTCCACCGACTGGACCCTTGCCGTGACGACGGAGGCGTACTGGGGGTACGCGCTTTACTCGTGGCTCGCCGCCGCCCCCGGCCCCCGGTCCCGCAAGTTCGCGATGTGGTCCGCCATCGCCGTGTTCGTCCTCAGCCTCACCGGGCAGGGCGCGGCGCACCTCGTCGAGCCGGGCACTAAGCCGCCGGCCGCGCTGGTGGTTTTCGTGACCGCCCTGCCGGTGCTCGTCCTGGCGCTCATCGCGGTCCTGGTGCACCTGCGCCAGGTCGACCGGGAAGAGGCCGAGGCCGAGCAGGAGGCCGCAGTGCGCGCGGAGCGGGAGGCCGCAGTGCTGCGCGCCGAGGCCGACGAGCGAACCGCACTGCGGGCCGAGATTGCGGGCATGCGGGAGGCGCACGCTGCGGCACTGGATGCTGCGGGAGAGAACCTGGACGCGGAGCGCGCTGCCCGCGAAACCGCAGAGCAGGAGGCCGCGCGCCTAGCCGCGGCAGTGTCCGAGCGGGACGACGCGGTAGCCGCAATGGAAGCCGCGCAGGCCGCAGCGGAAGCCGCAGAGGCCGCCCGCAGCGAAGCCGCACGGCAGGCCGCAGAGAGCGCCGAGAAGATCGAGTCGCTCAACCGCAGGCTGGCGAGGCTCGGCGGCGCGAAGGGCCGCAGTACGGGCACCGGGGAGAGCCGCAAGAACCGCGACACCACGGTCCCGAGCGACTTCGACGCTCAGGCCGCGGCGCTCTCCATCCTCGCCGAGGAACCGGGCATCTCAGGGGCGAAGCTTGCGGAGCGGGTCGGCATGAGCGAGCGCTGGGGGCAGGCGTTCAAGAAGCAGCTCGCGACGCGGGCGACTGGCGGCGAGGAGACCGGCTAGTCAGCGCGCGTCCTTCCGTCCCGAGATCCGCAGCCACATCCAGCACAGCCTCAGCCATGCCAGGGCGGAGACAACCGGCCCGTTCAGCCGCCCGGGTACGCCCTCGGGCAGTCGACGAGCACGTACGTCCGGTGCACGTCGGCGATGAACCTGGCCTCCGCCGTCTTGACGGCGGCAGAAGGGTGCGGCCCGGCGAGCAGGCCGATGAACGTCAGCCACAGGCCCTCCGCTTCCGTTTTCGCCCTGTTGGACACGGTGCAGTTGGCAAGCTGCGAGGAGTGCAGGGCGTCGGTCTGCCGGCTCAGCGCGGCGGCCTGGTTGCCGTACCCGATCACCAGGATGCCGACGGTAATGCCGAGGGCCAGCGACACTACCGCGAGGACGGCGGTTCCCCACCGCCACCACCGGGTCCGCTGGCGGTACCCGACGATCTCGTCGACCATCCCCTGTAGCTTGTGCTCCGCGGCTTCAGGCACCGCTAACCCCTCCTCTGCCCGGCGGCGGCTCAGCATCCCAGTGACCGGCCGAGGTCGGCGAACCGCAGGTACCACTCGTAGCTCTGCTCGCGGGACGGGTTGGCCGCCGGGTCCGCCGGCTTCGGCACCGGGACGGCGGTGAAACCGGTGATGACCTGGCAGAACTTCTGGTCGTTGGCGCTGACCTGGTGGACGGTGAACAGCACGTTCGCGGCGGCCAGGGCCAGCGACACCACGGCAATCGCGGCGAGCCACCAGAAAAGCTTCCTCGTGCGGCGCGAGTACCCGGTGATCTCGTCGACTGTCTTCTGCAATTCGTGGGCGGCGGCCTCAGGCACCGTTCACCTCGTCTGCTCAATCGCGCGCAGCAGCAGCGACGCCGCCACCTGGTCCGCGCGGGTCACCTCGGCGGGCTCCCACCTGCCTTCCACCATGTCTCGCAACTGGGTCTCAAGGTCGGCCATCTCCAGGTCGGTGATGTCCCGGGCCTGGAACTTCTCAAGCAGGGCGTCCAATTCTTCCCATCCCTCATGCGGTGAGTGCAGGATTTTGCTCACGTCGAAGGCCACGTTCCTCCAGAAGACGTCCATCTTCGATTCGAGGATCGCTACCCGCGATTCCTGTGCGGTCACCTCCGACCGCAGCCCGTCGGCCTTCACACGTGTCGCGTCGGCGAGGTCGTAGGCGGCCTGGGCGAGGACGTGGGTGGCGTCCCGGTCGGCCTTCGCCTCCTGCTGCGCCTTGACCTGCGCCTTCAGGTCGTTCCTCGCGTTGCGGGCGCGGGCGTAGAAGAAGCCCACGACGGTCCCGCTCCCGCCGAGGACCGCGCCCCCGGTG
>NZ_DASXHW010000363.1:0-7647 GCF_036488105.1 Mycobacterium sp. | reverse complement strand
ACGCGTCGTTGCACAGTGTGACCGCGCGGGCGACCGGGACCGGGGTAGCGGCCAGACCGGCGACCACCGTGTACTCCCGCGCCATGTCGTGCGCCGACGGCGTCAGCCCATGCAGCGGCGGGCGGCGCAACACCCACTTCGACGCGTCGTCGGCCACCAGAAAGGTCAGGTTGGAGCGGCCGCCGGAAATCAGTTCCGCGGTCAGTTCCCCGTCACGGCCGACGCCGACCGATCGCAGATGCTTGTCCAGCGCGGAGAGGTCGAGCCCGTCGAGAGTCACGCGACTTGTCTATCACCGCCGGTTCCGGGGCAGCAGGTCCCATACGTGTTCGGTGCCGTTCACCGTCACCACGCTGGCCTGACCGGACCGGGAGAACAGCAGCCGAGTCACCGAGACATAGTCGATGGGAAACGACAGCACCCGCTTGGTTCCCAGGATCTCGTGCAGGACCACGTTGATCACGCCGCCGTGGCTGAACACCGCGACGGTGTCTTCGTGTTCGGCGGTGGCGGCGACGTTGTCGACGGCCGCCCGCACCCGCGCCCGAAACGCATCCTCGTCGACCGTGCTGGGCAGGTGTCCCTCGGCCATCCGGGCCCACTCCTGCGGGTTCTCCGCGCGGATCTGCTCGATCGGGATGTACACCGGCAGATCGCGGTCGTATTCGGCGAAGCGGTCGTCGATCTCGACGTCCAGCCCGCGCGCGGCAGCGACCGGTTCCGCGGTCTGGAACGCGCGCCGCTGCGGACTGCTCACCAGCCGGGTGATCGGGAATCGGGCCAGCGCATCGGGCAGTCGCGCTGCCTGCGCATGCCCCTCGTCAGCAAGGTCGGGGTCGGCACCCTGGCCCCTTCCTTCGGGATCCGGGCCGCTGCGGAGCGGCAACGCGTGCCGGACCAGAAGCAACTGCATCCGCACAGCCTCGCATGCATCGGAAAGCCCTTGGCATCTCGCCGGAGAATGCTATTCTCCGATGGGAGAGCGAGGTGTGCGGATGTTGGACGCGGTGGTATTAGGACGTTGGCTAGACGCGAACGAGGCTCCCGGTGACGGCGAAGAACCTGTCCTCGAGCAGCTGCCTGGCGGCTCGCAGAACACGCTGTACCTGATCCATCGCGGCGACCATCGCATGGTGCTGCGCATGCCCGGCGCCCGCGCCGACGCGGCCCGCATCGACGGGCTGCTGCGCGAGATCCGACTGGTCCGCGCGTTGGGCGGGACCGATGTGCCACACGCCGAGCTGATCGCCGCCAACGACGCCGGCGATCTGCTCGGCATGCCTTTCTACGTGATGCAGGCGATCGACGGCTGGAGTCCGATGGACGGCGGCTGGCCGTCGCCGTTCGACGACGACCTGACCGCCCGCCGCGGCTTGGCCTTCGAGCTCGTCGAGGGCGCGGCCAAGTTGGGCCGGGTCGACTGGCAGGCGCAGGGGCTGCACGGCTTCGGCCGGCCGGACGGATTCCACGAGCGGCAGGTCGACCGATGGCTGGCGTTTCTGGACAACTACAAGGTGCGCGACCTTCCCGGCCTTGACGAAGCCGCCGGCTGGCTGCGCAACAACCGGCCCGCGCACTACCAGCCGGGCATCATGCACGGCGACTATCAGTTCGCCAACGTCATGTTCGCGCACGGTGAGCCGGCCCGGCTCGCCGCGATCGTGGACTGGGAGATGACCACCGTCGGTGACCCGCTGCTCGACTTGGCCTGGTGTCTGCTCGGCTACGACGGCGAAAACCCGCGTGAGGACGGATTTTACCTCGACATGTCGGGGATGCCGACCCGCAGCGAGCTGCTCGAGCGCTACGAGAAGGTCAGCGGGTTGTCCACCGACAACATCGACTACTACCTGGTGCTGGCCAACTGGAAGCTCGGCATCGTGCTGGAAAAGACCTACGCTGCGGGAGTGCGCAGCGGCAAGGTCGACCCCAAGATCCAGGGCGCCTTCGGGGCGATGGTCCCCCAACTGATCGCCACCGCGGCCCAGATGGCCCGCTCCCTACCGAGCCTGAAGCCGCTCAAATGAGCTACGCCGAGCGGCTTTTCGACCTGACCGGCCAGACGATCCTGATCACCGGTGGCAGCCGCGGGCTGGGCCGGGAAATGGCGTTCGGCGTCGCACGATGCGGCGCCGACGTGGTGATCGCCAGCCGGAAGATGGACAACTGCGTCGCCGTCGCCGAGCAGATCGAAAGCGAGACCGGTCGCACGGCGATGCCGTACCAAGTGCACGTCGGCCGGTGGGATGAGCTCGACGGGCTCGTCGAGGCCAGCTACGACCGGTTCGGAAAGATCGACACCTTGATCAACAACGCGGGCATGTCACCGGTGTACGACAAGCTGACCGACGTCACCGAGAAGCTGTTCGACGCGGTGGTCAACCTCAACCTCAAGGGCCCGTTTCGGTTGTCCGCGTTGGTCGGCGAGCGGATGGTTGCGGCCGGCCGCGGGTCGATTATCAACGTCAGCACCGCGGGTTCGCTGCGCCCGACGCCCGACATCATCCCCTACGCCTCGTCGAAGGCCGGGCTCAACGCGATGACCGAAGGCTTTGCGCGGGCACTCGGGCCGACGGTCCGGGTCAACACCTTGATGGCCGGCCCCTTCCTCACCGACGTCAGCAAGTCGTGGAATCTGGACCAGGCAGCGCACAACCCGTTCAGCGGCCTGTCGCTGCAGCGCGCCGGTGATCCCACCGAAATCGTCGGTGCCGCATTGTTTTTGGCCTCGGAAGCATCCAGCTTCACCACCGGCTCGATTGTGCGGGCTGACGGTGGAATCCCCTGACGAGACGATCGCAAGCCCGGCGAAGCCGGGTGCAGCGGGTCGCCTCCAATCAACTGAGCAGGAGTAATCGAAATGGCATGGGACTTTTCTACCGAACCCGAGTTCGCGAAAAAGCTCGACTGGATCCGCGAGTTCGTCCGCGAAGAGGTCGAGCCGCTCGAGGTATTGTTCCCCGGCTGTGAGTTCTTGCCGCTGAACGACGAGCGCCGCAGAATCGTAGACCCGCTCAAACAACAGGTCCGCGACCAAGGTCTGTGGGCGCCGCACCTCGGTCCGGAACTCGGCGGCCAGGGTTTCGGCGCGGTCAAGCTGACGCTGATCAACGAGATCCTGGGCCGCAGCCCGTGGGCTCCGATCGTGTTCGGAACCCAGGCACCCGATACCGGCAACGCGGAGATCATCGCCCGCTTCGGCACCCAGGACCAGAAGGACCGCTACCTGTCGGGGCTGCTGTCCGGTGAAATCTTCTCCTGCTTCTCGATGACCGAGCCGCAAGGCGGAGCCGACCCGCGCGTCTTCACCACCCGTGCCGTCCGCGACGGCGAGGACTGGGTGATCACCGGTCGAAAGTACTTCTCCAGCAACGCATCCGTCGCCTCCTTCTTCATCGTCGTCGCGATCACCAATCCTGACGTGGCGGTCCATCACGGCGCTTCGACATTCCTGATACCCGCCGACGCCCCGGGACTCAAGATCGAGGCGAACCATCACCTGGTCGGCGCCGACCCACACGAGCCGGGCCACTCGCTAGTCCACTACGACGACGTGCGGGTGCCGTCCACCGCGTTGCTCGGCGAGCCCGGCCAGGGCTTCCTGATCCTGCAGACGCGGCTGGCCGGGGGCCGGCTGCACCACGCGATGCGCTCCATCGGAATGGCCCAGCGAACCGTCGAAATGATGGCCCGCCGGGCGAAAAGCCGCTTCACACAAGGTACTTTGCTGGCCGACAAGCAGTTGGTACAGGAATTCGTCGCCGACTCCTATACCGAGCTGGCCCCCTTCCGGTTGACCGTGCTGCATGCCGCATGGCTGATCGACAGCGGCGACGAGCACGGTGCCCGCGCCGAGATCGCGACGTGCAAGATTTTGGCGTCCCAAGTGCTGAAATCGATTGCACTGCGGGCAATTCAGGTGCACGGCGCGCTTGGACTGACCGATCAGATGCCGCTGGTCAATGTTCTGCTGGGCGGTATCGCGCTCGGCCTTGCCGACGGACCGACCGAGGCACATAAGGTCAACCTGGCCCGGATGTTGCTCAAGAACGTCGAGGCCGAGAGCGGCGAGTGGCCCAGCGAGATGCTCGACGTCCGCCGCGCGGCGGTCCGCGCCAAATACGGTGAACCCATTGCCCATTAGCCCGGCGAGCGGTAGCCGGGTCGCCGCGGCCGTCGAGCGGGCGCTCGACGGCCGTCAGCGGGAGGCGACCGAGGAAGTCGAACGTATCCTGGCTGCCGCCGTTCGGGTGATGGAACGGGTGGCGCCCGAGCCGCCGCGGGTCAGCGACATCGTCACCGAGGCCGGTTCGTCGAACAAGGCGTTCTACCGCTACTTCGCCGGCAAAGACGACGTAATCCTCGCGGTGATGGAACGTGGCGTCGCCATCGTCGTGTCCTACCTGCAGCACCAGATGACCAAGGAACGCACACCGGCCGGTCAGGTGCGGCGCTGGATCGAGGGCGCCCTCGCGCAGGTGGCCGACCCGCACCTGATCAGCATGAGTCGCGCTGCCGCCGGCCAGGTTTCGGCCACCACCGACTGGCGCGCCGCAGACGACGCGATCATGCGTCCGATGCGCGATCTGCTGGTCGAGCCGATTTCGGCGTTGGGCAGCAAGGACGCTCACCGCGACGCCGACACTGTCTTCCTTTGTACGGTGTCGGCCATGCGCCGCTACCTGGATTCCGCGGAGCGCCCCTCCCCGGCCGACGTCGACCATTTGGTGAAGTTCTGTTTGCGCGGACTGGGAGTGCGCTGATGCGCGCCGTCGTCTGCCACGCCTACGGACCGCCGGAAGACCTCGTCGTCGACGAGGTCGCCGATCCGGTGCCGGGACCGGGCCAGCTGGTGGTGCGGGTGCACGCGGCGGCGGTCAATTACCCGGACGTGCTGATGATCCACGGCAAATACCAGGTCAAGGCTCCGGTGCCGTTCACGCCGGGCAGCGAACTCGCCGGCGAGGTCATCGCGGTCGGTGAGGGTGTGTCTTACCGCCCGGGCCAACGCGTTTCGGCCACCACGTTCGTCGGGGCGTTCGCCGAACAAACGCTCCTGCACTCGGCGATGGTCACCGAGATACCGGACGTGGTCGACTTCGCGTCCGCTGCGGCGTTCGGTGTCACCTACCGCACGGCCTATCACGCGCTGCGATCGATCGCCGCTGTCGAACCTGGCGATTGGGTGGTCGTCCTCGGCGCCGCGGGAGGCGTGGGCCTGGCGGCCGTCGATCTGGCGGTGGCCATGAAGGCCCGGGTGCTGGCCGCCGCGTCGAGTCCGGAAAAGCTCGAGCTATGCCGACAGCGCGGCGCGGAAGCGACGGTCGATTACGACCGGGAGGACCTGAAGACGCGCATCCGCGAGCTCACCGGCGACGCCGCGCGGGTGGTTCTCGACCCAGTCGGGGGACCTTACGCGGAGCCGGCACTGCGCGGACTTGCCCGCGGCGGGACCTTCATCACCCTCGGCTACGCCTCCGGCGTAATCCCCTCCATTCCGCTGAACCTGGTCCTACTCAAGGGAATCATGGTCCGCGGCATGGAGATTCGTACGTTCGTGAGCGACCGGCCGGACGACTCCGCACGCGATATGCGGGAGTTGACGCAGATGTTCGCATCGGGCGTGATCCGGCCCTACATCGGCGCCCGGTTTGCGCTGGCTGACACCGCGGCGGCACTGAGGCACGTGGCCGACCGCAAGGCGATCGGGAAAGTGCTCATCGACGTCGCGGGGTGACAAGTCCAATCCGTCCCACGCGTCTCTCCGCAGCGGGCCAGGCGTTGTGCCCGCCTTCGAGCGAAAAGCGAGCAGTGACGCCGAATTTCGCTGCGAGGCGGGCACATCGGCGCGCGGCCGGCCGGAGACTGGTGTGGCGAATGTGACACCACGGTCCGCTACGGCGTGATGATGTTGAACGACGGATCGGGCCGCTCGATGATGCCCAGGAACTGCTGCAACGCCGCCTGGTCGCCGGAGACCTCGACACCCGGCGAGCTGAAATCGCCCGCCGCGAGCATGAGCAGGCGAAAAGCGTTGTCCAACTTGATGGTCACGGTGGCGGTGGCCGGATCGGCGGGCACCTTCCGCTGCACCAGCACGCCGTTGCGCAGTGCGAGCCGGTAGTTGGCGTCGCGATCGGCCAGCGTCACGTCGATCGCGATGTCCAAGTCCCACGCGCGGGGTCCGTTCACGCTGATGGCCAGGCCGTCGAAGATCTGCTCCGGCGTCAGCTGCGACAACAACGTCGGCGAGGAGGCTTGCGTCGCGGTACCGAAGTTGCCGTCGCGCAGCTCGGTCGCTCCGGACAGAAAGAAGTTCCGCCACGTCGCGTTCTCCGCTCCGTAAGCCAACTGCTCCAGGGTGTCGGCGAGCAGCGTGCGGGCACCGCCGTGCTCGCTGTCGGCGAATACGGCGTGATCTAGAAGTGTTGCCGCCCAACGGAAGTCACCTGAATCGAACGCCTGCTGAGCAAGCTCGACCACTCGGTCGATGCCGCCGATCGCGTCGACGTATCGACCGGCCAGCGCTTCGGGTGGGTGTGGCCACAGCCGGGCCGGGTTGCCGTCGAACCAGCCCATGTAGCGCTGATAGACCGCCTTGACGTTGTGGCTGACCGAGCCGTAGTAGCCGTGGGTGTGCCACGCCTTGTCCAGGGCCGGCGGCATCTGCAGCGTCTCTGCGATCTCGGCGCCGGTGTGACCCTGGTTGAGCATCCGCAACGTCTGGTCGTGCAGGTAGGCGTACAAATCTCGTTGCAACGCAAGGAATTCGACGACGCGGTCGCGCCCCCAGGTCGGCCAGTGGTGCGAGGCGAACACCACGTCGGCGCGGTCGGAAAAGGTGTCGATCGCCTCGGTCAGATATCCCGACCAGGCGTGCGGATCGCGAACCAGCGCGCCGCGCAGGGTCAGCAGGTTGTGCAGGTTATGCGTGGCGTTTTCGGCCATGCACAACGCGCGGAATCGCGGGAAATAGAAATGCATTTCGGCGGGCGCTTCGGTGCCAGGTGCCAGCTGGAATTCGATTTCGACGCTGTCGATGGTGTGAGTTTCACCGGTGCTCTTGACGTCGACGGTCGGCACGATCAGCGCTATCTCGCCTTGCGAGGGAGCTTGGCCCAGACCACAACCGACGTGTCCTCGCGGACCAGCCTCGAGCGAGGTGCCGTACATGTAAGTGGCGCGGCGTGCCATGGCGGGCCCGGCGTAGACGTTCTCCTGCACGACGTGCTCGGTGAACCCCTCGGGTGCCAGCACGGCCACCTTGCCCGCGTCCACCTCGGCCTGGGTAGCGACGCCCAGCACGCCACCGAAATGGTCGACGTGGCTGTGTGTGTAGATGACCGCGACAACCGGCCGATCACCCCGGTGGATGCGATATAGCTGCAGCGCTGCGGCGGCCACCTCGGTGGACACCAACGGATCGATCACGATGAGGCCGCTATCGCCCTCGACGAAGCTGATGTTCGAGAGGTCCAATCCACGTACCTGATATATGCCCGGCACGACTTCGTACAGGCCTTGTTTGGCGGTCAGCTTGGATTGCCGCCACAGACTGGGATCCACCGATGGCGGTGCGTCACCTGTGAGGAACGAATACCGGTCGTTGTCCCACACCACTCGCCCGTCGGCAGCCTTCACGACGCA
>NZ_DASXHW010000430.1:0-4819 GCF_036488105.1 Mycobacterium sp. | reverse complement strand
CGCTATGGCCGTCGGCTGTCACCGAACGCGCTGCGCGCCGCGATCGTCATCGTCGGCCTCATCGGGCTCTACCGGCTGCTCACCGTCTGACGGGTCAGCCCCGTTGAACGGCGTTACCGAAGCCAGAATTTCCGATTGTCGGAGATCCAGTGTGGTAAGTGACATGGTTGCCGGAGCCCGAGGCTTGGATCGTATCGGCTGCGTCGACGGTGATCTGGTTTTGGATGCCAGACACACTCACGCTCGCGCAGTGGCCGGTGATCACGACATTGTTGGTGATTCCGCTGACGCTGACGCTGCCCCCGTTGCAGGCGATGGTCCGGACTTCGCTGATGCCGGAGACGGTGATGTTTTCACCCGCCGGCGCGGTCGACACTGATGCTGACGGCGGGGTCGCAGTTGTTGGCGGCATGGTCGCAGAGGCGGTGGGGCTTGCCGTGGAGATGCTCGGAATGGGTAAGAGAGGGGTCATGCCGCTGCGCGAAACCTGGTGTGCGGTAAAGAGGAAGATCCCGGCCGGCAGAGCGATCATGCCAATGACGAAGACTCCGAGGATGATCCACAACGTCCGGTTGCTGCGCGAGGATTGGGCCGATGGGCCCGGAAACAACCCGCCGCCATAGGGGAGCGATGATGGCGGTGGCATCGGGGGTCCCGCGGGTGGCGGGAACGCGGAAGCGGGCGGTGGCGGCCATTTACTGGGCGGCGGATTCGCGCTGGCCTCGGAAGCTTGTGCCGCCTCGGCCAGCGGTTGCTCCAGCTCCCGAATTCGGGCTTCGGGATCGTCCTCGGATTTCATTCACCGATGCTCGCATACCAAGATCGCACCGAATAGGTCCTTCGCATTCGGTAGTTTCTTGCATCGTGCCCGATATAGCGAACCGTCAGATCCTGCTGCGTCGCCGTCCGAGCGGACTCGTCCAGCCCGGCGACACCGAACTGGTCACCACGCCGGCGCCCGAGCCCGCCGAGGGCGAGGCGCTGGTCCGCACCACCTACGTGGGCCTCGACGCCGCGGTCCGCACCTGGCTCAACGACCAGCAGGGCTACCTGCCGCCCGTGCAGTTGGGCGAAGTCATCCGCGCGGCCGGAATCGGCGAGGTCGTGTCATCACGCTGTGACGCCTACGCGGTTGGCGACGTGATCACCACGCTGACCGGCTTCCAGGAGTACGTGATCGTTCGCGACGACGTGTTCAGCACGCCGATTCCCGACGAAAGCGATCAGCTGGCGATCATGTCGGTCTACGGCCCGACCGGTGCGACGGCGTATATCGGGATGACCGACGTTGGTCGGCCTCAGCCCGGAGACACCGTGGTGGTCTCGGCCGCGGCCGGCGCTACCGGATCGGTGGCGGGCCAGATCGCCAAGATCGCCGGCGCCCGGGTAGTGGGCATCGCGGGTGGGCCGGAGAAGTGCCGGGCGGTGGTCGAGGACTTCGGTTTCGACGCATGCATCGACTACAAGAGCGACGACCTCGCTGCCTCGCTGAAAGAGAATTGCCCCAAGCGGGTCAACGTCTACTTCGACAACGTCGGTGGGCCCATTCTCGACGCGGTGTTGGGCAGGTTGGCCATGAATGCGCGGGTTGTGTTGTGCGGCATCATCTCCAGCTACCTGACCGGCGACCACCCCGGGCCGGCGAATTACGTGAACCTGCTGTCGAAGACCGCGACCATGCAGGGATTCAACGCGCTCGATCAGTGGGGGCGCTTCGACGAAGCGTTCGCCTCGCTTCGCCAGTGGGGCCACGAGGGCCGAATCAAGGCCCGCCAGACCGTCTTTGAGGGCGTCGACTCGTGTGTCGACGCCCTCAACGGGCTGTTCACCGGGGCCAACATCGGCAAGATGTTGGTCAAGTTGAGTGAGCCGACAACGGTTTAGCTCAGCTCCTGGATGCGGATCATGGTGCCCGCGGGATCGCGCACGGCACAGTCGCGAATTCCGTAGGGCTGCTCGGTGGGCTCTTGAACGATGTCGGCGTTGGCGGCCTGTAGCCGCTCGAACACTTCGTCGAGGTCCTTGGTGGCCAGGACGATCATCGCGTAGGTGCCCTTGGCCATCATCTCGGCGATGGTGCGTCGTTCGTCGTCGGTGATGCCCGGGTTCGCGGCGGGCGGATTCAAAACAATAGACGTCCCAGGCTGATTCGGCGGGCCGACCGTAATCCAGCGCATCGTGCCCTTGCCGACATCGAGGCGGACCTCGAAGCCGAGGGTGTCGCGGTAGAACGCGAGCGACTCTTCCGGATCGTCGTGGGGCAGCATGCTCGAGTGAATGGTGATGTCCATGACAGTCACGTTAGGTGCAGAGCGGCGGCGGGAGCTTCTCGATTCCTGACCGGTCTGGTCACCTGCTTTTCCACGCACGACGGCAGCCCGGCGTCCATGTGAGCTGTCTGGTTCCGATAGGTGCTGGGGGAGACGCCGACCAGCTCGGTGAAGCGCGTGCTGAAGGTGCCCAGCGACGAGCAGCCGACCGCGAAGCAGACCTCGGTGACGCTGAGGTCGCCGCGACGCAGCAGCGCCATTGCGCGCTCGATGCGGCGAGTCATCAGGTAGGAGTACGGGGATTCGCCATAGGCGGTTTTGAACTGACGACTGAGATGGCCGGCTGACATGTGCGCGTCGCGGGCGAGCGCCTCGACGTCCAAGGGCTGTGCGTACTCGCGGTCGATGCGGTCCCGGACGCGGCGCAGCCTAGCGAGGTCGCGGAGGTGTTGGTCGTCGGTGGATCTGGTGGCCACCCGCGCGATCGTGCCACGTCGAGTTTGGGGTTGGGGTCCGCTTCGCGGTCTGCGGTAGGCTTTCCACCTGCTGCCGGTGATCCATCGGCGGCGCCGGGCTGTGGCGCAGTTTGGTAGCGCACTTGACTGGGGGTCAAGTGGTCGCAGGTTCAAATCCTGTCAGCCCGACCGCAAGAAGGGTGTCTGACCTCCTGGTTTATATTTCCAGCTGCTGGCACACTTGTTCGATCGCGTCAGAAATTGTCATGGATTGCCCGGCCGGTTCTGTAGTGGCGATTCGCTGCCGCTGACGCCCGGCTACCAGCTGGGCAGGAGATCGCCGTGGTTCCCGGCTATTTGATCGTCAACTCCGCCATCTCCGACCAGCCGGTCGCATCGATCGTTTGGTTGAGAATCTTCGGCGTGGACGCGAGCGCTCGCGGCATCTTCCGCGGCGCCTGTTGGCGTGCGCCGCACCCGCTTCGGCGTCGCAGAAAGCGGCGTCCCGGCCAGCGCCTCGTCCAGTCCGGCCTGGCTCGAACTTCACGACGGTGAAGATCATCACGGTTTGGGCGGAAGCGGAAATCGCAACGACGCGGCTGTCAGATGCTGCTTGAGGACGGTGTCGGCGGAGACGTGTTCGATCGACCCGCTCTCGTTCATCACCCCTTGGACCAGCTCGTCCAGGATGTCCGGGGCACGGCGCACCGGGCGTCCACATAGCGGGCACGTATCGCCGGAGAGGGCCAACCAGCGATCGTTGTCGCATATCACGCCCGGTGCCACCGCGCCATCCTGGACCAGGAGCGCGTCCACCGCGGCGACGCTCCCGGCCCACAGGCATTCGGGCAGACCGAGTACCGCCCATCCGCCCGTAGCCGACTTCTCGACCGTTTCGGCGACCATTCGCTCCTCCTCGTCGCGCTCATAGTGATCGAGTATCGCGGCGGCCTGCTGCTTGACATCGCCGAACGCGGTGCGCGCGTCGTCGTCCACCGTGAATGTGCCGGCGAGGGTCGGCCGCAGTTCGGGGGTGAGGTAATCAAGGAAGCGCGGCACCTCCGCGTGGTGGCCGCCGACGATCAAAAGCTCGAATGCATCGTCGCGGTGCAGCTTGTCGAGCATGGTGACCACGTCGCGGAAGTGACGCTTGGTCAGCTCCTCGGCTTTGTCTTGATTGCGGCCGGGGTCCGCGCCAACCCGCTGTGTGCCGATCTCAGACATCTCGTCCTGGTACAGCTCCCAGATCCGAGCGGTCTTTCGGTCGACGACAGCGACGCAACAGCGGCGGTACTCGTCGAGCACCGCCAACATTGGCCGGACCCAAGGGGTTTCATCGACCACAATCCTGTCATGCACGCTGCGGGGAAGCTGAACTTCCTCGAAGAAGTCACGACCGCTGCACGAGAACAGCGCAACCGAACCGGGCGACCAACGGTCGTCTTCCTCGACCGCCTTGGTGAACCGCTCGATATCGGCACGGACGGACAGCATCACGTCGTGATCGAGTTGGTGGTCCTGCGCCATCGGCCGGATTTCGTGCAGCAGGCTGTCTACCTTGCTGCGAACGACTGTGCCGCGGTCCTGAGGCTCGCACGGCACGACGGCATATAACGAGATGACCGGCATCCCGTTCCCGCGAAAGCCCACTACTCGGTTGACTGTCTCCGCTGTGATCACAGCGTCATCGCGTGTGCAGGCGGGCATTCGCCACGCGCAAGATCACGAACTGATCGGCAAGCCAGACCAGGGCGGGACCGTTGGGGTCCACACCGGGGACGATGTCCAGCATCGTGTATGCATCGGCCACGCACGACGCCAGGAAGTCGCGTTCCTTCTTCTCAAGGCCAGCTTGTGTCGTCATATCGGGCTCCTCCTAAGGCGGTAGTGGCGGCGTAAACACCCACCAACGTGTACCTTGCCCAACTACGCAGCCGCGTACCTCAGCCCCCAGACACCAGGTAATGGGGTCGAATTGACCCTGCGAGACGAATGCCCAGCATCGATCCGGGTATCCGGCCTTACTTACGTCTAAGCCCCTCCGGCAACCCGCTCAGTTCGGTAGAATGGCGGCCGCTGGGAATTTCAGCCGGT
>NZ_DASXHW010000355.1:0-10473 GCF_036488105.1 Mycobacterium sp. | reverse complement strand
ATGATCTCCCAACGCCAGCGACGATCCGAGCACACCGAACAGCCGGCCGCGCAGTCCGCGGTCAGTGGCCAGTGCCGCGTTGAGCTCTCCCCAGCCGTCGCCGAGCGTCTCGGCCAGCCGGACCGTCGCACACAGGGCGGCGTCGGCATCCGGTGCGCGCGACAGCGACCAGAGCACGTCGACGCATTCCTCGGTATTCCAACCCAGCTGAGCCAAATTCGCGTTTGCCCGGTCGTCGACCAACCCGAGGCGGCCCACACTGGGCACCTTCGGCCGTTCGGTCACGGGTTGATTCACGCCCTCGACGGTAGCGCAGATCGACTCGGCGTTTGAGCGGGCCACCGACACCGGCTACAGCGAAAGATAGGTTTTCAGCTCGAAGGGCGTGACGTGACGGCGGTAGTTCGCCCACTCTGCGCGCTTGTTGCGCAGGAAGAAGTCGAAGACGTGCTCCCCCAGCGCTTCTGCGACGAGCTCAGAACTCTCCATCGCTCGCAGCGCCTCGTCGAGGCTGGACGGCAGCTCGCGATAACCCATCGCCCGCCGTTCCGTGGCGGTGAGATCCCAGACGTTGTCCTCGGCCTGCGGACCCAGGACGTACCCCTTCTCGACGCCGCGCAGCCCGGCTGCCAGTAGCACGGCGAACGCCAGGTACGGGTTGCAGGCCGAGTCGGGGCTGCGTACCTCGATGCGTCGCGACGAAGTCTTGTTCGGGCTGTACATCGGGATGCGGACCAGGGCCGACCGGTTGGCAGCGCCCCATGACGCGGCGGTGGGCGCCTCGCCGCCGAGCACCAGCCGCTTGTAAGAGTTGACCCATTGGTTGGTGACCGCGCTGATCTCGCTGGCGTGCTCGAGGATCCCGGCAATGAACGACTTAGCGACATCGGAGAGCTGCAGCGGATCGTCTGGGCTGTGGAAGGCGTTGACCTCACCCTCGAACAGGCTCATGTGGGTGTGCATCGCCGAGCCCGGGTACTCGCCAAACGGCTTGGGCATGAACGTCGCCCGCGATCCCTCGTTCAGCGCAACCTCTTTGATGACGTAGCGGAATGTCATCACGTTGTCGGCCATCGACAGCGCGTCCGCGAAGCGAAGGTCGATCTCCTGCTGGCCGGGCGCACCTTCGTGGTGGCTGAATTCCACCGAGATGCCCATCGATTCCAGGGAGTCGATCGCGTGCCGGCGAAAGTTGGAGGCGCTGTGCACGGCGGCCTGGTCGAAGTAGCCGGCATTGTCGGCGGGAACCGGCACAGATCCGTCTTCGGGGCCGGGCTCCAGGAGGAAGAACTCGATCTCGGGATGCACGTAGCAGGAGAAGCCCAGGTCGTTGGCTTTGCCTAGCTGGCGGCGCAACACGTGGCGCGGGTCGGCCCACGACGGCGAGCCGTCGGGCATCGTAATGTCGCAGAACATTCGCGCCGAGTGGTGGTGTCCGCTACGAGTCGTCCAGGGCAGCACCTGAAAGGTCGACGGGTCGGGATGCGCCACAGTGTCGGACTCTGAAACCCGGGCGAAGCCCTCGATCGATGACCCGTCGAAGCCGATTCCTTCTTCGAATGCGCCCTCAAGCTCGGCCGGCGCGATCGCGACCGACTTGAGGAAGCCGAGCACGTCAGTGAACCACAGTCGGACGAATCGGATGTCCCGCTCCTCCAACGTGCGCAGCACGAATTCCTTTTGTCGATCCATACCTGGAACACTATGCATTCACCGTTAAGTCTGTGTTACCGGCGCGGCCTAACACCTTAAGTTTCCCGGCGCAGCGCCGTCGACCAAGTAGCGCACCACCGCGCCGTCTACGCAGTCATTTCCGTTGAACGTCACCGTGTGCTGTGTGCCCTCGAAGGTGATCAGGTCAGCGCCCAGTTGGTGGGCCAGGTCGACCCCGGCTTGATATGGGGTGGCCGGGTCGTGGGTGGTGGACACGACGACGACTTTCCCGGGGGCTACCGGCGCGGCCGGATGCGGCGATGACGTCGCGGGCACCGGCCATAACGCGCACAGGTCGCGCGGCGCATGGCCGGTGAACTGTCCGTAGGACGTGAACGGCGCGACCTGACGTATCCGCTGATCGGTGTCGGCCCACACCGCCGGATCGGTCGGCTCCGGCGCATCGACGCAACGGATCGCGTTGAACGCGTCCTGCGAACTGTTGTAGTGCCCCTTGTCATCGCGGCCGTAGTACTCGTCGGCCAGCGTCAGCAGGTCACCGGGATCGGTGCCGCGTCGCAGGCCGAGCAGGCCGCTGGTGAGGAATTTCCAGAACTGCGGGGTGTACAGCGCGTTGATAGTGCCGGTGGTCGCGTCGGCGTAGCCGAGCGCGCGCCCCTCCGAGGTCGCCGCGGGTTTGGTAACCAGTGGGTCGATCAACTGGTGGTAGCGGACGACCCATTGGGCCGGGTCGGTGCCCAGCGGGCAGTCGGTAGAGCGGGCGCAGTCCGCGGCGTAGTCGTTGAACGCGGTCTGGAACCCGGCCTGCTGGTTGATGAGCTCCTCGATCGGCCCGATGCTCGGGTCGATAGCGCCGTCGAGCACCATCGACCGCACGTGGTCACCGAAGCGCTCGACGTACGCGGTCCCCAACTCGGTGCCGTAGCTGTAGCCGAGGTAGTTGATCTGGTCGTCGCCCAGGGCTTGGCGCACCGAATCCATGTCCCGTGCGACCGAGGCGGTCCCGACGTTCTCCAGGAACGCCGAACCATTCCGGGCCTGACAGCGCTGAGCTATCTGCCGGTACACCTGCTCGATGTGCGCCACACCCTGCGGGCTGTAGTCGACCATCGGTTCCCGCCGGTAGGCGTCGAACTCGGCGTCAGTTTGGCAGCGCAACCCCGGCGTGGAGTGGCCGACGCCGCGCGGATCGAACCCGACCAGGTCGAATCGCTTGCTGACCTCGGAGTCCGCCAGATCCGCGCCCATCGTGGCGACCATGTCGACCGCCGACGCCCCGGGACCGCCCGGATTGACCAGCAACGCTCCGATCCGCGGGCCCGTTGCCGGAATGCGGATCACCGCGAGTTGCACCTGCGCGCCGCCCGGGTTTGCGTAGTCGACAGGAACCGCGACCGTCCCGCATTGCGCGCTCGGAACGTCGCGGGGGCTGCTCAGGACCTGGCCGCAGCTGCCCCAATTCAATGGCGGCGCCGACGACGGCTGGGGCGCCCCGGAGCTCGGGGTGGGGCCCGCGTCGTATCCGGGCGTCGCGCCCGTCACCGGCGTCAAGGCAACAGCGGTCGCCATCGACAACCCAAATGGAAGCAGCGCAGAGCTCAACAGTCTCATGCGCCACATGGCAGTCAATCGTGGCATGCGTCGGCCACAGGCTGTGATCCCATTGGTCACACCTTGATCTCGTTATTTACCGCGCGGTCTCTACGTTTCGCTCGCGAAGCGGACCCACGGCGGCGCTAACACTTGGCCCCCTTGGACGGCACAGTACCGCTAACGATGTACGCCGCCGCATAGTCGTCGATGCAGCTATTGCCCTGGAACACGACCGTGTGCTGCGTGCCGTCGAACGTGAGCAGTCCGCCGTGCAGCTCATTGGCCAGGTCGACACCCGCTTGGTACGGCGTCGCGGGGTCGTGGGTGGTGGACACCACCACTGTCGGCGCCAGCCCCTGAGCCGAGATGGTGTGCGGCTTGCTGGTGGGCGGCACCGGCCAGAACGCGCATGTGCCCAGCGGGGCGTCGCCGGTGAACTTCCCGTAGTTCATGAACGGCGCGACCTCACGCGAGCGGCGGTCCTCATCGATGACCTTCGCCCGATCCTTCACCGGCGGCTGGTCCACACAGTTGACCGCGACCCGGGCGTCGGTGGAGTTGCTGTAGTGCCCCTGCTTGTCGCGGCGCATGTAGAGGTCGGCCAACTCGAGTAATACATCGCCTTGGTGGTGCGATAGTTCGGTCAATCCTGTTGTCAGATGGTGCCAGAACGTCGGTGAATACAGCGCCATGATTGTGCCGATGATGGCGTCGCTGTAGCTCAGGCCGCGGCGGTCTTTGGTGCGTGCCGTCCTGCCGATCATCGGGTGCTTCTTGTCGACGAGCGGATAGACCAGGTGGTGGTACACGTCAACGGCTTTGGCCGGGTCGGTGCCCAGCGGACAGGTAGGCGACTTGGCGCAGTCCTTCGCATAGTTGTCGAAGGCATCCTGAAAACCCTTGGCCTGCCTCAGGTCTGACTCGACCGGATCCGCATTGGGGTCGATGGCGCCGTCCAGGATCATCGCCCGGATGTTCTTCGGAAACGCCTCCGCGTACGCCGCGCCGATCCGGGTGCCGTAGGAGTAGCCCAGGAACGTCAGCTTGCTGTCGCCCAACGCTTCCCGGATGGTGTCCAGGTCGCGGGCGACATTGTCGGTTCCGACGTTTGCCAGGAATTTCTTGCCCATCTTGGCAACACAGCGACCGACGTAGGCCTTGGTCTCGTCCTCGATCTGCGCGACGCCTGCCGGGCTGTAGTCGGCTTGCGTCTCGGTGCGCAGCTTGTCGTTGTCGGCGTCGGAGTTACACCAAATCGCCGGTCGCGAGGCCGCCACGCCGCGCGGGTCGAACCCAACCAGGTCGAAGCGTTCCCGGACCTGCAGCGGCAACGACTGCACGATGCCCAGTGCAGCCTCAATGCCGGACTCCCCCGGCCCGCCGGGGTTGATGACCAGCGAGCCGACCTTGTCTCCGGTCGCCGGGAAGCGGATCAGGCCCAGCGTGGTGGCGTCACCGCCGCGGTGTTTGTAGTCGACGGGTACGGCGAGCTTGCCGCATTGCGCACCTCCCGGGAGCTTCACCGCCCCGCCGCCGGTCACGTGGCACGGCCCCCACTCGATCGGCTGGCCGACCTTCGGGCCGGCAAGTACCGCACGACCCTTGACGACCTGAGTACAGCTGGCCACGGTAAAGGCGGTAACCGCCATCACGGTCCAGATCAGCATCGAGCGCGCGATCTTGCCGCGGCGAGGGCTCCCCATGCCCAACATGCTGCCATGCGTCAGCGCGGGGCCTCGGCTGCTGGGGCGGCTACCGTGTCGCGAGCAGCAGTTCTTCCATTGCGACCGTGAAGTCGTCAGCCAGCTCCCACAGGTCGGGCAACAGCTCCGGGCAGCCGATGATCCCGATGTCGAGTTTGCCGGTCAGCGACATCACGGTGATATTCAGGCCCGAGCCGTGGAAGATCGGCCCCAGCGGATACATAGCCTTGACCTCACTGCCCATGAAGTACAGCGGCACCTGCGGACCCGGCACATTGGATATCACCAGGTTGTGCACCGGCATGCTCTTGGTGAGACTGGTTCGGGCGTACGCGCGCATCGCCACGCCAAACACCGCGGGCGCGGCAAACTGAGACCAGTCCTGCAAAAGCGTGGCTTTGATCGCCAAACTATGTTGTTTGGCAACCGAATTCGCGTCAGCGATGGCCTTGATCCGCTCTACCGGGTCGGCGATGTGAGTCTGCAAGCTGGAGAACATGCCCGAAACCTGGTTGCGGCCAGGCCGATCCGACTTTCCGTGCACGGACACCGGCACCATCGCCACCAGCGACGAGTCCGGCAGTTCGCCACGGTCGAGCAGGAATTGGCGCAGCACGCCGGACACCAGAGCCATCACCACGTCGTTGACCTTGACGTCGAAGTAATCCTTGACCTTCTTGATGTCTTCGAGGTCCAACTGCGCGTAGGAGATGTTGCGGTGCGAGGTGATGCTCGCGTTGAAGGCGGTTCGCGGGGCCGCGAACGGTGGCGCCATCGTCTGGCCGCTGCGTGCCCGCATCACCGTCTTGACCACTGACGATGCGGTGTCGGTCAGCGCATTGGCCAAGCGCAGCGGCCTGGCCGCGAATTTGACCGCACCGGTCAGCGCGATCTCGAAGTCGTTGCCGCCGCCGACGCCGTCGACCGGATCTGGCGCGGGGGCGTCCGCCTCGGTGCTGCACAGCTGAGACATCAGATTGGCCCCCGTCACGCCATCCACACCGGCGTGGTGCACCTTCGTCATCACGGCCAGGCGACCGCCCTGTTGCGCATCGGTGCCAGCGACGCCTTCGATGACCCACATCTCCCACAACGGCCGGGTCCGGTCCAGCGGCAAACTCGCGATATGGCCGCAGATCTCGGCCAGCTCGGTGCGTCCTCCCGGCGGCGGCAGACCGATCCGGTGCAGGTGGCGATTCACGTCAAAGTCGTTGTCGTCCACCCACACCGGATGATCCAGGTTGAACGGGGTGTCGGCCAGCTTCTCGCGGAACTGCGGCATCGCCTTGCTTCGCAGCGCCAACTCGTCGCGGAGCCGGTCAAACGTGTAGCCGCCCGGCATCGTCGAGGTGTCGAGCTCCAGAATCGAGCAGACATGCAACGGCTGTGCCGGCGTTTCCAGGTAGAGGAAGCTGGCGTCGAGTCCGCTGAGTCGCTGCATGGGCCGATGGTATGTCCGCTGCCGGAGGGGGGCGCCGGAATCGTCACGATGGTGACGGTGTGAGGAAGTCCACTGGGCTCGCTATCCACATGAACGGCCGCAGATGGCAGACTAGTCAGGTCAGACGAACCCGGGGACCCGATTGGGCCACGAGGATCGACCCGACCAAAGCTAGGGACAATGATGTCTGAACAGACTGTTTACGGTGCCCACCCTTCTTCTGCGCAAGCCGCGCCGCGGACCAAGACCCGCATCCATCACCTGCAGAAAATGAAGGCCGAAGGCCACAAGTGGGCGATGCTCACGGCTTACGACTACTCCACCGCCCGGGTCTTCGACGACGCCGGTATCCCGGTGCTGCTGGTCGGTGATTCGGCCGCCAACGTCGTCTACGGCTACGACACCACGGTGCCGGTCTCGGTCGACGAGTTGATCCCGCTGGTGCGCGGCGTCGTGCGCGGTGCGCCGCACGCTCTGGTGGTCGCAGACTTGCCGTTCGGCAGCTACGAGGCGGGGCCGGCCGCGGCGCTCGACGCCGCGATCCGGTTCATGAAGGAAGCCGGCGCGCATGCCGTCAAGCTGGAGGGTGGCGAGCGGGTCGCCCCGCAGATCGCGGCCTTGAACGCCGCCGGCATCCCGGTGATGGCACACATCGGCTTCACCCCGCAGAGCGTCAACACCCTCGGCGGTTTCCGGGTGCAGGGCCGCGGGGACGCCGCCGAGCAGACCATCCACGACGCGATCGCGGTTGCCGAGGCCGGCGCGTTCGCCGTGGTGATGGAAATGGTGCCGGCCGAGTTGGCCACCCAGATCACCGGCAAGCTGACGATCCCGACCGTCGGGATCGGCGCGGGACGCAACTGCGACGCCCAGGTGCTGGTCTGGCAGGACATGGCCGGTCTCACGAGCGGCAAGACGGCCAAGTTCGTCAAGCGGTTCGGTGACGTCGGAGGCGAATTGCACCGCGCGGCAACGCAGTACGCGGACGAGGTCGCGTCAGGAACGTTCCCCGACGACGAGCACAGCTTCTAAGCTCCTGGTTTAGCGGCCACCGGAATGTGGCACGCTCTCGAGCATGTCCGCCAACGGCCCCAGCACCTCGCGCTACCTCGAAGTGGAGCGCAAGTTCGACGCTGAGGAGTCCGCGCAACCGCCGTCGTTCGACGGCATCGCGGAGGTCGGCCGGGTAGAGCACGCCGAGACGCAGTCCTTGGACGCGGTGTACTTCGACACGCCGTCCCTGGATCTGGCGCGCAGTCGCATTACGTTGCGCCGTCGCACCGGCGGCCTCGACGCGGGTTGGCACCTGAAACTACCGGCGGGCCCCGATGCCCGCACCGAAGTGCGGGCATCGCTGGATACCACCGACGGCACCACGGTGCCCACCGAACTGCTGGACGTGGTGCTGGCCATCGTGCGAGACCGTCCGGTGGGCCCGGTGGCACGGATCAGCACCACCCGGCAGGTTCGTGTGCTGCACGGTGTCGACGACGCGGTGCTCGCCGAATTCTGCGACGATCACGTCACGGCGGGGCAAGGCGCCCACGGGACCACCAACGAGCAGCGGTGGCGTGAATGGGAGCTCGAACTCGTCGACCGCGGCGCGAACTCCGGGCTGATGGAGGAGTTGTGCGACCGGTTGCTCGACGCCGGCGCGCGTCCGGCCGGCCACGGCTCCAAGCTGGCGCGGGTGTTCGGCACGTCGCCGAAGGGTGTACCGGCCGAAAAGATGCATCGGGCGCTGGCCGAACAGATCGACGAGCTGCTGGTGTGGGATCGCGCGGTGCGGAACGAGGCCGACGACGCGGTGCATCAGATGCGGGTGACCGCCCGCACGATCCGCAGCCTGCTGCAGGCAGCTCCGGATTCTTTCGGGCTGGCCGACGATGCCCCGATCGTCGATGAACTGCGCGAGCTGGGCAATGTGTTGGGCGTGGCCCGCGACGCCGAAGTCCTAGCCGATCGCTACCGCAGCACCTTGGACGATGTGCCGCCCGAGCTGGTCCGTGGTCCTATTCGGGAGCGGCTTGTCGACGGTGCCGAACAGCGCTACCGGACCGGGCTCCGGCATGCGTTGTCCGCCTTGCGCTTACCGCGCTACTTCCGACTGCTCGACGAGCTGGATGCATTGGTCAACGAGGCGCCGTCGGCCGGTCGCGAGCCGGCAACGGCGACGGTCACCGCCGCCGGCAAGAAGGTCCACAAGGCGGCAAAGGCCGCGCGACGGGCTGCCGGCGGAGCGGACAGTGACGATGCGATTCACCGAATTCGTAAGCGCGCCAAGCGACTTCGCTACACCGCGGATGCGACCGGCGCCAAGAAGGTGTCCAAGCGGGCGAAGAAACTGCAGTCGCTGCTTGGTGATCATCAGGACAGCGTGGTCAGCCGTGAGCACCTGCTGCAACAAGCGCAAGCCG
Organism: Mycobacterium sp.; assembly: GCF_036488105.1. Classification (GTDB taxonomy): domain Bacteria; phylum Actinomycetota; class Actinomycetes; order Mycobacteriales; family Mycobacteriaceae; genus Mycobacterium. The sequence goes on along the minus strand of NZ_DASXHW010000355.1, from coordinate 1,645 downwards.
CGCACACCGCGGCCGAGGACACGTTCACCTACGGACTGCTCTACCAGCGGGAAGCCGAGCTGGCGCGCGATTCCCGCCGCCAACTCCAGCCGAAGCTCAGCAAGCTCTACAAGGCCCTGGGCAAGCTGTCGGGCTGAGCCGAGAGTGCACGTAGGCCACGCAGGGTCCTTGTTATCAGTTCACGCCGTTCGTCGATTGTCATTGAGTCACCGAGGGGAGCGTGCACCCGCAAATATCCCTGTGTCGCCAGGTCGTCGACCAGGAACCGCGTCGCACCGAGCGGCAGGGACAGACGAGAGGCGATCTCTGCGACCGAGGGGTTGTGCGCGCACGACGTCAGGATCTGGCCCCGTACGTCATTTCTCCGCCAGCGCGGCGGCTTCGCTGTGGTGTTGAGCGCTTCGACCGGAGCCTCGAGTGCCAGTTCGACGCCAGCGTCGGCACCGCCTGCCGCCAGCGTGTATGGCCGGGCCAAGCTCGGCTCGTCCACGGTCTCCGGTTCTGCGAACCAGTCGCCGACCGGTTCGCCCTTGCCGTCGGACTGCTGATGCGCGTCGGCGTCCATCTCCCGGACATCTGGCAAACTTTGCGGCACGTGGTGGTTCTCCAAGAACCACAGGGCCTGGTCGGCGTGCACCGATGCGCGCACCTCGCTGGCGACGACCTTGAGAATGGTGCGGTCGGTATCGATGACGAACGTGGTCCGTCTGACCGGCAGCAGCCGGGCCAGCAGGCCGCGGCGCCGAGCGTGCCGACCACGCCGGGTGTCCTCCCGCCCCCCGACGGATCGACGCAGCTTGGCGAGCCTGCCTCGGTGCACCCCGAACAGCTCGGACACCACGCCGTCCGCGTCGGAGAGCAGCGGATAATCGAACGAGCGCTGTTGGGCGAAGTGGGCCTGCCTGTCGACGGTGTCGGTGCTGATGCCCACCCGCTGGGCGCCCACCCTGGCGAATTCGTCGCTTAGGTTCCGAAAATGACACGCCTGGGCGGTACAGATCGGTGAGGACGCTAATGGGAAGAAGAACAGCACAACCGGGCCGTCGGAAAGGAGCGTGGACAGTTTCCGAGGCCGACCGGTGTGGTCATACAGAGTGAAGTCAGGCGCCTTCTCGCCCGCGATCATCGGCAAAGAGTAACGCGGGAAAGCTCTGCGCGTCGCACGACTGGAGATAATTCGATCATGGCCAAATAGCAGCTGAGGAAATCGCTGAACATGCAGGCCAAGGACCTAAGGCGGGCGAGTTGGCCTGTAAGCCGGATTCTGTTCCGCATTACCAGGTAATGCGGCGGCGACCATCCATCTGGACACACCGTCGCCGGGTGCCTCGAGCGGCCTACCCGCAGGCTCGGGCGAGCAACCCTCAAACACCTGCGCGACCGCACCGTAGTGCGGTCTTCTTGGCCTTGCTTCGGGTGGGGTTTGCCGAGCCACTCCGGTCACCCGGAATGCTGGTGCGCTCTTACCGCACCGTTTCACCCTTACCACCGCGAGGATGGCGGTTTGTTTTCTGTGGCACTTTCCCGCGAGTCGCCTCGGATTGCCGTTAGCAATCACCCTGCTCTGTGAAGTCCGGACTTTCCTCGACTCGCTGCTGCGTGAGCACGAGCCGCGGCCGCCCGGCCAACTCGTCCGCGCTAACAC
>NZ_DASXHW010000377.1:0-21263 GCF_036488105.1 Mycobacterium sp. | reverse complement strand
TTGGAGACCAGGGCTGTGACACCTGCGGCTGCGTCACCCGCAGTGATCGTCGTCAGCGACCTGATCGGGACACACTTCACCGCATTCACCGTGGGGAGAGCCCTGCTGTTGATGGTCACCCTGGCGGTTCCTCCGGGAATTTCGCCCGGCGGTGCTGAAACGGTTGGCGATGAGCATGCCGCAGCTCCCGCGGCAACCAGAGCGGCTGTCGCGCTGAAGAACCGTCTTCGCATGAGCTCACCTCCGGCCAGGGCTGCCAAAGCATCCGCTAGAGAAAATGTAGCTGCCGCCTTGCCCGTCGGTGTCGAATCGCTCAATCAACAGCAGTGTCTTCCCGACGTTCGGTCTGCACTGTACGGATTCAACGAGGCCATCAGCAGGTTGCGCAGCAGGCCCTCGTCACCGCCGTCTTCGGGGCTGGCCGGTTCGGCAATGAGGCTGAAGTTGATCCGGACGACAGTCCCTTCTCCGCGTAGCAGGCATCTGCTGCCGCCAACAACCTTTCACGCGCCGCCTCGACCTCGTCGGAGGGCCAGCCAGCGCCCCACGACCGGAGGCGGTGTTCCTCCGACCGAGCGTCCACAAGAGCACACTATGACTTTCCTGGTATTACGGCGATCAAGGTGCGGTCGGCTCTTTGCTTCAAGCTCTGGCGCGCCGACCCGGAATGAGTTGGGGCTGCGTTCACGCCGCTGGCGTCGCATCTCCATCTTGTCGGCAATGGCTGCGCAGTAGGGTGCGACCCGCTGCCGACGAGCACCCACCTGGCGTCACCGGACTCGTCAGCAACGTGCTTAAACACGCTAATGACCTAATTCGATATATAGATAAATGTTTCGCTATTGTGAGTCGATCTGCGGACGCGCGTCATTCACGTGTTCTGCCTCCAACCGCGGTCGCCCTAAGTTTGAGACGGGGACCGGCTAGCGGTTGGCGGGGTGTAATTGGCTGGCCGCGTCGCGCCGGATGCTGAGGCCGTTGAGGGCAGTACACGCGCAGTTATCGGGCGGTACGAACCAGCAATCGTGCCCACGAATGCGGAGAGCGCATCCGTCATTGTGGCGAAAAGCGCTGGTCATGCCGTTTGTCGGCGTCGCCGCGATCGGACGGCTCCTGTACTCGTGCACGACGAAGGGCGTCGTGCCTTTCTCGCGGCGTACTACGCCGTTGTGGATGCGGCGGTCCTGGAGTATGTGATGCAGAGCGCGTCTCGCCGCCGGAAAATTCTCGATCTTGCTATTTCTCGTTGTCAGTTCGACGGGTGACCAAGTGCGGCTATATAGAGCTCCAAAATACGAACAACTGTATTCTTCGAGTGGTTGAAAAGACTCTCCCTATACATGGGCGGTAGAAAATGCTAGTGCAAAGTCAGATACATCGACTTTTCGCAATTATCGCATTCGGAACGCATCAAATTAATTAGATCCCAGCGAACGGTTCAGACCTACGATCTCGGCTTGATCCAACCGGAATCGACGCTCCAATCCAGCGGCGCCCCGAACGGTTCGAGGCCGGCAGTGCAAGCGCTGCGAGGCTGAACTTCAAGGTAGTTGACGTGCGGTGCGGTCCAGTCGGCGTTGCCCCGCTTGGACCATGGATGCCGGTCTGGTGCCAATGATTGCGACATTTGGATTAAACTTGTCGGAACCGCACAGCAAATCAGACACAGTTCAACAGACGTCTACTGATCCGGATTGTCAACAATAAAGAGATATGTGGTTGCTCTCGATGAAAGTCGTGGTACCGTCCCGCTGTGCCGTAGGCCACACTGCACTGGCGGCGGCGCCCATAATTAACCGCAACGGGGAGGATTCACCGCTCTAATGTCGGCCGAGGCTAGATACCAACGGGTGCGCTAGTGGTTGCGACGGAAGCACGACCTGCTCCGCCGGACACCAGTTCGCCGAAGGAGGACGACGAGCTAAAGCCGGAGACCTACACCAAGCCACTGCGCGAGGTCGGCAGCTTCTTCGCACTGTCGTTGGACATCTTGGTGCAGATGTTCCGTCCGCCCTGGGCCTGGCGTGAGTTCATCCATCAGAGCTGGTTTGTGGCTCGGGTGACGATCTTCCCGACGTTCATGGTTTCGATCCCGTTCAACGCGTTCGCCGTCTTCATCATCAACATTCTGCTGGTCGAGATCGGCGCCGCTGACCTGTCCGGTACCGGCGCCGCGCTGGCGTGTGTCGTGTACATCGGCCCGATATCGACGGTGTTAGTCGTCGCGGGTTGCGGCGCCACCGCAATGTGCGCCGAACTGGGGTCGCGCACCATCCGCGAAGAAATCGACGCGATGCGAGTGATGGGCATCGACCCGATCCAGCGCCTGCTGGTGCCGAGGGTGCTTGCGCTCATGGTCAACGGGTTGTTGCTCAACGCCATCAACACGATCGTGGGTCTGGTTACCAGCTACTTCTTCTCGGTCGGCTTCCAACACGTCAATCCCGGTTCCTACGCGGCCAGCTTGACGCTGCTGGTCGGAGTCACCGAGGTCCTCATAGCCTTCGTCAAGGCGACACTGTTCGGCGTGATCGCCGGCTTCATCGCCTGCTACAAGGGCGTCACCGTGGGTGGGGGCCCGCAAGGTGTCGGCAACGCGGTCAACGAAACGGTGGTCTACACGTTCATGGCGTTGTTCGTGATCAACGTGGTATTCACGGCAGTCACGACGAAGGCGACGATATGACCACCGCCCCCTCCGGGCGGCGGCTGCCGCGGCTGACGAACACTGCGCGCGGCCTTGTCGACGGCTGGAACCGGCTGGGAAGTCAGACCGCGTTCTACGTCAGGGCGCTGGGATTCACGTGGGAAGCCGTCGTCCGCTACAAGGTGGAGACGCTGCGCCTGATCGCCAACATGAGTCTGGGTGTTGGTGCACTGGCCGTCATCGGCGGCACCGTGGTAATCGTCACCACCTTGACGATGTCTGTCGGTGGGCTCGTCGCCATCCAGCTGTTCCGATCGTTGTCCGACGTCGGGGTGCAGGCCTTAAGCGGTTTCGCGTCGGCTTACATCAATACGCGTCTCGCGGCGCCGCTGGTCGCCTGTATCGGCCTGGCGGCCACCATCGGTGCCGGTGCCACGGCGCAGTTGGGCGCCATGCGGATCAACGAGGAGATCGACGCGCTCGAGGTAATGGGCATCCGGACAATCACCTATCTGGTCTCCACCCGGGTAGTCGCCGGCGTGGTCGTCACGGTTCCGCTGTGGTGCATGGCTTCGCTGGCCGGCTACATGGCCACCCGAACCCTGGTCATTTTTGCCTACGGGCAGGCTCCCGGCGTCTACGACCACTACTTCCACACCTACCTGCAGCCGACCGATCTGATCTGGTCGATGCTGCAAGTCATCGGGACCGCCACATCGATCATGCTGGTCCACACCTATTACGGGTTCAACGCCTCCGGCGGGCCGGCCGGGGTCGGTGAGGCGGTCGGTCGTGCGGTGCGCGCCTCACTGGTCGTGGCGGTGGCGGTGACGTTGGCGGTCGCGATGGCCGCCTACGGGGTGTCCGGCGACTTCAACCTGTCGGGATAACGACGATGAGAAGAAAGCAGCGTGAGGCCGGTCTGCACCCGGGACTGTGGACGGCGATTCTGCTCGCCGCCATCATCGGCGGGTTTGTGCTGACGCTCGGGGCGTTCAATCGAGACTTCAGGCCTTACGCCCGGGTGACCCTCACTTCGGACCGATCGGGCCTGGTGATGGAACCCGGCGCGAAGGTGAAGCTGCGTGGCGTCCAAGTCGGCCGGGTTGCTTCGATTCAGCCCGGCCAGCCGGTCAAGCTTCAGCTGGAACTCTATCCAGAGCAGCTGAAATACATCCCCGCCAACGTCGGCGCCGAGATCACCGCCACCACGGCATTCGGCGCCAAGTACGTCGACCTGCTCACACCCGCCGACCCGAGCACCAAGCGGCTGAGGGCTGGGGCAGTGGTGGCATCACGCAACGTGACCACCGAGGTCAACACGGTGTTCCAGAATCTGGTCGGCGTGCTCAACAAGGTCGATGTCGCCAAACTGAACGCGATCCTCACCGCGTTAGCCGACGGGTTACGCGGCAAGGGGGAGGCCATCGGCGAGGCGACCACCGACCTCAACCAAGTCCTGATGGCGATCAACCCCCGAAGCGAGACCATCCGGGCCGATTTCCGTGCGCTCAAGGGGTTCAGTGACACCTACGGCGTGGCCGCTCGTGACATCGTGACAGTGCTCGACTCCCTGAGCACGACAAGCACCACGATCAGCAGCAATGCCAAGCAGCTTGACTCGCTACTGCTTGACGTCACCGGACTGTCCCACAGCGGGGTCAACCTGCTCGGCCCGAACAAAGACAACCTGGTCCACGGCGTCAACCTGCTCGAGCCCACCACCCGCTTGCTGATGAAATACAACCCCGAACTCACTTGCTTGCTGGTCGGCGGAAAGAACGTCGTCGATTTCGGCTTCTTGGATGTTGCCGGTGGCCGCAACGGCTTTTCGGTGATCCTGGACGCCGGATTGCTACTGGGCGACGACACCTACCGATTCCCTGACAACCTGCCGATCAACGGCATCAAGGGTGGTCCCGGTGGCCAGCCCGGGTGTGGATCGTTGCCAGACGTTTCGAAGAACTTTCCGCAGCGCTACCTGGTCACCAACTCCGGGTGGGGTACCGGGATGGACGTGCGGCCGAACCCCGGTATCGGCTTCCCGGGTTATATCGACTATTTCCCCGTTACCCGCGGAACACCGCGACCGCCCAGCGTTCGCCACCCGGGAGGTCCGGCGCCCGGTCCGGTTCCTGGTACGGCCGGATACCAAGGCCCGGGACCCTACGGTGCGCCCGAGTACGCGCCGGACGGAACGCCGCTGTATCCCGGCCTGCCGCCGGCGCCTCCGCCAGGCAGGCCACGCGAACCCGGACCGCCGCCGTCGGGATCCGAACCGTTCGTGCCGACAGTGCCCGACGGACCGCCACCAACCTGCGGAATCGTCACCGGGCAATGCGTGCCAAGGCCACCGCCGCCGTATGCCCCAGCGCCGTGACGTCGTTAAGTCCTAGAGGAGGCAGAGATGCGAGAGAATTTGCGAGGCGCGCTGTGGCGCCTCGCCGTCTACGCGATCGTCTGCGTGATCGGCGCTTTCGGGCTGATCGCTGTCTTCGCCCAATTGCGTTTCCAGTCGGAGAAGACCTTCACGGCCCAGTTCTCGAATGTGTCGGGGCTGCAGGGCGGCAACTTCGTGCGGATCGCCGGCGTCGAGGTCGGCAAGGTCAAAAGCATTGCAGTGCAGCCCGACTCGACGGTGCTCGTCGAGTTCACCGCTGCCGACTCCGTAGTGCTCACCGAGGGTACTAGGGCCGCCATCCGGTTCGCCGACCTCATAGGCGGCCGGTATGTGGCGCTCGAGGAGGGAGCCGGGGGAGTCAAAAGACTTCACCCTGGAGCGACCATCCCGCTGAGCCGGACCGAGCCCGCGCTGGACTTGGATGCGTTGATTGGCGGTTTTCGGCCGCTGTTTCGCGCACTGGATCCAGACCAGGTGAACAAGCTGACCGGTCAATTGATCGCGGCCTTCCAGGGTCAGGGCGCCACGATCAGCTCGTTTCTCAGCCAGGCGGCGGCCCTGACCAACACCCTGGCCGACCGGGACCAACTGATCGGTCAAGTCGTGGTGAACCTGAATTCCGTGCTCGGTTCGCTCAGCGGCCAAAGCACCCAGCTCGCGAAGGCGGTCGACTCGCTCTCGGAACTCGTCGACGGTTTGAACGCCCGTAAGCAGGACATCAGCAACGGCGTGGCCTACGCGAACGCGGCTGCCGGTTCCATCGCCAGCCTGCTGGCGCAGGCACGCCCGCCGCTGAAGAAAGTGGTGCACGAGGTGGATCGAACGGCCGTCAACGTACTGGCCGATCACGATTACTTCGACAACTTTCTCAACACCTGGCCCGACGCAACTCAGATACTCAACAGGCAGGGCATGTACGGCGACTTCTTCAGCTTCTATTTCTGCGAAATCGTGGTGAAGGTCAATGGCAAGGGTGGCCAGCCGGTGTACGCCAAGCTGGCCGGCCAGCCCACGGGGCGGTGCACGCCCCGATGAAACCCTTCTCCGAGCGCAACCCGATTCGCATCGGCGTCATCGGCGTCGGCTTGATCCTCGCGCTGCTGTTTTTGTCGGTGAACTACGACAAGTTGCCGTTCTTCAGGAAGGGCGCCACCTACTCGGCATATTTCGCTGAAGCGGGCGGGCTGATGTCCGGCAACATCGTCCAAGTCTCAGGCTTCCGGGTCGGGCAGGTTTCCAGCGTCGAATTGGACGGGCCCCGGGTGCTCGTCAAGTTCGACGTCGCAGACAACATCCGCCTCGGAGACCGCACCGAGGCGGCAATCAAGTTGAAGTCTCTGCTCGGGACCAAGATCCTCGAGGTGACCCCGCGCGGGGACGGGAAACTGCGCGATCCGATACCCCTGGACCGGACGACACCGGCCTATCAACTGCCCGATGCGCTGGGTGACCTCACGACAACTATCAGCGGGCTGGACACCAATCGACTGTCGAAGTCGCTTGCCGTGTTGGCCGACACCTTCTCCAATACCCCGCCCGACCTGAAGGCCGCAGCCCAAGGGGTGGCACGGTTTTCGCAGACGCTGGACGAGCGCGACGCGCAGCTGCGAAACCTGTTGAGTAACGCCGACAAGGCAACCAAGGTGCTGTCTGAACGCAGCGACGAGATCGTCAACCTGGTCGCCAACACCAATTCGCTCTTGGTTCAACTCAAGAGTCAAAGTGCCGCGCTGGACCAGATCGCCAACAACCTCTCCGCGCTGGCCCAGCAGCTGAAAGGCTTCATCGCCGAGAACCGCGACACGTTGAAGCCGACGCTGGACAGGCTCAACGGCGTGTTGACGATCGTCGACAACCGCAAAGAACGCGTGCAAAAAGCAATTGTGGGTCTCAACAGGTACGCCTTGGGGCTGGGTGAATCGGTGGGGTCGGGGCCGTTCTTCAAGGCCTATGTCGTCAACCTGCTACCTGGGCAGTGGCTACAACCGTTCATCAATGCGGCCTTCTCCGACCTTGGCCTAGATCCGAATACGGCGGCGCCCTCGGAGCGTACTGACCCCCAGGTCGGCCAACCGGGGACGCCACCGCTACCGGTTCCGTACCCGCGCACCGGCCAGGGCGGACCACCACGGATGACCCTCCCCGATGCCATCACCGGCAACCAGAGCGATCATCAGTGCGGTGTGCCCGGCGTGGCGTTGCCTGGGCCTGGCTGTTACCCCTACCGGGAGCCACCGCCTGCGCCGCCACCCGGTGGTCCGCCACCAGGACCGCCCGCGTTGCCAGGTCCCGGCCAAGGACAATCCCTAACCCCGCCATCGGGTGTCGAGCAGCCGGCACCCGGGCAATTGCCGCAGACTCAATCGCCCGTGCTGAGCGGACCCGGCCCCATCGGGCCGCCCCCAGCCCCCGGTGGTGGTGGACGATGAAGTTCCTGAACGCGAGAATCGGTATAGCCATCGGCCTGGTGCTGCTGTTGATCGGAGGCATCGTCACGGTCGTGGGGACGGAGAGCGGCATCGGCCGCACCAATGTCGTCGGCTACTTCGCCAACAGCACCGGCATCTACAACGGGGACGACGTCGTCATTCTCGGCGTGCCTGTCGGCAAGGTGCAAAAGATCGAACCAGAGCCCGACCGGGTCAAGATCACCTTCTGGTACAACGACAAATACAAGGTGCCTGCCGACGCGAAAGCGGTGGTGCTGTCGCCGTCACTGGTAACGCCTCGATCCATTCAGTTGACGCCGGCCTACACGGCTGGACCGGCGTTGCGGTCCGACGCGGTAATCCCGCAGGAACGCACCGCGGTCCCCGTGGAGTGGGACGACTTCCGCCAGCAGCTCGAGAAGCTGACGCAGGTTCTCCAGCCCACCAAACCGGGCGGAGTCAGCACCTTGGGCGCGTTCGTCAACACCGCGGCCGACAACCTGCGCGGCCAGGGTCCAGATATCCGCGAGACCATCATCAAACTCTCGCAAGCGATTTCGGCGCTGGGCGATCACAGTAACGACCTGTTCAGCACCTTGAAAAACCTGTCGATCCTGGTCTCCGCGTTGCATGACAGCGGCGATCTGCTGCAACACCTCAACCAAAATCTGGCCTCGGTGACGAACCTGTTGGCCGACGACCCTAATGAGGTTGGAAACGCGGTTCGCAACCTCAACGACGTGGTCGGCGACGTCCAAAGCTTTGTGGCAGACAACGAAGAGTCGCTGGGTACCACCTCGGACAGATTGGCGTCGGTAACACAGGCAGTGAACGACAGTCTCGACGACGTCAAACAACTACTGCATGTCGCGCCGACGGCCTTTCAGAACTTCCTCAACATCTACCAGCCCGCCCAAGCAACGCTCAGTGGGGCGTTGGCGTTCAACAACTTTGCCAATCCGGTTCAGTTCCTCTGTTCGGCAGTGCAGGCTGCCGCCCGTCTGGGCGCCAAGGAGTCAGCGAAGCTGTGCGTGCAGTATCTGGCGCCGATCCTCAAGAACCGCCAGTACAACTTCCCGCCGTTGGGCGAGAATCTTTTCGTCGGAGCCTCAGCCCGTCCCAACGAGGTCACCTACAGCGAGGACTGGTTGCGACCCGACTACGTTCCTCCGCCGCCGCCCGCCTCCGCCCCGGTCAACCCGCCGCCTCCGGCAAATTCAGCACCGCCCGGCGCTTCGCCTCTGGCGGCGGAATCGCCAGGCGCCCAACCGGTGCCGACCAATCCATCCGATGGTCTGCGCGGGATGATGACGCCGCCCGGAGGTGGACATTGATTCCCTTGACGCACCGGATTCGCGTTGTCACCGGCCTGGTGGCGCTGCTGCTCGCAGCCGCGCTGTCCGGATGCGGTTTCCACGGCGCGAACTCGATCAAGTTGCCGGGCACCAAGGGCGGCGGCGAGGGCTCGTACACCGTCCAAGCGCAGATGCCCGATATTCAGAACCTCCAACAGAATTCCCGCGTCCGAGTCAACGACGTCACTGTCGGCACCGTGACCAACATCGAACTTCAGGGCTGGCACGCCCTGGTCACCATGTCGATCGACGGGGGCGTCGACCTCCCCGCCAATGCAACAGCGACGCTGGGTCAGACCAGCCTGCTGGGCTCGGTGCACGTGGAACTGGCGCCACCCGTAGGGACGTCACCGAAGGGCACGCTCAAACGAGGATCCTTGATTCCGTTGGCATCCGCCGGTGCTTACCCGTCCACCGAACGGACGCTGGCCGCGGTGTCGTTGCTGGTCAACGGCGGCGGCTTAGGCCAGATCCAGGACATCATCAAGGCGCTGAGCACCGGGTTCACCGGCCGCGAGCAGGATCTGAGAAGCCTTCTCGGACAACTCGATAAGTTCGTCAGTTACCTCGACGACCAAAAAGGCGACATCATCGCCGCGACCGAGAGTCTCAACAATTTCGTCGGTCAACTCGCTGACCAGAAGCCGGTAATCGATAAGGCGCTCAAAACGCTGCCGCTTGCGTTGAACGTGCTCAAAGACGAGCGGAACAATCTTGCCGACGCACTCGGCGAGCTGAGCCAATTCGGCTCGCTTGCCGCCGACTCGGTCAACAAGATCAAGTCAAACCTGGTCAAGGAGCTCAAGGACCTGGGTCCGGTCGTTCAATCACTGGCCGACGCGGGGCCGGCGTTGACTCGCTCGCTCGGATTCTTCGGAACCTTCCCGTTCCCCAAGGACACGCTCAGCAAATGGAACCGTGGCGACTACGCGAACTTGACCGCGGTCCTCGACCTCACGCTGAGCCGGCTCGACTCGGGATTCTTTACCGGCACCCGCTTTGAGTGCAATCTGACCGAGCTGGAGCTGCAGTGGGGGCGCACCATCGGCCAGATGCCCAGTCCGTGCATGAACGGCAGCCAGTACAACCCCGGCAATCCATTGGTCGTCCCCTACCACTTCAACCAGGGGCCGTGACATCGTGTTGACGAAGCGCACCAAAACCCAACTGGTGGTTTTCGCAATGGTCAGCTTGATCGCCGGCACCATCATGTTCTTCGCCTACATGCAGGTTCCGACCGTGTTTTTCGGAATAGATCGTTACTCGATCACGGTGCAGTTGCCCCAAGGCGGCGGCCTATACCCCGGCGGGAATGTCACCTACCGCGGAGTCGAAATCGGTCGGGTGCAGGCCGTGCGCCTCACCCAGACCGGCGCCGAGGCGGAGCTTCAGATGGACTCGGACGTCCACGTTCCCGCCAACCTCGACGCCCAGGTGCACAGTGTGTCGGCGGTGGGCGAGCAGTACGTCGAGTTGCTGCCACGCAGCGCGAAAGGGCCATCGCTGAAAGACGGTGACGTGATCCCCGTGGACCGCACGTATGTCCCACCGGACATCAACTCGCTTCTGGCGGCGACTAACCGCGGCCTGTCCGCGATTCCGCGGGACAATCTGAAAACGGTTGTCGACGAAGGGTATGTCGCCTTCGGCGGGCTCGGCCCAGAACTTTCCAGGCTGGTGAAAGGGACGACCGATCTGGCGATCGACGCCCGCAAGAACCTGGACGCGCTCACTGTTTTGATCGACCAGTCGAAGCCGGTGCTCGACAGCCAAACCGCGTCGTCGAGCTCGGTGCAGGCCTGGGCCGCCCACCTGGCGACCATTACGTCGCAGCTACGGAACAACGACTCCGCTCTGGGGGGCTTACTGCAGAAGGGCGGCCCAGCAGCCGACCAGGCCCGGCAGCTCATCGACCGCCTCAACCCCACGTTGCCGATTGTGCTGGCCAACCTGGTCAGTGTCGGCCAGGTGGGAGTCACCTACCGGGACAACCTGGAAGCCCTGCTGGTGGAGCTGCCGCAGGGCGCAGCCGACATCCAAGCGGTCGGCGTGGCCAACCGGAACACCAAGCAGGATTACCTCGGTGCCTACCTGAGCTTCAACCTGAACCTCGGCTGGCCGCCGGCATGCACCACCGGATTCCTGCCGCCCCAGCAGCAGCGGGACGCCAGCTACGAGGACTACCCAGAGCCTCCCAAAGGTGACTTCTACTGCCGGGTGCCACAAGACTCGATGCTCAACGTGCGTGGGGCGCACAACTATCCGTGCGAGACTCGGCCGGGCAAGCGTGCCCCGACCGTCAAAATGTGCGAGAGCGACCAAGCGTACGTTCCACTGAACGACGGGTGGAACTGGAAGGGTGATCCGAACGCGACATATACCGGGCAGGGTGTCCCGCAGTACAGGCCGGGCGAGGAGCCGCCAGGGCAGGCGCCACCTCCGCTGCCGCCCGGTCCGCCACCACCACCGATAGCAGCCTTTCAATACGATCCAGGCACCGGCATGTACGAGGGACCCGACGGCCATGTCTACTCTCGAGCCGAGCTGACCCCAGGTGCCGCAAAGGAGAAATCGTGGCAGAGCATGATGATGCCTCCCCCGAAGAAGTGAGCAAGCCGGACCGGGGTGAAGCAGTCACCGCCGAGGAGACGAACTTCGCTGCGCCGGAAGCCGAGACTGAGGACGTCGAGGATTACGACGGCGCAGTTGACGCCGGTGTTGACAATGATCCCAAAGGCGTTGCCGCGCGGGCAAGGACGATGTCGCCGGTACGACTGGCGACAGTGGTGGGTGTGGTCGCGGTCGTTGCGTCAACCTCGGTGGCCGGCTGGCTGGGGTATCGGGAGCATCAGGCCCGTCAGGCTCAACAGCAGAATGAGCTGTTGATTCGGGTGGGGCGCCAGGGCGCGCTGAACCTCACCACGATCGACTACCAGCACGCCGACTCCGACATACAACGCATTTTGGACTCGGCGACAGGCGCCTTTCACGACGACTTCGCCAAGCGTTCCAAACCTTTCATCGAAGTGCTCAAAAAGGCGCAGTCGAAGTCGGTGGGGACAGTCACCGAAGCGGGCCTCGAGTCGCAGTCGGGCGACGAGGCCCAAGTGATGGTGGCCGTATCCGTGGTCACCACGAATGCCGGTGAGCCCGAAGCGGAGCCACGGCACTGGCGAATGCGAGTCGCGGTGAAAAAGGTCGGCGACGAGGCAAAGGTCTCCAACGTCGCGTTCGTACAGTGAGGAAGCGGAGACTCGGCAACCGTCGTGTAGCCAGCCAACCAATCAGAGAGGGTGACACCCCCGTGCGGGTTGAAACCGAAACCGTGACCGGCCAGGACGCGGAAGCGGTCTCCGCGGAGACAACCGAGCAGTTGGCGACCGATATCGACGAGACCGAAGACGCTGAACGCGTTGCGGAATCGGAGGACGCATCCTCCGACGACGCTCACACCAAGGACGCCGAAGACGTTACGCCTCCTGCACGTTGGCGCCGGATCAAGTGGTCGCGGCTGTTGGCGTTTGGGGTGCTGCCGCTGCTGGCGGTGGTGATAGCAGCGGGTGCAGGGTTTCTGAAGTGGCAAGACGCGTGGGTCCGCGGATCCAAAGTCGCCGGCATCGAATCCGTTGCGGCCGCCAAAGATTCGACCATTGCGCTGCTGTCGTACCAGCCCGACACCGTCGACAAGGAGTTAAAAGCCGCCCGCGACCGCCTGACCGGCAGCTTCAAAGACTCTTACACGCAGCTGATCCAGGACGTGGTAATCCCGGGCGCGAAGAAACAGCACATCTCGGCGGTTGCCGTCGTGCCTGCTGCCGCTTCGGTATCGGCGACTCCAAATCACGCGGTCGCCCTGCTGTTCGTCGACCAGACTGTGGCCGTCGGCAATGACGCGCCCACCGGGACGTCGTCCATCGTGCGGGTGACGCTGGACAAAACCGGTGGCCGGTGGCTGATCTCGGCGTTCGATCCGATCTAGAGCGTCACAGGGTGATTTGCGTTGGGCCGAAATCCTGGCAGAGCGTATACGGCGGCACAAAGGTGCTGGCGCACCCTTGGCCTCTCAAGACGTAGGTCGCGCCGGGCTGATAGGGATAACGCACCTCCGCCGGGTCCTGACCGTTCTTCGATGCACATTCACCCTGCGTGCCGCTGCCGACGACGGACAAGCACACCACCGACAAGTTGGGGGTGGCATGGATTGTGCACGGTCCGGGCCGCATAGTGGCTGACACCAGGCTCAATCCCGAAATTTGAACGACTTTCGGCTGCGAGAGGACAAAGGTGCATTGACCGGTCCCGTCGTCGTCCGACGGCGACGCATGTGCGATGCCAGCAGGGCAGGCGGCTGTGAATGTGATCAGTAAACCGGCCGACAACGCCGCCAGTGACCTCGGGACTATCCCTGAATGGTATTGCCCGACCGCGCTTTTCGGGCCGGGCTGAGTCGATAGGCACGAGGACATTTATCTCAACCTCCACTGATCGGCGCTCGCCGTCGATGAAATTTGTGAAGCGAGGCTGATTCGCGGCTCAGGCAACACGTTTCGCACGACACTCCGCCTTAGGTGTTGCCCTGGCTCGCGAGGCGCTCCAGTGGTGGCAATGCCTCATTGAGGCTTGCACGATCCTCTGGACTCAGCGTCGTCAGCATCGCTGCTAACTGCGTATGCCTCGTCGCCAGAGCATTTTGCCGCATCGCATGGCCGTGCGGGGTGATCCCTACGACGACTGCCCGCAAATCGGTGGGATCGTGGGAGCGGTCGACGAGTCCTAATTTCTCCAGTCGACGGATCGCCACGGTAACCGTAGGGGTGCGGACCCGTAGGTGGGCCGCCAACGCAGTCATCCGCATGGAGCCGCATTCCTGCAGGGCCATCAGAATCGACAATTGCGCCAGCGTGAGATCTCCGGGGAGGACGCCGCCCGGATCGCGACGGCCCAACACCTGGAACACTTCAGACAAAACCTTGTGCAGTTCTGCCGCGAGCGCATTGGCTCGCTCGTCAGCTTGCGCAGTTTGCTGACCGCGAGTGGAGCTCGTCGGAACCGAGACTGCGGTTTGTAACGCCATTACTTCCGCAGACCCGTACTGGCGGACGGTATTGATGCTGACATGCGGGAATACTATCCGGTATATAGTTTGATGTCTTCAGAAGCGGCGACAGTTCGCCAGTATGTAGCTGTTCTCACGTGATAGCGCCGGCGATCTTGAGTTCGATAAGACGGTCGTCGTCGATACCTAGCTCGCGCAGCACCCCGTCGGTGTGCTCGGCGAACTGTGGCGCTCTCACCAGGCTTGCCGGATCGTCGTCGAACTTCACCGGACTCGCCACGAGTTTCTGCGGATGACCCTCGGCATCAACGATTTCGGCGATGCGACCGTTGGCGGTCAATGCTTCGTCATTGGCTATTTCCCAGGCGTCCTGTACCGGGGCCCATTGCCCTCTGCCCTTGCGTAACAGGTCTTGACACTCGGCGAACGTCAAATTGCCGATCGCGTCCTCGACGATATGTTGAGCAGTGTCGCTGTGCTCGGCCATCGCCTCGATCGTCGTGAACCGAGGATCGTCGGCGACATCAAGCAGACCCATCAACCGACAGAACTCCGGCCAGTAGCGCGTCGGCTGCAACATCGACAACTGGATGAACCTTGCGTCCGAAGTGCGGTAGGCGCCGGTCAGCGGGTTGCCCGGAGCCTGAGTTCGGCGCTCTACCTTGGGTAGTGGGCCGCCCATCAGCATGGCCATGTTCACGCTGAACTGGGTTGCCCAGGCGCCGACGGAAAGTAGCGAGACGTCGAGTACCGACGGTTCCCCGGTGGCCTGTCTGCCGTAGAGCGCTGCCGCCACACCTCCGGCAATAGTGATCCCACCGATGTTGTCGCCGTAAGCCCCGGCGGGCATGAACGGAGTGTGTTCGGCATCGCGCGATGTGAGGCCGTCCGCGCTGCCACCGCGGGCCCAGAACGCCGTCGCGTCGTAGGCCCCGGCATCGCGGTCAGGCCCGTCGGAGCCGAAGCCATTGCCGATGACGTAGATGATGTCGGGGTTGACCCGGCGGACGTCGTCGACGTCGATGGACAGCTTCGTCCGCGACGACGGCAGGTAGTTCGTGAGGAACACGTCGCTTCGCCTGATCAGTTCGTCGAGCAGGGGACGCGCCTCGGAATTATCGAGTGCCAGCCCGACACTGCGCTTTCCGCGGTTAGGCGCCTCCATGATCGGGGCGAACGACGATCCCGGTACCGTCGCCGCGGCACCCAACACCTTGACCAGCCCACGCTGGGCATCGCCGGTGACAGGATGTTCGATCTTCACGACGTCGGCGCCCCAATCGGCGAGCACCGCGCCTGCCGAGGGAACGAAGGTGAATTGGGCGACTTCCAGCACGCGAACTCCGTTGAGCGGCTTGCGCATTAGACTTCCTTCAAGTGGGGTGGGCGCCGAGCCCACTCAATGCATGATGTCTCGGACCTTCGTCTTCTCGTAGCCCTTGAGCAGAGCCGCGTTGGCGTTCTCCATGTGTCGCCGCCAATGCGCCTCGGCCTCAGCGCCCTCGCGGGCAGATACTAAATCGGCGAGCCGCGCGTAAGACCGGATCAGCTTGGCGTACTGCGCCTTGGGCACGACGTTCTGGACGCTGAGAAATGCTGCGGTCATATGCTTTTCGAAGATCTCGTGCAGCATGCCGACGATCACGGTCAGCGTCGCGTTGCCCGACAGCTCTACCAGCCTGCGGTGCAGTCCCGTCGACGCCGCGGCCAACTTGCCGGTCTCCCATGCGGCGGGGATCTCATCGATGAGGTCGCGTAACTCTTGGTGCGCCGCCACGGTGCCATCTTCCGCGAGTAGCCTGGCTGCATACGGCTCGATCCCCATCCGTGCGGTCGTCACGTCGGCGAGCGTAGTTCCCGCCAGTGCGAGCAGGAACCCAGCCGGTCGCGCGACGATCTCGGGGCCCGGGACTCGGACCCGGGCGCCGGTGCGTGAGCCGCGTCGCACCTCCACGAGTCGGTCGGACTCCAAGACTCGCACCGCTTCTCGCAGCGATGGCCGGCTGACCTGGAAGTGATCCATGAGTTCGGCTTCGTAGGGCAGGAAGTCGCCATCTTTAAGCTGTCCCTCGACGATCATCCGCCGTAACGTGTCCGCCACGATTTCGGCCGTTTTGGGTGACCGCACCGCGCCGTTGTTCTCTGACACGGTCATCGGCGCAAGGGGTTCCCGTTTGGGCATCGCGACCTCCTGAAACTCGACATATACTACTCAGTACACCATGTAAGGCATCGATCTGGGTTACCCGCGGCGTTGCTTCAGTGCAGCTGCGATAGGACCCGCGTCGCGGCGGCGCCGTAGCCGGCGCGTCGTCGGCGTCCGACCAGGAAGCTCGGCGGTGACGCAAACGCCACGTCGGGCAGTCGTTTGCGAGTGGCAAGCATGTCGCGCGCCTGTGCGTCGTCGCCACAGACCGCGATCGACCAGAGCATATCGTCTGTGACGTGGTCGGCGATCGTTTCCGGCTGGCCGCTGCGGAACGCCGAACGGATTTGGGCGACCTCGTCTGTCCAGCCGTGCAGTTCGACAAGTGAGTCGTAGGTCTTCACGGTGAAATAAAAGGCGATCTGAAGCCGTGCGTCTCGGATCGCCCGAGCCGGGTCGTCGTTGTCGATCGCGGTGATCAGCCAACCCCAGCGTTTTAGCTCGGCGGGGTCGCGTCCGCGTGATTCGGCGCCGCGGGCCAGCTCGGGCTCGACGAGTTCGGTCCACCACCGATCGGTGAAGATGCCGTGTCCTAGCACCCCATCGGCAGTCCGACCCACCGTCCGCACCATGATCTTGTTGAACGCTCCGATCAGGATGGGTACGTCCAACCGGCCGAGTACGGGCGCCCGGATATCGGCGTCGATCGTGTAGAACCGGCCCTCGTATTGAACGCGTTCGC
The DNA here is from genome assembly GCF_036488105.1 of Mycobacterium sp. Lineage (GTDB taxonomy): Bacteria > Actinomycetota > Actinomycetes > Mycobacteriales > Mycobacteriaceae > Mycobacterium. Next base: position 4,487 of record NZ_DASXHW010000377.1, on the reverse strand, counting down.
CGTTCTCGGCGTTCAGGAACGCCCTGATCGCCTCGATCAATTCGGCCATCCGGGGGGCGGGGTGGGTGGCGTCGACACCGAACCAGTTCTTGTTCATCCGCGAGGTCCCCGACCCAAGGCCCAGAAAAACCCTGCCCGGCGCGAGTGTGGACAGATGTCGGACCGCCGCGGCGTGCACGAACGGGGACCGGGCGAACGCATACGCGATCCCGGGGCCGATTGTCGCCCGCGACGTACCGAGGGCCATCTCCGTCGCTGTTATATAGGCGTTGAGGTCGGCGAACTCACCGGCGCAGAACGCCTGCGCCCCGGCAGCCTCGGCCTGCGTCGCCAGCGCAGGCCCCGGCCAAGGCAGGCCCCAGTCCATGTGCCCTCACATCCGTCGGCGGTACATCACTAACCTAGTAAGACAAGTGATTGTACGTCCAGAACGGCCATCGCGGGCAGTTCTCCGATCGCGCACTATTTTCGACAAAAGTGTCAAAAATGACTAGCCTCGGATATTGCTGCTGCCAGGTGCCGTAGGTAGAAGGGACGTCCCGATGATGCAAGCCCTGCCGAGCATGCTGCCTACCGGATGGTTCCAGGTGGCTTGGAGCGCCGACCTTGCTGTCGCGGACGTTGTCCCGTTGCACTACTTCGACCGGGATCTGGTCGCCTTCCGGCAACTCGACGGGGCGGTCAAGGTGCTGGACGCGCATTGCCAGCATCTTGGTGCGAGCCTGGCCCATGGCGGCTGCGTAGTCGAGGACGGCATTCAGTGCCCGTTTCACGGCTGGGTGTGGAACGGAGTTGGCCGCAACGTCCACATTCCATATCAGGATCGGCCCAACAAAGCCCGACGAGTGCGTTCCTATCCGGTCGCCGAACTCAACGACTCAATCCTGATCTGGCATGACAGCGCCGGCAGGGAACCACTGTGGCAAGCGCCCGACGCCTTCGCGGTGCTCGGCGATCACGTCCGTTCGCGGCAATTCCACCCGTTTGGTGCCGACTGCCGAACGCGGCATGAGCGGGTGAAGGTGCACCCCCAGGTGATCGCCGAGAACGCCGTCGATCCCCACCACTTCCAGTTCGTGCATCGCACCCCGATCAGTCCGGTGGTGTTGCGCGAGAGCACCGATAGCTCGACCTGGTCGGCCAAGGTCGGCTTCGGCCGGCGATGGAGCGACGGCGTTGACCGCGAGGGCGACACGATGAACACGATCGAGATCTATTGGTCAGGCGTCGGTCTCAGCTACAACGGCGAACACGTCCGCGACGGAATCCGAGTCATCTCGATCTGCGCGACACCGGTAGACGACACTAGGTCCGACATCTTCGCCGGCTACTGGATCAGTGCGGAAGAATCTGAAGGCCCTGGTGATTTCGAATCGCGTCTGGCAACCGCGAAACTCGCCCTGCCCGACGACATCCGGATCTGGGAGCACCAGAAGTACCTTGAACCGCCGGGCCTGGCGACCTCGGAGGGCGCGGGCTTTCGCGCGCTGCGTCGGTGGGCGAGCGGGTTCTATCCCGAACCGCAGGCCGCGGCCGAACCAGTCACGCATGGTGTCTGACGGCTCGCCCAGGGCGACGCGGAAGTCCGACCGAACCCGAGAGTCGATTCTCGACGCCGCGCGAACCGCGTTCGCGGGCAAGGGTTTCTCGGGCGTCACCATCAGGGACATCACCGACCTCGCACCGGTCACCCGGGCGAACTTCTACTATTACTTCTCTGACAAGACCGAGCTCTTCATTGAGCTCGGCACTGATACCTACCGCGAGGCGCTCGCGGTTGTCGAAGGCCTCATCGAGCAGGGCAGCCCGCCCAACAGAGACAATATCGAGGCCTGGGTTGCCGCCTATTTCGACTACCTCGACCGCAACGGCGCGTTCGTCATCCGCTCCACGGAGGACATGCCTCCGGATCGTCAATTCCGCGCCGCGGTGACCCGTTCACACCGTCGAACCGCCGCCGCGCTCGGTGAGGGCATCGCGAAGCTAGCGCCAACACCGCCGGACATCGACCCGGTGGCGACCGGGCTCGTGGTCATGGCGATGCTCGAGCGCTCATGGCTGATGGTTCAGCACAACGAGATCCCGTCGGCGACACGTCGAGCGGTCCTCATGGCGGTCGCCGAGATGCTGTGGCGAATGGTTAACGGTCAGACGTGACCGGCGTCCATTCGCCGATGAGCTGATCGACCGTGGTCAACCGACCCAGGACGGCAATAGTGTTGTCCAGCACTTGTTCTGCATAGTCCTTGGGGGTTCCGCCGACGGCGTCGCGTGGGACGACGAGATCGAAACCGGCCTGTGTGACGTGTCCGGCAGTATGGGTGATCGCCAGGTTCAGCGAAACCCCGGCAAGGACGACGGTGCTCACGCCGAATCCCTTGAGTACGGGCAGTAATTCGGAGTCGAGCGTGGGGAAAAGACCGTGATGGCGCGGTAACACCAGGTCAGTAGGTGCCAGCAGCTCGGGAAGTACTGCGGTGGACGCGGTTCCGGGAGCCCAGTGTGCGGTTGCCGGACCCAGTACGCGCCACAGGCGCGCCGTCCCGGTCGGCCGGCCGCCAAGGTTCCCCTCGTAGGTCGAATGCACCACTCGCACGCCGAACTGGCGGGCGGATTCGAGAAGCCGGGCCACGCTGGAGACGAGTTCAGAGCTGTCGGCAGCCAGGGCGGGCAAGACGGACTCGGGGCCCAGTACGCCGTTCTGGCATTCCACACAGACAACGGCCGTGGTGTCGGGGTTCCATGGTGTCGGAGCCATCAGCCGAGCTTCAGTGGTACGCGCTCGAGTGAAAAGGTGCTCGCGGGGAACACGATCTGCGGATCCTCACCGACTTTCACCGAAAACTCGGGAATGCGCCGGAGCCATTCGTCCACGATCAACCTCAGCTCGAGGCGGGCCAGGTGCGACCCCAGGCAGCGGTGTGGCCCGCCACCGAAGCCCCAGTGCCGGTGCACCTTTCCGTCCATCACCACGTCGTTCGTCGAGATCTCGTCGCTGTCGTCACGATTGATCGCAGCGACACACAACCGCACCATGGTGTCGGCGGGCAGCGTGACGTCGCCGATGGTGACCTCGGTGGTGGTCACGCGGGGCAGCATCGGCGCCGGGGGCTCCAGCCGGACGATCTCCTCGACGAACACATCGATCTGGTCGGGATCTTCGCGCAGCGCGGCCCTTAGCTCCGGGTTGCGGGCGAGCTCGAGCAGTGCGGAACTCATCGCCGCGGTGACGGTGTCCAGTCCGGCCAGGACGAAGAGGAAGCTCAGGCCCATGATTTCAGCGTCGTCGAGCGGCTCCTCGCCATTGAGCAACTGCGACAAGATGTCCGGCCCGGGGTCGGACCGCCGTGCGTTGATCGCCTCGGTGAGGTAGGCGACCAATTCGAGTGCCGGTGTCAGGTCGGCGTCCTCCAGTGACGGCGCTTCCGAGATCGCGATGACCGAGGTTTTCCACGCGACGAGCTTGTCGCGATCCTCCAGGGGCAGCCCGAACAAGGTCAGGAACACCTGTGAGGGGTAGGGGATCGCAACGTCGGCCACGACTTCGCACTCGCCTTGCGCGGCTACCTGCTCGATGATCTCGATCGCTTGCTGCTGCAGCGAGGGCAGCATCTCTTTCAAGGTGTGCGGGCTGAAGAAGGGCTGCAGGATCTTGCGGAACCGGGTGTGCTCTGGCGGATCGAACGAGATGGGCACCAGGGGCAGCGGGCTGCCGAGAACGTCGAAAGCCTTCTTCGACGAGAACAATTCGGGGTCGCGCAGTGCGGCCAGCACGTCTTCGCGATGGGTCAAATAGTAGATTCCGTCGACGGACACCACCCGCCCCGCATCACGCAGGACCTTCCATCCCACCCCGCGGTCGGCCGCCATCGGCAGACTGGCGAAGGAGAGTTCAGGTGCGCCAAGGGTTTCCACGTGTGCTCCTAGGGGTTAGAACGCCGATCGGTGCAGGCCGCCGTCGACTTCGATCCAACTACCGGTGAGGTAGCCGGCATGTTCTGAGCAGAGATAGGTGATGAGCGAGGCGATTTCGGGAGGTCTGCCCATCCGCGCCGCGGGGACGCGGGCCTCGGTGAGCATGAAGTCCCGTCGCTCCTGATCGGTACTCGCGCCGAGGTGCTGCTCCAGGTAGGCCAGTGCGTTCTGGGTCTCTATCCAGCCGGGCGCGACGGTGTTGACCGTGATGCCGTGCTGGGCGTACTCGTCGGAGACGGTCTTGAGCAGCCCGATCGTCGACGGCCGACTGGTGTTGGCCACCGCGTGGTGGATATTGCCGGCCGGCTCTTTGGCGGTGGCTGAACCGATGTGCACGAATCGGCCCCAGCCGGCGTCCGTCATCGCCGGAAGTACCGCCCGCAGCAGCAGGATCTGGCTCATCGTGTGCAGTTCGAAGGACTCCCGGTAGACGTTCAGGTCGGTGATGTCGGCGAAATCGCCTGGGCGTTGATACTTCGCCTGACCGATCACGATCAGCGGCGGACCGTGCT
>NZ_DASXHW010000335.1:0-38396 GCF_036488105.1 Mycobacterium sp. | reverse complement strand
AGTTCGGCCGGCTGACCTATCAGCCCGATCTGTGCTCCGATGTCAAGATCGTCGGCGTGGTCGGGCGCGACTTCGACGACCTCCTCGCCGACGAACCCATGCCCGGCACGGTCGCCGCCGATCCCGCGGGTCCCGCGCTGATCGCATTCACCTCCGGCACCACCAGCGCGCCCAAGGGCGTCGTGCACAGTCACCGCAGCCTGGTCTGCGAGGCGCGTCAGCTCTCCGGCCAGATCCGGTCGATCGGCGACAACCAGCTGACCGCGACACCGGTCGGCCACTTCATCGGCATGCTCGCCGCTTTGCTGATCCCGGTGCTCAACGGTGGAGGGGTTCACCTTGTCGACAACTGGGATCCGGGAGTCGTACTGGGGTTGATGGAACGCGACGGCCTGACCCTCGGCGGCGGGCCGCCCTACTTCGTCACCAGCCTGCTTGATCACCCCGATTGCACGCCCGCGCATCGGGCCCGGATCAAGACCCTTGGCCTGGGCGGTTCGACGGTGCCGGCCTCCGTCACTCGACGGCTGACGGATCTGGGCGTCATCGTGTTCCGGTCTTACGGCAGCAGCGAGCACCCGTCGATCACCGGGTCGACGCTGGATGCGCGGGAAGACAAACGTCTGCTCACCGATGGCAACCCGATGCCGGGAGTGGAGATCAGGCTGGCCGACGACGGCGAGATCCTCAGCCGCGGCCCGGATCTGTGCCTGGGCTACGTCGACGACGAGCTTACGGCCGCCGCTTTCGACGACGACGGCTGGTATCACACCGGGGACATCGGTCTGCTCGATGCCGATGGCTACCTCACCATCACCGATCGCAAGGCCGACGTGATCATCCGTGGCGGCGAGAACATCAGCGCCCTGGAAGTCGAAGAGGTGCTGCTCGGGATGCCCGGTATCGCGGAGGCGGTGGTGGTCGCGGCCCCCGACGCCGTCCTGGGTGAGCGAGTCGCCGCAGTGCTGCGGCTCAAGCCAGGGCAGACCCTGCCGAGCCTCGACGACGTCCGGGCGCACTTCGGCCGGCACGGGGTCGCCCGGCAGAAGTGGCCGGAGATCTTGCTCGAAGTCGACGACTATCCGCGTACGGCGAGCGGCAAGGTACAGAAGCGTCTGGTGCGTGAGGGCATTGCGGTAGCCTCGGCCTGAGAATAGTATTCTCGCAAATTGCGAAGGAGGATTTCATGGGTCAGTTGTCGCATCGGGAGGACGTCCCGTTTCCGATCTTTGACGCGGATAACCATCTCTACGAGCCGCCGGAGGCGCTGACCAAGTTCCTGCCCAAGGCGTACAAGGACTACGTCCAGTACGTGCAGATCAACGGGCGCACCAAGATCGCGATCCGCGGCCAGATCAGCAACTACATTCCCAACCCGACCTTCGAGGTCGTCGCCCGGCCGGGTGCCTGGGAGGAGTACTTCAAGTTCGGCAACCCGGACGGCAAGACCAAGCGCGAACTGTTCGGTGAGCCGATGCGCGCGATCCCGGCGTTCTTCGAGCCCGGCCCACGCCTGGAGGAGATGAACAAACTGGGTCTGGACCGCACCCTCATGTTCCCGACGCTGGCCAGCCTGCTCGAGGAGCGGCTGCGCGACGATCCGGTCGCCATCCACGTCCTGGTGCATGCGCTGAACGAGTGGCTCGATGAGGTCTGGGGCTTCAATTACCAGAACCGCATCTTCACCACCCCGGTCATCACCCTGCCGATCGTCGAGAAGGCGATCGAGGAGCTGGAGTGGGCGGTCAAGCGCGGTGCGCGCTGCATCCTGGTCCGCCCGGCCCCGGTGCCCGGATTTCGCGGCCCCAGATCGTTCGCGGTACCCGAGTTCGACCCGTTCTGGGAGCGGGTCGTCGAGCACGACGTGCTGGTCGGCATGCACTCCAGCGACAGCGGCTACTCGCGGTACACCTCCGAATGGGACGGCGCCGACCAGGAGATGCTGCCGTTCCAAACCAACGCGATGGGCATCCTCAACGAGTGGCGGCCGATCCAGGACTCGGTGGGGTCGTGGGTGATCCACGGCGCGCTCTACCGCCATCCCAAGCTGAAGGTCGCGATCGTCGAGGCCGGTTCGAAGTGGATGACCCCGTTGCTCGACGGCCTGGCCGAGGTGTTCCGGAAGGCCCCGGAGGCTTTCCCGAGCGACCCCGTCGAGATGGTCAAGAACCGGATCCACGTCAGCCCGTTCTTCGAGGACGGCATCGACGATCTGGTCAACCTCGTCGGTGTGGATCGGGTGCTGTACGGCTCGGACTGGCCGCACCCGGAAGGGCTGGCGGAGCCGACCTTCTACGTCAACGCGCTGTCGCACCTGTCGGTCGACGACCAGGCAAAGATCATGGGCGGAAACCTGTCTCGTCTCGTTACGGTGTGACGGACCGGCCAAACTGGCAGACCATCCCTGAGATGGTCTTGAGCGCGGCGGACCGGTTCGGCGATGCAGAAGCGGTCGTCGACGGTTCGCTGCGCTTGACTTTCAGCGAGCTTGTCGAGCGGATACGTTGTACCGCAGGCGCGTTCGGCGATCTGGGTGTCGCCAAGGGCGATCGTGTCGCCATCTGGGCGCCGAATTCGGCGGACTGGATCACCGCGGCGTTCGGGCTGCTGACCGCCGGCGGCGTGCTGGTTCCGGTGAATACCCGGTTCAAGCCCGACGAAGCTGGCGACATCATTACCCGCAGTGCGGCGAAGGCCGTGCTGGTGCGCGAGGATTTTCTCGGCCAGGACTACACCGCTCCCGCCGGGGTGCCGGTCATCGACTTGGCGTCCGACTTCCTTTCCAGCGGTTCGCCGTTCGAGCGGGAAGTCAGCGGAACCGATGTCTCCGACGTCATCTTCACCTCAGGCACGACCGGGCGTCCGAAGGGCGCGATGATGAATCATCGCCAAACCCTGCGGATGTACGAGGAGTGGGCGACGCTCGCCGACCTGCGCGAGGGTGACCGCTATCTGATGATCAACCCGTATTTTCATACGTTCGGCTTGAAAGCGGGCCTGATCGCGGCGTTCCTGCGCGGGGCAACCATGCTGCCGCTGGCGGTGTTCGACGTCGATGCTGTGGTGGATCTCATTGAGCGCGAGCGTATCTCGATGTTGCCCGGCCCACCGACGTTGTACCATTCGTTGCTGACGGTTCGCGACAAGGCCAAGCTTTCGTCGCTGCGGGCGGGTGTCACCGGTGCCGCCGACATCCCGGTCGAACTGGTTCGCCGCATCCACAGCGAACTGCCCTTCGAGACGTTGATGACGGGTTACGGGCTCACCGAAGCCGGCAACGTGACGTTGTCGCGGCCCGGCGACTCCTTCGAGGACGTGGCCACCACCGCGGGTCTGCCCTGCGACGACGTCGAGGTGCGCATCGCCGAGGATGGCGAGGTGCTCGTTCGCGGTTACGGCGTCATGCAGGGTTACCTCGACGATCCGGAGGCCACCACGCAGGCGATCGACGATGACGGCTGGTTGCACACCGGCGACTTGGGCAATTTCGACAAGGCGGGCCGACTGAAGATCGACGGGCGTAAAAAGGACATGTTCATTGTTGGCGGCTTCAACGCCTATCCGGCTGAGATCGAGGGCTTCATGCTTGAACACCCGGAGGTCGCTCAGGTCGCCGTCATCGGTGTACCCGACCAGCGACTCGGTCAGGTAGGTAAGGCCTTTGTGGTGCCGAAAACACCAGTGTCCGAGGAAGATCTGATGGCCTGGTGCCGCGAGCGGATGGCTGGATTCAAAGCGCCACGATCTGTCGAGTTCCTCGGTGAGCTTCCGCTGAACGCCACCGGGAAGGTGATGAAGGACCAACTTCGGTGAGCTCAGCAGACCCCCGTTCGCACTCGTTGGTGATCGCGTCCGACTACCGCGTGCCGGATCCGGAGCAGGTGTGGCCTCTGCTCACCCGCCGCAGATCGGCCCTTGCCGGTATCGGCGCACACCATGTGCTGCTCTACACCTCGACGCATGACCACGGTCGCGTCCTGGTGACGATCGGCGTGCGCAGTCGGGAGCCGATTGTGGAACTGTTGCGATCACGAGTGTTCTTCGACTGGTTCGACGCAGTGGGCGTCGACGACATCCCGGCCGTCTTCGCCGGCGAGATCGTGGAACGGTTCGGGTCGGTCGCTCCGTCGGCCCCGGGCGTCGTGGTCGCCGCGATGTCCGCGGTTGACGACGTGCCCTCGCTGACCCACGAGATACGGCGCGCAATACCGAGATTCGAGGCGGCGGGCATCCGGGAGACCCGGTTGTTTCAGGCCTTCGACGACAGTCACGAAGTGATGATCTTGCAGGAACTCGACGACGAGAACCATGCCCGACGCTGGATCGAACATCCCGACGCCGCCGCCCCGTGGATAGACGGAGCCGGCGTAGGCGCTTACCCGCCGGTGTTCGTCGGCAAGCTCTTCGACATGATGCGGATCGACGAGTAGGCGGGCCGCCCGGTGTTCGTCTGCCTGTGTAACGGGATTACCAGCCAGGTGGTGGCCGACGCCATCGCCGGCGGAGCGTCGACGACCAATCAGATCGCTGCGGTGTGCGGGGCGGGCGCCGAATGCGGCCGCTGCCGTCGCACACTGCGCACGTTGCTCGGCACGCCGAACGGAGACCGCGGCAGCGCGCACACCTGAGTTATCGACGCGAGCTGCCATCCGCGGAGGTGGGTGCGACGAGTTCGGTCAACAGGTCGGGAATGTCAAGACGTGGCACCACCGCCTCGATCAACACCATCCGATCACGCTGATCGGCCGCCGCGACGAACGCGTCGTCGAGTTCGCCGTAGTTCTCGGCCCGAAAGAACAGATGATTGGTCACACCGAGCGCGGTGGGAATGTCGGCCCAGCGCCACGCGACAATGTCGTTGTAGTGCGCGGTCTCTCCGTGAATCGCCCGCTCGATGGTGTAGCCATCGTTGTTGACCACGACAATGACCGGCGACAGTCCTTCGCGGGAAAACGTGCCCAGCTCTTGGACCGTCAACTGCGCGGCTCCGTCGCCGATCAGCAGCACCGGTCTGCGATCCCGTTGGGCCAGGCCTGCGCCGAGCGTGGCCGGCAACGTGTATCCGATCGAGCCCCATAAAGGTTGGCCGATGAAGGTGACGCCCTGGGGCAGTCGGTGCGTGGCCATGCCGTAGAACGAGGTGCCCTGATCCGCGAGCACGATATTGCCGGGAGTGAGCGCGTCGCAGAACCTGTCCCACAACACTTTTTGGTCCAATGGCTGGTCGCGGCCGGGTCGGTCGGCGGACGCGTCGTCGGTCGACGATACGACCGCAGGTGAGGTGATGCCACGTTCGGTGAGAATCGCGGTGACCGCGTCTAGCGCCGCCGTCATGTCCAGCGGCGCGAAAACCTCTATGCCGACGGTGCTCTGCTGCGGCCCAATATCGATGGTCCGGGCCGGGTCGATGCGCTGGCTGAAAAAGCCGCTGACCATGTCGGTGAATACCACCCCCGCCGTGACGAGGACCGGCGCCTCCTCGATCGCCCGGCGTACCGGCTCGGAGCTGGCCGCGCCGGCGTAGATACCCAGGTACTCCGGTGCGCTCTCGTCGACCAGGCTCTTGCCCCACATCAGCGTCGCGTGCGGCACCACGTCGGCTGCCAGCAGCGCCTCGAGATTGCCGACGGCGTTCAACCGGTGAACCAGCAGATCGGCCAGCACAGTCAGCTGCTGGTCGACGACGAGTTTTGTTGCGGCGTCTTTGAATAGCGCAAGAGCGCGTGGACTGGTGCCACCGGTGTAATGCGGCAACGGCGCGGTCGGCGGCTCGGTCTCGAAGCGCGCCACGTCGGTGGGCAACAGCAGATACCCGGGGCGTCGTTGCTCGCGTACCTCGCTGAGCACCCGATCGATTTCCCTGGTGGCCGTCGCAGGCATGAGATTGGCTTGCGCACAGGTGATTTCCCGACTTATCCGCAGAAAGTGCTCAAAGTCGCCGTCCCCCAACGAATGGTGCAGCGCCCGCCGCGTGCCCTGAGCGTCTTTCGACGGGCCGCCGACGATGTGCACGACCGGCACGTGCTCGGCGTAGCTGCCCGCGATGGCATTGGCCGCCGAAAGCTCACCGACACCGAATGTGGTTACCACAGCTGACATTCCACGCAGCCGACCGTATCCGTCGGCGGCGTATCCGGCGTTGAGCTCATTGGCGTTGCCGACCCAGCGCAGACGCGGATGGGCGACGATGTGATCGAGGAACTCCAGGTTGTAGTCGCCGGGCACGCCGAATACTTCGGTGACACCGAGTTCGGCCAGGCGGTCCAGCAGGTAATCACCGACGGTGTAGGTGGGGTTCGATGCGTCCGATGAAGCAGCCGTCACGACGTCGACGCTACGCGTCTGCGGTCGAAACCGCCCTTCACTCGGCACCGCCTCGCTATGGTCCGGTCATGGCAATCAACGAAACCCGCGAAATCGTCATCGAGGCAGCTCCGGAGGAGATCCTCGATGTGATCGGCGATCTTGAGTCGGTCACCGAATGGTCGCCACCGCATCAGAGCGCCGAGGTCCTGGAGCGACACAAGGACGGGCGGCCCGCCAAAGTGAAGATGAAGGTGAAGGTCGCGGGGATCACCGACGAACAGGTGGTGGCCTACACCTGGAGCAAGAACAAGGTCAGCTGGACGCTGGTCAGCTCCGGTCAGCAGCGATCGCAGGATGCCTCGTACACGTTGACGCCCGACGGCGACAAAACGAAGGTCAAGTTCGAACTCAGCGTGGACCCGGTGGTGCCGCTACCCGGCTTTGTCCTGAAGCGCGCCATCAAAGGAACGATTGACACGGGCACCAAAGGCCTGCGCGACCGGGTGCTGGAACTGAAGAAGGGACAGTAGTCACCTTGAGCCCCCGCGGGCCCCTGGACGGGGTACGAGTGATCGAACTCGGCGGCATCGGGCCGGGCCCGCACGCGGCAATGATGCTGGCGGATCTGGGTGCCGACGTGGTGCGGGTCCGCCGTCCGGGTGGACTGACGATGCCGGCCGAGAACCTTGACCTGCTGCACCGCGGGAAGCGGATCGTGGACCTGGACGTCAAGGCCGATCCGCAACGGCTGCTGGACCTCGTTGCCGAAGCCGACGTGTTGCTGGACTGCTTTCGGCCCGGGACCTGCGAGCGTCTGGGCATCGGCCCGGACGAGTGCGCGGCGGTCAACCCGCGACTGATCTTTGCGCGGATCACCGGCTGGGGTCAGGACGGGCCGCGGGCCAGCACGGCGGGCCACGACATCAACTACCTGTCGCAGACCGGCGCGCTGTCGGCGCTGGGCTACCGCGACCGGCCTCCGATGCCGCCGCTGAACCTGGTCGCCGACTTCGGTGGCGGCTCGATGTTCGTGCTGGTGGGCATCGTGGCCGCGCTCTACGAGCGAGAGCGGTCGGGGAGCGGTCAGGTGGTCGACGCCGCCATGGTCGACGGGGTCAGTGTGCTGGCGCAGATGATGTGGACGATGAAGTCGACCGGTGCGCTGCGTGACCAGCGCGAGTCGTTTCTGCTCGACGGCGGCGCCCCCTTCTACCGCTGCTACGAAACGGCCGATGGCAGATACATGGCGGTGGGAGCGATCGAGCCGCAGTTTTTCGCGGCATTGCTTACCGGATTGGGTCTCTGGGCCGACGAGGTGCCGGGCCAGTTCGAAATCGGTTCATACCCAAAGATGTTGGAGGCGTTCACCGCCCGATTCGCCGGCAAGACCCGCGACGAGTGGGCAAAGATCTTTGACGGCACCGATGCGTGCGTCACTCCCGTGCTGACGTGGAGCGAAGCCGCCACCGACCCGCACCTGGCCGCACGCTCGACGGTGGTCAATGCGGGCGGCGTCGACCAGGCGGCGCCTGCCCCGCGATTCTCCCGGACACCGTCCGCGCCGGTCGGGCCGATACCGCAGGCAACGACACCGCTCGACGAAATCGACTGGTGATCAAGCGCAATTAATGTGATGCCTTGCTAGCTTGGTTAGTAGTGGCTGTACAAGCATCGAGAGAGATTGTCATCGACGCGCCGCCGGGAGTGATCCTGGAGGCGTTGGCCGATGTCGGGTCACTGTCTTCGTGGTCGCCGGTGCACAAGCGGATTCAGGTGCTCGACTGGTACTCCGATGGTCGGCCGCACCATGTGAAGGCCACGATCAAGATTTTCGGGCTCGTCGACAACGAGATCCTGGAATACCACGGGGGTGCCAACTGGGTGGTCTGGGATGCCGCCGATACGTTTCAGCAGCGCGGACAACACGTCGAGTACAACCTGCAGCCGGTCGGCGTCGACAAGACCCGGGTGCGCTTCGACATCACCGTCGAGCCCGCCGGACCGGTTCCCGCTTTCGTCGTCAGGCGGGCCAGTGAGATCGTGCTAGACGCCGCGACCAAGGGGTTGCGCGATCAGGTGATGGCCGTGGTCGATTCGGAACAACCGACATAGCGATCGCGTCGAGCAAAACGGTGGCCTGCCCTAGTCGGCGATGGCACGGTGGGACCTCATGCGGGTGTGGCTGAGCGGCTAGGCAGCGGCCTGCAAAGCCGTACACACGGGTTCGAGTCCCGTCACTCGCTCCACAGAATCAGCCGGCGATGGACAGCAACTCCTGAAAGGCGTGCTCCATGCATTCGGCATACCTTGACGGATCTGGCAGGGCGTCGCGGTCCGCGGTAGCGCTGATCGACAGCGTGCCGTTGTAACTCGCGACGACATGGATCAGGTTCATGCCACCGATGAGCGGCCCTAGACCCGCGGCGTGCAGAAGTCGCGCGCCGCGGAAATAAATCGGCTGCGTGGGACCTGGCACGTTGGTCACGGTCGTATTGGCCACCGTCGGGCCGGAGAACGGAAGCACGCTCGCCGCCTTGGCCGCCACACCGAGCAACGAGGTCGGCACCGTTCCGATCAGTTCGATCAGCTGGCTCCGTGTCGACTGATCCGACTCCGAGCGGCTCCCAGCGGTCGATGCAGCGATCGCGGTGAGCCGCTCAAGTGGGTCGGCGATGTCTGTTCCGAGCGACTGCAACCGACCGAACAGCATGTTGCCTTTGTCGCTATTGGCGCTCGCGTTGCGCAGCGAGATCGGGCATGCCGCCACGAGCGACTCATCGGGAAGTTCCCCGTGGCCGTCCAGGTAGTGGCGAAGGGTGCCGCCGACGTAGGCGAGCGCCACATCGTTGACCGTCGAGCCGGGCACGCGCGCCTTGATCCGCTTGAAGTCGTCGAGTTCGTGGAACCGGGCCTCGAAAACGCGGTGCGCGGAGACCGTTTGGTTGAAACGCGTCTTGGGCGGAAACGACGGTGCGCCCATCTCGGCCATCTTGGACACACCGCTGACCAGCTTGCCGGGCAGGCCGGCCAAGCCGCGTACTGCCTTGGGAGCGCTCGACGCAAGTACTGTGCTCGCCCGCAATGGATACAGCGCTGCCTTTACTGCCATGCGCGACAACAAGTTCGCGGTCGTGGGCAGGGGGGCCGGGCGCCAAGGACCATCGGGTGCGACGGGGCGTGGGCTGTCGGCGGCAAGGTCGTGCATGGCCGCGATCATCTGAACGCTGGCCATACCGTCGACCGCGCAATGGTGCAATTTCAACGCCATCGCGAATGAGCCCTTCGGCACTCCCGGAACGGAATTCAGCCCCTCGATGACGGTGATCTCCCACGGCGGACGTCGCAGATCGATCTGGCGGGCGTGCAGCCGCGCGACTTGGATGCACAGCTGCCGCCAGTCACCGGGCTGCGGTAGCCCGATATGACGGACGTGGTACTCGAGGTCGAAGCTCGGATCATCCACCCAGTACGGCCGATCGAGACCGCCGGGCAGCTCGGTCAACCGCCTGCGAAAGACGTCGGCGAGATGCAGCCGCGCATCGAGCTCTTCGAGAATCCCCTTGAAGGTCACCTTGCCGCCCGGGGCGGTCGAAGGGTCATAGATCAGAAGCATCTGGATTTGCAGTGGCGTCTCTGGCGTTTCGGCGCGCAGCATCATGTCATCGGTCCAACCCAGCTGCTGCACGGCCGGCCTCTCATCCACGCTGATTTCCCAACAGTAGGCTTCTCGCCGCTGTCCGGAGCACATTTTTGATGGGCCGCTTAGCTGCGCAACCCGGTCCGCGAACGCGGCTGCGTTGCTAGTTTGCTAGTAGTGGCCGTACAAGCATCGCGAGAGGTTGTCATCGATGCGCCGCCGGACGTGATTCTGGAGGCGCTGGCCGATGTCGGCTCGGTGCCGTCCTGGTCCTCGGTACACAAGCGGGCCGAAGTCATCGATAGCTATCCCGACGGTCGCCCCCATCATGTGAAGGTCACCATCAGGGTCTCCGGCATCATCGACACCGAGGTGCTCGAGTACCACTGGGGGCCGGATTGGGTGGTGTGGGACGCCGACAGAACTTTGCAGCAACACGCGCAGCACGTGGAGTACACGCTGCAGCGCGAAACCGAGGACAGGACGCGGGTGCGATTCGAGATCACCCTCGAGCCCTCGGCGCCGATACCCGAATTTCTGGTCAATCGGGCACGCAAGAAAGTCCTCTACGCCGCGACCGAGGGACTGCGACGGCGGGTCATGACGAGCGTTGCGTCGAACCGGTCGATCTAGCCGGCCCTTCGGGCAGTTGCCCGAGTCGGCGGATCGCTTCGTCAAGCGTGTTTTCGCGTTTGCAGAAGGTGAACCGCACCAAGTGATTCCACGCAGCCCAGTCCGCGGCAGCGGGATCGCAGAATGCCGTCATCGGGATCGCGGCCACCCCGACCTGTTCGGGCAGCGCCGCGCAGAACGCGGTGCTGTCGTCGTACCCCAGCGGACGCGGATCAGCGCACAGGAAGTAGCTGCCTGCGCTGTCATGCACTCGGAAGCCGATCTCGGTCAGCCCGTGCGCCAGCCGATCGCGCCTGCTCTGCAAGGAGTCCCGCAGCGTGGCTACCCACGCGTCCTCGGTGTTGAGAGCATCCGCCACCGCCGGCTGGAACGGGGCGCCCCCGACGTAGCTCAGATACTGCTTGGCCGCGCGCACGCCGTGAATGAGTTCCGCCGGCCCGCAAGCCCATCCGATCTTCCAGCCGGTGCAGTTGAACATCTTCGCCGCACTCGAGATCGTGATCGTTCGCTCGGCCATCCCATCGAGACCGGCCAACGGTATGTGTCGA
Source organism: Mycobacterium sp. (assembly GCF_036488105.1). Taxonomy (GTDB): domain Bacteria; phylum Actinomycetota; class Actinomycetes; order Mycobacteriales; family Mycobacteriaceae; genus Mycobacterium. The sequence goes on along the minus strand of NZ_DASXHW010000335.1, from coordinate 27,272 downwards.
TGGCCGTCGAACACCAGATGCTCGTAGACCTCGTCGGTAATGACCAGTAGGTCGGCCGACACGGCAACCTCCGAGATAGCCGTCAGCTCGGCCTCGCCGAACACGGTGCCGGTGGGATTGTGCGGAGAGTTGAGCATCAGCGCCCGAGTGCGCGGTGTCACCGCCCGCCGCAGCGCGTCGATGTCGAGCGTGAAGCCGCGACCGTCCGGAACCAGTGGCACGATGACCCGCTTACTGCCGGCTATCGCCACCACCGGGGAATAGGAGTCGTAGAACGGCTGGATCAAGATGACCTCGGAGCCGGGTTCGACCAGGCCGAAGACGGCGGCCGCGATCGCCTCGGTTGCCCCGACCGTGACCAGTATCTCGGTCGCCGGGTCGTAGTCGACGCCGTACTTCCTCTTCCGCTGAGCCGCGACCGCTTCGCGCAGCGCCGGGATACCGATGCCCGGCGGGTATTGGTTGACGCCCTCGGCGATGGCGTCCTGGGCGGCTTTGAGCATCGCCGGCGGGCCGTCCTCGTCGGGGAACCCCTGGCCGAGGTTCACCGCGCCGACCCGCGCGGCCAGCGCTGACATCTCGGCGAACACCGTGGTCGCATAGGGTTGCAGTCGCGACACCGTCATGGCCGTCGAGCCTAGCTTCGCCCCGGCCTGTGACTGCAGGGTCACGCCCGGCGCCGTCGGTGACTGCGGCGTCACCCTCGGCGACAGAGTCCGGCCGACCCGGCCCAACCAACAGGTTGATCGGCTGCCCTGTTAGGGTGGCCGACAGAGGACTAGCGTCGGCAACGACGGACCCAAAACCCACATTGTTGAAGAGGAATCAGTCATGTCCGAAGAAGCCTTCATCTACGAGGCCATCCGCACGCCACGTGGCAAGCAGCGCAACGGCTCGCTGAACGAGGTCAAGCCGCTGAACCTGGTCGTCGGCCTGGTCGACGAGCTGCGCAGGCGGTTCCCCGACCTGGACGAGACCTTGATCAGCGACATGATCCTTGGCGTCGTATCGCCCGTCGGCGACCAGGGCGGCGACATCGCCCGGACCGCGGTGCTGGCTGCCGGACTCCCCGAGACCACCGGTGGCGTGCAGCTGAACCGGTTCTGCGCCTCTGGTCTGGAGGCCGTCAACACCGCCGCCCAGAAGGTGCGCTCCGGCTGGGATGACCTGGTGCTGGCCGGTGGTGTCGAGTCGATGAGCCGTGTCCCGATGGGCTCCGACGGCGGCGCCTGGGCGACCGACCCCGAGACCAACTACCGGATCGGCTTCGTGCCGCAGGGCATCGGCGCCGACTTGATCGCCACCATCGAGGGCTTCTCCCGCGACGACGTCGACGCCTACGCGCTGCGCAGCCAGCACAAGGCCGCCGAGGCCTGGTCGGGCGGGTACTTCGCGAAATCGGTTGTGCCGGTTCTCGACCAGAATGGCCTGACCATCCTCGACCATGACGAGCACATGCGGCCCGACACCACGCTGGAAGGCCTGGGCAAGCTGAAGACCGCGTTCGACGGCATCGGCGAGATGGGCGGCTTCGACGACGTGGCGCTGACCAAGTACCACGCCGTCGAGAAGATCAACCACGTGCACACCGGCGGTAACAGCTCCGGCATCGTCGACGGCGCCGCGCTGGTGCTCGTCGGCTCCGAGGCGGCCGGCAAGTCGCAGGGCCTGACCCCGCGGGCGCGCATCGTCGCCACCGCCACCAGCGGCTCCGACCCGGTCATCATGCTCACCGGCCCGACCCCGGCCACCCGCAAGGTGCTCGACCGCGCCGGTCTGACGATCGACGACATCGACCTGTTCGAGCTGAACGAGGCCTTCGCCTCGGTCGTGCTGAAGTTCCAGAAGGACCTCAACATCCCGGACGAGAAGCTCAACGTCAACGGCGGCGCCATCGCGATGGGACACCCGCTCGGTGCCACCGGCGCGATGATCACCGGCACCATGGTCGACGAGCTCGAGCGCCGCAACGCCCGTCGTGCGCTCATCACACTGTGCATCGGCGGCGGCATGGGTGTCGCCACCATCATCGAGAGGGTTTAAGGGTTTAGGGCCATGGCAGAGAACACCATTCATTGGGACAAGGATGCCGACGGCATCGTCACCCTGACGCTCGACGACCCGACCGGGTCGGCGAACGTGATGAACGAGCACTACGCGGAGTCGATGCACAACGCGGTGGAAAAGCTTGTCGCCGAGAAGGATTCGATCACCGGCGTCGTGATCACCAGCGCGAAGAAGACCTTCTTCGCCGGTGGCGACCTCAAGGGCATGATCAAGCTCGGCCCGGAGAACGCCGGCGAGGCCTTCGACACCGTCGAATCGGTCAAGCGTGACCTGCGTGCTCTGGAGACGCTGGGCAAGCCGGTGGTAGCCGCGATCAACGGCGCCGCGCTCGGCGGCGGTCTGGAGATCGCGCTGGCCTGTCACCACCGCATCGCCGCGGACGTCAAGGGCCTCGTGGTCGGCCTGCCCGAGGTGACACTGGGCCTGCTGCCCGGTGGCGGTGGCGTGACCCGCACCGTGCGGATGTTCGGCATCCAGAACGCGTTCATGAACATCCTGTCCCAGGGCACCCGGTTCAAGCCCGACAAGGCCAAGGAGACCGGCCTGGTCGACGAGCTGGTCGGCTCGGTCGATGAGTTGGTACCCGCCGCGAAGGCGTGGATCAAGGCCAACCCCGACTCGCACGTCCAGCCGTGGGATGTCAAGGGCTACAAGATGCCTGGCGGCACGCCGTCCAGCCCCGCACTGGCCGGCGTCCTGCCGTCATTCCCGGCGCTGCTGAAGAAGCAGCTCAAGGGCGCGCCGATGCCGGCACCGCGGGCCATCCTGGACGCGGCGGTCGAGGGTGCGCAGGTCGACTTCGACACCGCCAGTCGCATCGAGAGCCGCTACTTCACTCAGCTGGTCACCGGCCAGGTCGCCAAGAACATGATCCAGGCGTTCTTCCTTGACCTGCAGCACATCAACGGTGGCGGATCGCGGCCGGACGGCATCGAGCCGGTCAAGATCAACAAGATCGGCGTGCTGGGCGCGGGCATGATGGGCGCCGGCATCGCCTATGTTTCGGCCAAGGCCGGATACGAGGTCGTGCTCAAGGATGTCGAGATCGAGGCCGCCGAGAAGGGCAAGGCGTACTCGGAAAAGCTTGAGGCCAAAGCGCTTCAGCGGGGCAAGACCACCGAGGAGAAGTCCAAGGCGCTGCTGGACCGGATCACTCCGTCCGCCGATCCGGCCGACTTCAAAGGCGTCGACTTCGTGATCGAGGCGGTGTTCGAGAACCAGGACCTCAAGCACAAGGTGTTCCAGGAGATCGAGGACATCGTCGAACCCAACGCGCTGCTCGGGTCGAACACCTCGACGTTGCCGATCACCGGTCTGGCGACCGGAGTGAAGCGCCAGGAGGACTTCATCGGGATCCACTTCTTCTCGCCGGTCGACAAGATGCCCCTGGTCGAAATCATCAGGGGCGAAAAGACTTCCGACGAGGCGCTGGCCCGGGTGTTCGACTACACCCTGGCCATCGGTAAGACTCCGATCGTCGTCAACGACAGCCGCGGCTTCTTCACCAGCCGCGTCATCGGCACTTTCGTGAATGAGGCGCTCGCGATGCTGGGCGAGGGCGTGGAGCCCGCCAGCATCGAGCACGCTGGTTCGCAGGCCGGATACCCGGCACCGCCGCTGCAGCTGTCCGACGAGCTCAACCTGGAGCTGATGCACAAGATCGCTGTCGCGAGCCGCAGAGGCATCGAGGACGCCGGCGGCACGTACGTCCCGCACCCGGCCGAGGCCGTCGTTGAGAAGATGATCGAGCTCGAGCGCCCGTCGCGGTTGAAGGGTGCCGGCTTCTACGACTACGTCGAAGCCAAGCGGACCCGCCTGTGGCCAGGCCTACGCGAGACGTTCAAGTCCGGCTCGACTGAGCTGCCGCTACAGGACATGGTCGACCGGATGCTGTTCGCCGAGGCGCTGGAAACCCAGAAGTGCCTCGACGAAGGTGTGCTCACATCGACCGCCGACGCCAACATCGGCTCGATCATGGGTATCGGCTTCCCGCCATACACCGGCGGTTCGGCGCAGTTCATCGTCGGCTACCAGGGTGCGCTCGGCACCGGCAAGGAAGCCTTTGTGGCGCGGGCTCGCGAGCTGGCCGCCAAGTACGGCGACCGGTTCCTGCCGCCGTCCTCGCTGACCTAATCAATCGACGCAGGAGCCCCTGAACCGTTGTGGTTCAGGGGTTTTTGCGTTCATAGAGGTAGTACTTCGCCGGAGTCTGCTCCTGGTCCAACTCCCGCTCGCTTCCGGTGGACAGCATCGTCCAGGCGGAGGTGAATCGTCGTTCCATCTCGGCCGGCTGGACGCCTCGCACTCCGAAACGGCCGCCGGGAAGGAACGCAACGATCAACAGTCTCGCGCCCGGCGCGGCGACGGCGCTGACTTCCCGGACGTACGCGTCGCGATCGCCGTCACTCATGTTGTGCAAGCAGCCGTTGTCGACGATCAATCCGAAATCCGCGCCGATACCTTCCTGGCTCAGCCGCGTGACGTCGGCGCGGACGAAGTCGACCGAGGCCTTGGTCGCGGCGGCCTTGGCCCGAGCTTTATCAAGGGCCTGCGGTACGTAGTCGACGCCGGTGACTTTCCAGCCGTGTTGCGCAAGGTAGATCGATGAGTCTCCGGTGCCGCAGCCGAGATCAAGGGCTTTGCCTGCGGGCAGCTCGTCGACCAGGTCTTGCAGGTTCGTCGCGATCGGATGGCCGTCCCAAGGCGTGAAGCCCAGCCGGTAGAAGATCCGAAACAGCGTGTGCTTGGAGGACATGAGACCTACCGTAGTCGCCTAGTCACATTTGCCACTGCCGTCTTCCAGGAGAGGTGGCAGGCGTTGTGCCCGCCTCTCAGCGACAACTGCGGTCCGCAGGGCCAGCACGCGTTGGTGAATCCGGTATTCGGTCGAGCGCGGAATGTAGCCCGGGCCGTATTGGCCGCGCCCGAGTCGGTGCACCCGACCTTGCCCGATCTCCCACCGCAGGGCATCGGAGACGGCTTTGGAAGGTCGACCTCGGAAGCGAAAGCCTTGGTAGTTAACGGCATCGATCAACTCCCCGACGGTCGCCGGACCCTGGTTGGCCAGGTGGAAGGCGAGCACGTAGCGCAGCTCGATCCCTCGAAGGTAAGGCAGATTCACCGGCGAAACATCGCACACAGCTACGACACCGAGCACGATTGTCGCTGTGAGGCGGGCACATCGGGTGCCGCCTTCCGGAGTGACGGGTGTTACTCGGCTAGGTCAAAGCCGCCGCGATTCGGCGCCACTGCTCGCGTGGATAGGCTTGCGGGTCACTCAGCAACACCTGGATGCAGACGTGGTCGGCGCCGGCCGAACGATGCTCGGAGACCCTGCGCAGGATTGCGTCCTCGTTGCCCCACGCGATGATCGCGTTGAAGAGGCGATCACTCACCTGCGCCAGATCGTCCTCCGAGAAGCCAGAGCGCAGCAGATTGTTGGCGTAGTTCGGCAACGCCAAATACGAACGCAGCCAGTCGGTTCCGATAGCGCGTGCTTCGTCGGCGCTATCGGTGAGAATCACGGTCTGTTCTGGTAGCAGCAGGGGACCGTCGCCCAGAGTCCCACGGGCCACCGCGGTGTGGTCGGGGGTGACCAGGTACGGGTGCGCGCCGGCGGCACGTCTCGCGGACAGCGACAGCATCTTCGGGCCGAGCGCGGCCAGCACGCGTCGATCGGTCGGCACCGGCTGCTCGGTGGCGTCGATGGCGTCCAGGAAGGCGGCGGTGGCCGCCAGGGGTTTGCGGTAGCGCCCGGGCTCGCCGGCATCGATCAGCGGCGCGTGGCTGACCCCTATACCCAGCAGGAATCGGTCCCCGTGGGCGGCGGTCAGTTCTGCGTACGACGCGGCGACATCGCTCGGCGTGTGCATCCAGAGATTCAGGATCCCGGTCGCGATCGTGGTTCGCTTGGTTGCGGCGAGCAGGTTGCCGACCGCGTCGAAGACCGCCCCGCCAACGTCGGGTATCCACAGTGCCCGGAAACCCAATTCGTCCAATTCCGCTGCTGCGTCCGCGGATTCAGTGACGTCGCCGTAGCGAAGCTGGCTACTCCAGATCCCGACACCGGTGAGGTCCATCGACGGTGATTCCTTCCGTGGCAGACTCCTATCTTCGTCGGGCTAGAGTCCGAGGTTATGCGATTCGGATTTTTCATCCCGCAAGGCTGGCGACTGGATCTGGTCGGCATCGACGTTAACCAGCACTGGGCGGTGATGCGCGATCTGGCTGCCTACGCCGACGACAGCGCCTGGGACTCGGTATGGGTCTATGACCACTTCCACACCGTGCCGATGCCGACCGGCGAAGCTACCCACGAGGCATGGTCGCTGATGTCGGCGTATGCGGCGACGACGTCGCGAGTCAAGCTCGGCCAGATGTGCACGGCCATGAGCTACCGCAATCCCGCCTACCTGGCCAAAGTCGCCGCGACCGCCGACATCATCTCCGGTGGCCGCATCCAGATGGGCATTGGCGGCGGCTGGTATGAACACGAATGGCGGGCATACGGTTACGGGTTTCCGTCGGCCGGCGAGCGACTGGGACGACTCGACGAGGGCGTCCAGATCATGCGCGACGCCTGGCGGGACGGGAAAGTCAGCTTTGCCGGTAAGCACTATCAGGTCGACGGCGCAATCGTGGCACCGACACCGTTGCAGAACAACGGGATTCCGCTGTGGATCGCCGGCGGAGGCGAAAAGGTAACCTTGCGCATCGCCGCGAAATACGCGCAGTACACCAACTTCACTGGCGAATCCGAGGGCTTTGTGCACAAATCCGAAGTGCTCGCCGGTCACTGCCGCGATGTCGGCACCGACTTCGATGCGATCGTTCGTTCGGTCAACATCAATGCAACCCTCGGCACCTCGGAGGCCGACGTCAAAGACCGGCTGCAGCGCATCCGCGACCGGATGATCGGCTATGTCCCGGAAGCGGCGGCCGACGCGATGATCGCCAGCGGCAGCGGGCCGGATTCAGCGACCGGCACCACGGAACAGGTGGTCGAGCGGCTGCAGAAGCTACGCGATCTCGGTTGTGAGTACGTGATCTGCTACTTCCCGGAGGCCGCCTACGACCGTTCCGGCATTGAGCTGTTCGAACGGGAAGTGATTCCAGCGCTGAGTTAAACGTCAGTGGTGGTGTAGCGCGTCTTGACCGGAGGCGCGGCCAGCAGCGGGGGTAGTTGCGTGACTTTGCCTTCTCCGGCGCGAAACGCGCGGTAGGCCTCGTCGTGCTCGACCGAATCCCAAACTTCGTAGATGATCCAATGCGCCTCGTCGTCCTCGTCGACGAGCACGTCGGTGTGCAGGTTCCCGTCGAATGCCCGGGTGTCTTGCAACGTCCGGCCCATGAGTTCGCGCCCCGCGGCGACCTCGTCGGGCTTGAACCTGAGCTCCAGTAATACCGTGACCGTCATCGTCGTCTCCTCGTCTCGTCAGGTCGTGTTGCTCGCCGGGAGCACACTGTTGAACCTACGGTCGAACAATTTGAGGAAGTCGGGCGCCTCCGGAATCTGGTCCGCAGTCGCGAACGGGTCAGCGAGCCGTTGCTCGGCGGCCATCACCCTGTCATCGAGCGGCACCGGTAGCCGCCGGATCCGGCTCTGGGCCAGCGCCGAGATGGTGACGCTCAAACCTACGGCGGCTGTCCGTGTGAAGGGAAAACAGCTCCAGATCGGGCGTCGCGAACGACAATGAGAATGCGGTTTCCGCTTTTGCGGAACGCTGTTGTACGGTTTGGTGAGCGCATTATCGAAGCGGCGGCTGACGGAGGATCTCTCGATGCAGAAGGCAATCGACCCCAGCATCTCTACCTGGCCTGATGGCAACCCGCAGTTGATCGGAAGCCGATGCGGCGACTGCGCTGCCACCACCTTCCCGGTGCAGGAACTCTGCCCGCGGTGCAGCGGTTCGGCGATGTCCGAGCACTTGCTGCCGCGCAGCGGAACCCTGGTCGCGTGGACCACGCAGGGCTTCCCGCCCGGAGCCCCGTACGCCGGTCCGACCGGTGACGACTTCGTGCCGTTCGGGGTGGGCCTGGTGCAGCTCGGTGACGTGATCCGCGTCGAGGGCCGGCTGACTGAAAACGATCCGGCCAAGTTGATGTTCGGACAGCAGGTCGAGCTCACCATGATCCCGTTCACCACCGACGCTGACGGCAACGAGATCGTCACGTTCGCGTTCCAGCCGTTTTAAGGAGAACCTGACATGACCAATGATGTAGCGATCATCGGTGTGGGCCTTCACCCGTTCGGCAGGTTCGAGAAGACCGCGATGCAGATGGGTGCCGAAGCCATCCAGTTCGCGCTGAAAGATGCCGGCGTCGGCTGGAAAGACATTCAGTTCGGCTTCGGCGGCAGCCACGAGGTGTCCAACCCCGATGCGGTGACCCGGCTGGTCGGGCTGACGGGCATCACGTTCACCAACGTGTTCAATGCGTGCGCCACCGCGGCCAGTGCCATTCAGCAGACCGCCGACACCATCCGGTTGGGTAAGTACGACATCGGCATCGCCATCGGGCTGGACAAGCATCCGCGCGGGGCGTTCACCGACGACCCGGCCAAGCTGGCGCTGCCGCAGTGGTACGCCGAGAACGGGCAGTTCGTCACCACCAAGTTCTTCGGGATGAAGGCGAACAAGTATCTGCACGACCACAACATCTCCCAGGTCACGCTGGCCAAGGTCGCCGCCAAGAACTTCCGCAATGGGGCACTGAACCCGAATGCGTTCCGTCGCAAGCCGATTCCCGAGGACCAGATCCTCAACTCGCCGGTGCTGAATTACCCGTTGACGCAGTACATGTTCTGCGCACCCGACGAGGGCGCCGCCGCGGTGATCATGTGCCGCGCCGATATCGCGCACAAGTACACCGATAAGCCGGTCTACCTGCGTGCCAGCGAGATCCGCACCCGTACCTACGGTGCCTACGAAGTGCACGCGACGTTCGCCCCGCTGGACGAGGACGTGTCGCCCACCGTCTACGCGGCCAAGGCCGCCTACGAGGCCGCGGGCATCGGGCCTGAGGATGTCGATGTCGCCCAGCTGCAAGACACCGACGCCGGTAACGAGGTCATCCACATGGCCGAGACCGGCCTATGCGCCGACGGGGAGCAGGAGAAGCTGGTGGCCGACGGCGCCACCGAGATCCACGGCTCGATTCCGGTCAACACCGACGGCGGGCTTATCGCCAACGGCGAGCCGATCGGTGCGTCTGGCCTGCGCCAGGTGCATGAGCTGGTCCGCCAGCTGCGCGGCGAGGCCGGCGAGCGTCAGGTGCCCGGCAACCCGCGTGTCGGACTGGCGCAGGTGTACGGCGCACCCGGCACCGCGTCGGCGACCATTCTGTCGCTCTAGATTGCAGGTCCCAGCAGGTCATCGGCGTCGCGGATGACATAGCCGTAGCCCTGCTCGGCGAGAAAGCGCTGACGGTGCGCGGCGTACTCGGCGTCCTGGCTGTCGCGGGCCACCACCGAATAGAAGATCGCGCCGCCGCCGCCTGCCTTGGGTCGCAGCAACCGCCCGAGCCGCTGCGCCTCCTCCTGGCGTGAGCCGAATGTGCCCGAAACCTGCACTGCAACAGAAGCTTCCGGCAGATCGATGGAGAAGTTCGCCACCTTGGACACCACCAGGGTGCTCACCTCGCCGCGGCGGAACGAGTCATACAACGCCTCGCGCTCGGCGTTCTTGGTCGATCCCTGGATCACCGGGGCGCCCAGCACGGTGCCCAGCTCCTCGAGCTGATCCAGGTAGGCGCCGATCACCAGGGTCGGCTCGTTAGGGTGGCGGCTGAGGATCGATTTGACCACCGCGATCTTGGAATGCGCAGTCGAGCACAGCTTGTAGCGCTCTTCGGGCTCCGCGGTGGCGTACATCATCCGCTCGCTGTCGGTCATCGTGACCCGCACCTCGACGCACTCCGCCGGGGCGATCCAGCCCTGGGCTTCGATGTCTTTCCACGGCGCGTCATAGCGCTTGGGCCCGATCAACGAAAACACGTCACCCTCGCGGCCGTCCTCGCGGATCAGCGTCGCGGTCAACCCAAGCCGTCGCCGAGACTGCAGATCGGCCGTCATCCGGAACACCGGCGCCGGCAGCAGGTGCACCTCGTCGTAGATGATCAGTCCCCAGTCGCGGCTGTCGAACAGCTCCAGATGGCGGTATTCGCCCTTGGTGCGACGGGTGATCACCTGATAGGTCGCGATCGTGACCGGCCGAATTTCCTTGCGCTCGCCCGAGTATTCGCCGATCTCCTCCTCGGTCAACGACGTTCGGGCGATCAGTTCGCGTTTCCACTGACGTCCCGCGACGGTGTTGGTCACCAGGATCAGTGTCGTTGCGCTGGCCTTCGCCATCGCGGCCGCGCCGACGAGCGTCTTGCCGGCGCCACACGGCAGGACCACCACGCCCGAGCCGCCCGACCAGAACGAGTCGGCCGCCATCTCCTGGTAGTCGCGCAGATGCCAACCCTCCTGCGCCAAGCTGATCGGATGCGCCTCGCCGTTGACATAGCCGGCCAGATCCTCGGCGGGCCAGCCGATTTTGAGCAACATCTGTTTGACCCGGCCGCGTTCGCTGGGATGCACGATAACGGTGTCATCGTCGATGCGAGCGCCCAGCATCGGTGCAATCTTCTTGTGGCGCAACACCTCTTCGAGCACCGCGCGGTCCAGGCTCACCAGGGTCAGCCCGTGGACCGGGCTTTTCACCAGCTGCAGCCGGCCGTAGCGGGCCATCGTGTCGACGATGTCGACCAGCAACGGCTGCGGAACCGCGTAGCGCGAAAAGCTGACCAGTGCGTCGACGACCTGCTCGGCGTCGTGGCCCGCGGCGCGGGCATTCCACAGCGCCAGTGGCGTGATCCGGTAGGTGTGCACGTGCTCGGGGGCGCGTTCCAGCTCCGCGAACGGTGCGATCGCGGCGCGCGCCGCACCGGCGAGATCGTGGTCGATTTCGAGCAGCACCGTTTTATCGGATTGCACGATCAACGGTCCGTCTGTCATATCTCCATTATCCGTAAGCCGCCGACAGCTAACGCCGGTCCTCGTCCTCGGCCGGCACGACGGAGGTGATGCGGTGGATGGCGAACTCCCGGGCCCGGCTGGAGGCCGAGTCGAACGCCACCAGCTGACCGCCGGCCACCGTGATCGGCGATACCACCCGCTGCGTGGCCACTCCGGCGGCGTCGACGTAGTTGATCAGCACCGTCTCGTCCTGCCGAGCGGCCCGCTGCAGCAGCGACATGGCGACCGCCGGGTCGATCCGGACACTGCCGAACGGCGCCGAGGTCACTTTGCGCAGCACCGCCACGACCGCGCTGAGAGTTTCGTTGCTCGGGCGCGCCGTCGGCCGATGCGGGCGGTGGCGCTGCGGCGCGGGAACCCGCGCTCCGCGGGCGCGGATGTCGACGACGGTGCCGGTGGAGTCTTCGGCGGCGGGAGCGAATCCGGCGTCCTGCAGGGCGGCGAGCACTTCGCTGACCGGCGCCTGCGAGATCGCCACGGTCGGTGCCAGCACCCGCAGGCCGAGATGTTCGGCGCCGGCCACGGCCTGGGCCAGCAGCGCTGGATCTTCGCACCGCACGAACGATGCGGCCATCCCGACCCGCAGCTGCCCGTGCCGTCGTGCGACATCGTCGATCATGTATGCCAAGCCTTGCGGCACAGGTGTTTTCGAGTTCCTGTGGAACAAGTTATGCAATTCGTCGGCGGTCTTGCCGATATCGAGGGCGTGCCGGATCGACTGCTCACTGACGCGGTACACCATTGCCGTGCCCGCGGACTCGACGGTGGCCACCGCGGAGAGTTCCTCGGCCAGATGGCGCTGCAGCGGACCGGGCACGACGACGGTCAAGTCGGCCTGCACGAGAAAGTGATCGATCGGCGGGGGCAGCACGCGGGCCATGGCGGCGATCGCATCCCCGTCGTCCGCGCCGTCGATGAACGCTCGGCCCGGCGTGCTGATCGCCCCACGGCCCACCAGCCCGAGCGTTTGCGCTTCTTCCAGCAGATCGGCGACCGGCCCGGGCTGGAGCCGCTTGGACCACCGTGGCCGCCGCCAAATCAACGCGGCCGACGCGGTGTTCTTGTCCACACCGGCGCCGGGCGGCAGCTGGGCCAGCATGTCGAGCAAGAGACGACGGTCCAGCGGGGCCGCCGTAGAGTAGAGCGAATCTGACAGCGCTGCATAGGGTTTGGCCTCAGGGCCGCGGGTCCCGATCAGCGCCGGTCTGGCCGCCAGGTCGAGCCAAGCGGTGGCCAGCAGATGCCAGCGTTCGGCAGTGGTCGCCTCGGTGAACCGGTCGGCGGTCACCGTCGGCGCCCAGTACGGCGGCTCGCCGCCGATCGGTTGCGGATCGGGGACGCCGCTGGCGATCAGACCCGCGGCGGCGGCCAGTTCGAGGATCAACCCGAGCCGGGCCTCGTCGACACCGGTGATTTTGGCCAGCCGCCGAATCTCGCGTACCCCCAGCCCGCCGCTACGTAGCTCGGAAATCGGTGCAGCGCTGAGTGTTTCGAGGAGCACGTCGAGTTCGCGCAGCAGGTCGATGATGGCGCCACCGGCCGCGGCGTCTGCGTCGGCGCGCGTTGTAGTGGACACCACCGGATCTGGTGCGGCCAGGTGCACTGGCCCGGGTTCCTCGCCGCGCAGCACCTGCCCGACGTGGCGCGGCAGGATCACCGTGTCAGCATCGATGCGGCGCAACAGTCCAATCGAGAGTAGTTGCGGCACTGGGCGATCCGCCGGAGCTCCGGGTGCGGCGTCGCGGGTGCGGCCGAGTGGGGAGCCTTCCAGCAGTCGGTCCAGCAGCTCGCGCTGCGGCTCGTCGAGGCCGTCGATCAGCCCGGCGATCTGCTCCGCACTTTGGGAGGCATCTTCCAGGGTCACCTGGCCGACATGCCACGGCAGGCCGGCCCCGGCGTCGGGAGCCAATCGCAGCTCCACATCACCCCAGACCACGGCGCGTTGCTTCAAGTCGTCCAGCGCGTCGAGGACCTCGGCTTCGGGTGCCCGTCCGCCGATCAGCGTGAGCAGCTTGGCGACAGGCACGGACGCGGTGTCGGCCTGCAGTACCAGTAGCGCGTCGATCAGCGACAACCGCAGGAAGTCCAGCTCGTCGCTGGCAGCCTTCAGCGACTGGCGGGCCTGAGCGCGGGCGGCCAGCGCGGCGATGCTGCCCGGTGGCGGCTGGGCGAGGTCGGGCCGCAGCTCCAGCAGACGGATCAGTCGGTCGTCGGGCAGCTCGGCCAGCCATGACCCCAGCGGGATGCCCGGGGTGAGTTCGGTCATTGCTGACCAGCGTAAAGCAGCCAGCTGGGTGGCCCGTTCCAGCCGACGGCGGGCACGTGGGGCCGACGCCCATCGGAGAGCCCACCCGTCACGGTTGCATGAGACCTGTCAGAATGATCCCCGTGGCTGACAAGAAGGCGCAGAAGACGCGGTACGTCGACAACGGCTGGCCAACGACCAACCCCGACGACCACGCGGTGAGCGAACTGGCAACCGATCGGACCGGCGCGCTGTCGCCGTTCGGCGACGTGGTCTTTCCGCTTCCCGCCGACGAGCTGCCCTACGTGCATCCGGTCACTGACGTGAGCCGCTAAGCGGATCACCCGCCGTTTGCGACGTCCTGCCACCGCCTGCTAGGCGAGCGAGGACAGCGCCGGGTTGCCACTCACGCTCTGCGACTGAATGGCTTTCAGCAGGTCGTTGACGTAGCTCGGGTCCACGTTCTGCGGCACGATGGTCCACCGCGCCACAGCATCGGCCTGATGAACGTCCTGCGACCCGTCCGCGGGTGCCTCGACGGCGACGGACTCGGCGTGGATCGGCTCGGCCGGCGGCGCGGGTGGCTCGGGCGGTGGCGGTGCGTCCGCGGGAGCGGGCACGTCAACAGCCACCTCTTGGACAGGTGGGGCCGGGGGAGCAGGCTCCGGCGGTGGCGGCGGTGCGTCGACCGCGGCCGGCTCGGCCGGTGGCGGGGGAGCGGGTGGCTCGGGTGCCGGCGGCGGGGGCAGCGGAGGCTCGACCGCGGCCGGCTCGACCGCGGCCGGCTCGGCGGGTGGCGGGGGAGCGGGTGGCTCGGGTGCCGGCGGCGGGGGGTCAGCCGGCGCCGGGGGCAGCGGAGGCTCGAACGCGGCCGGCTCAGCGGGCGGAGCGGGGTCCGGCGCGGCCGTGCCAGCAAGTACGTTGCGCGGTGTGGCGGCCGACAGGCCCCGTCCGCAAACCGGCCAGGCGCCGCGACCCTGAGTGGCCAGCACCCGCTCGGCGACGGCGATCTGCTGGTCGCGGGTGGCTTGGTTGGCCGCCGAGGCAAACTCGCCGCCACCGTGGGCGGCCCAGGTGCCTTGTGAGAACTGCAGCCCGCCGTGGTAGCCATTGCCGGTGTTGATGCCCCAGTTGCCGCCCGACTCGCAGGCGGCGACGCGATCCCATTCGCTGTCGGGAGCCGCGGCCGCTTGCCCGGCGAGGGCGATGCCACCGCCACCGATTACTGCACCGGTGAAGGCAAGTTTGGCGACGCCGACTGTTGACGTGGTGGGTTTACGGTGACGGCCGCTCATACCCCAGTGATTCCTCTCGAGAAGCGCCTACGAGGTCAGCTGTCGGGTTCGGGCGGAAGAGGTCGCCCGGCCATCGTGTGTCCTAAGGGAAACGCGTTGGCTTCACCCCAAGGAGCCGCGGACGGCTCCAGGTTCGATTTCGGCGGACCGTTGGGTCCCCCGCCTCCATCCATGGGTTGGCGTTGCTCGCCTATTGGATGGAGCTCGGCGCTATAGGCGAGAAGGCTTACCGTGCAGGGAGACTCGGTAAGCCCGCGCACGACGCTAGCTGGTGTTAGCGGCAGAGTCATGTTGGGACGAAACCGGCGTTTCCCATTTTTTTTGCGCGAGAAACGCCAGGTGAGCCGATTGTTTGCGCTGGTTAAACGCTTCGAGATCGGGCCGTTGCCGTGCCGTGATCATTCCGTTATGTGACTGAACTCACAGTACGATTAAGGATTAATCCCTGGTCACGGATTCGGGTGCGCCGCGCCGAAAATCAGCGTGGTACCGCTGCAGAGCCGGCCCATCGCGTCGGGTGATCCACCGGAACGATCTCCTTGCCCAGGGGTACCAGCGACACCGGGATCAGCTTGAGATTGGCCAGCGCCAGCGGAAGGCCGATGATTGTCAGCGCCATCGCCACCGCGCTCATCAGGTGGCCGATCGCGAGCCAAATTCCGCACAGCAGCATCCAGATGACGTTTCCGATCAGGGAGCCGGTGCCGGCGCCGGGCCGCTCGACGATCGTTCGACCGAACGGCCACAGGGCATACGACGCGATGCGCAGCGAGGCGAAGCCGAACGGGATGGTGATGATCAGCAGGAAGCAGATCAGTGCGGCCAGCAAATACCCGAGGGCCAACCACAGGCCACCGAAAAGCAACCAGATGACGTTCAGAATCAGGCGCATTGTCTCCTCCAGCGGTGCCGCCAGCCTACCGAGAAACTTCGGTGCTCAGCGGGCAGCGATCCGAGTAGGATCGATCGTCATCGCGTCCTGCGTAGGCGGGGCGCTTCGTTGTGTAGACCTATCTAGTGATCCGTTAGACAAGCAGGTGAGACCGGTGCCGACTGGCAAGGTGAAGTGGTACGACGCTGAGAAGGGATTCGGATTCCTATCTCAGGAGGACGGCGAGGACGTGTACGTGCGCTCCTCGGCGTTGCCCGCGGGCGTCGAAGGCCTGAAGGCGGGCCAGAAGGTGGAATTCGGCGTTGCCTCCGGGCGGCGCGGGCCGCAGGCATTGAGCCTGAAGTTGATCGACCCGCCGCCCACTCTCACCCGTCCGCGCCGTGAGGGCCCCGCCGAGCACAAGCACAGCCCCGATGAGCTTCATGGCATGGTCGAGGACATGATCACCCTGCTGGAGAGCACCGTGCAGCCCGAGCTGCGTAAGGGCCGCTACCCGGACAAAAAGGTCGCGCGCAGGGTTTCCGAAGTCGTCAAGGCCGTCGCGCGCGAACTGGACGCCTGAGTCGGACCGAACGGGTGTATCGCGCGGCGCGGCGGGGAACAATGGACATCGAATTGTCACCGGAGTCGATTCGAGTGAGGAAGTCCCATGGCGCAGCAGGCACAGGTCACCGAGGAACAAGCGAGAGCGGTCGCGGAGGAGTCCCGCGAAAGCGGTTGGGATAAGCCTTCGCTGGCCAAGGAGTTGTTCCTGGGCCGGTTTCCGCTCGATTTGATTCACCCCTTTCCCCGGCCATCTGACGAAGAGGCCGCTCGGACCGAGGCTTTTCTGACGAAGCTGCGGGAGTTTCTGGGCACGGTCCAGGGAAGCGTGATCGAGCGCGACGCTCAGATTCCTGACGAGTATGTGAAAGGCCTTGCCGAACTGGGTTGCTTCGGCATGAAGATCCCGCCGGAGTATGGCGGGCTGGGTTTGTCGCAGGTCGCCTACAACAGAGCGTTGATGTTGGTGTCGACCGCTCATGCCAGCCTCGGGGCGCTGCTGTCCGCGCACCAGTCAATCGGTGTGCCGGAACCGCTCAAGCTCGCAGGGACTGACGAGCAGAAGCAGAAGTTTTTGCCGCGCTGCGCCGCGGGGGCGATATCGGCGTTTCTGCTCACCGAGCCTGATGTGGGCTCCGACCCGGCACGGTTGGCCTCCACGGCGACGCCGGTCGACGGCGGAGCGGCCTACGAACTCGACGGCGTGAAGCTGTGGACGACCAACGGCGTTGTTGCCGAACTCCTTGTGGTGATGGCCCGGGTGCCTAAGAGTGACGGGCACCGCGGCGGCATCAGTGCGTTCGTCGTCGAAGCCGACTCGCCCGGCATCACCGTCGAGCGGCGCAACAAGTTCATGGGATTGCGCGGCATCGAAAACGGTCTCACCAGGCTGCACCGCGTACGAGTCCCTGCCGAGAACCTGATCGGCCGAGAAGGCGACGGCCTGAAGATCGCGTTGACGACACTGAACGCGGGCCGCCTCGCGATCCCTGCGATCGCGGCGGGCTCCGCCAAGTGGTCGCTGAAAATCGCGCGGGAGTGGGCCGGTGAACGGGTGCAGTGGGGCAAGCCGGTCGGCGAGCACGGCGCGGTGGTGGAGAAGATTTCCTTCATGGCCGCAACGAGTTACGCGCTCGAGTCGGTGCTGGAGCTGTCCGGTCAGATGGCCGACGAAGGCCGCAACGACATCCGGATCGAGGCGGCACTGGCCAAGCTGTGGTCGAGCGAGATGGCCTGCGTGATCGGTGACGAGCTGCTGCAGATCCGCGGCGGGCGTGGCTACGAAACCGCCGAGTCGCTGGCCGCCCGCGGCGAGCGGGCAGTGCCGGTCGAGCAGGTGGTCCGGGACTTGAGGATCAACCGCATCTTCGAAGGCTCCAGCGAGATCATGCGGCTGCTGATCGCCCGCGAGGCTGTCGACGCCCATCTCAGTGCCGCGGGCGACCTCGCGAATCCGAAAGCCGACATCCGCCAGAAGGCGAAGGCGGCCGCCGGCGCGAGCGGGTTCTACGCAAAGTGGTTGCCGCAGTTGGTGTTCGGCGAAGGACAACGGCCGACGGCGTATCGCGAATTCGGCAACTTGGCGACGCATCTGCGTTTCGTCGAGCGCTCGGCACGCAAGCTGGCCCGTAACACCTTCTATGGAATGGCGCGCTGGCAAGCGGCGATGGAGCAAAAGCAGGGATTCCTGGGGCGGGTAGTGGATATCGGCGCTGAGCTGTTCGCGATGGCAGCGGTATGCGTGCGGGCCGAGGCGCAGCGCGTCGACGATCGGGTCCGCGGCGAGCAGTCCTACGAGCTGGCCGAAACGTTTTGTCAGCAAGCCACCCTGCGGGTGGAAGCACTGTTCGAAGCCTTATGGGCCAATACCGACGGCGCTGACGCGCGGCTGGCCGCCAACGTTTTGAAAGGCCGCTACACCTGGCTCGAAGAGGGCATTATCGACCAGTCCGAAGGCACCGGACCGTGGATCGCGCACTGGGAAGCCGGTGCGTCCACCGAATCAGACCTTGCCCGCCGATTCCTGACCGTGGCGCCGACATGATCAGGTCGTAGCCCGCGTCCGAAGGCAACAGTCCTTTTCCCTCGACTCGACAACGCCTGACCGACGGGGGCCGTTATCGAGCACTCGCAACGACTCGCCGGCGCGGCGACGTTTGTCCTCGGTGGAGCCGGTTGTGGCGACGCGCACCGGGATTCCCGACGCCTGTTCGACCCGGTCGGTTGGCGACGCCGCGAAATTTCTCTTCGGAAGCGGTCTCAGGGGCGTCGTCAGAGGAGGCGGCCAGGAACCGGTCCGGCAGAGCCAGTTTGACGATCGTGCGCAGCACCAGTAGGTATTGGCGGGCCAGCGGGCCCGTGGTGTAGGGCAACTCGTACTTCGCGCAGACCGCCTGCACCCGCTCGGCGATCTGGGCGTAGCGGTTACTGGGCAGATCAGGAAAGAGATGATGTTCGATCTGATAACAGAGATTTCCGCTCATGAACGCCATCACCGGCCCGGCACGAAAATTGGCACTACCCAACATTTGTCGCAGATACCACTGCGCTGTGGTCTCATCCTCGAGGGCTTCAGGGGTAAATTTCTCAGCCCCGTCAGCGAAGTGACCGCAGCAGATCACCGCGTATGCCCACAGGTTTCGCAGCACGTTGGCTACGACGTTCCCGAAAAGGACCCGACGCCAACGCCGCCCGGCGAGTGCGGGAAACAACAGGAAATCTTTGCTTATCTGGCGAGTGATTTTGCGGCGCAGAGCTCGCGTGTGGGTAGATCTTTCGGCGGCGGTGCCCGCGCGATCTTGTTCGGAGTACAGACCGTGCAGCGCGATTCCCCATTCAAACATAAGTGCCAGCAATAGATGTCGCAGCGGCTGCACCAGATTGCTGGGTCTCCACGGTTGGTCGCGGGTGACCCGCATGACGCCGTAACCGAGGTCGTCGTCCACGCTGACAACGTTGGTGAACATGTGGTGGCGGTAGTTGTGGGAGTACCTCCACTGCGAGGACAGCCCTGCCATGTCCCACTCCCAGGTGGTGGAGTGGATTTCGGGATCGTTCATCCAATCCCATTGACCGTGGCCGATATTGTGGCCCAGCTCCATGTTCTCGATGCTCTTGGCCGCGGCCAGGGCACAGGTTCCGAGCGCCCACCCGGTCCGGGTTCGGCTGACGCCGATCACGATACGGGCGCCCAGATCGAGGCAGCGTTGCACCGCGATGGTGCGCTGGATATACGTTCGGTCGTTCGCGCCAAGCGAATCCTCGATATCGCGACGGATCGCGTCCAATTCGACGGCAAGTGCTTCGACATCCGCGGCGCCCAGGTGAGCGTATTCACTTACGTCTGTGATGGCCATCAGTTTCCCACTGGACGATCGACGGCGTGCCGCGCGGGGAATGGTTTTGTGGTTGGCGCCGGCGTGCCGGTGACAGTCCACTTCGGACGCGTTCGCATCGTAAACTTTCTAGCGAAGATCACTGAGGTGCCCGTGGCGAGCGGTCGCTCTCTACGCTGTCGCTGCAGGGGACGGCGTTGTCGGGCTGGCTGGGCTGTCAACCACGGCTAGTCTACCGACGGTTGGCGCCCGGACTTGGGTCATGAGCGGGTTGTCGCCCGATTCCGCAATATCCAGCACCTGAGCGCGGATGTCGGTCGTCGGATCGCTATCTGCCGTCAGTCAGGGCCGAAGGATGATCTTCACCGCGCCGTCATGCTTCTTCTGGAAGATGTCGTAGGCGCGCGGTGCCTCGGCCAGCGGGAGGGTGTGGGTGGCGAAGCTGTCGACGCCTAGCGGGTCGTCGTCTGTCAACAGCGGCATGATGTCGTCTACCCATTTTTTCACGTTGGCCTGACCCATGCGCACCTGGACCTGCTTGTCGAACAGGGTGAGCAATGGCAGCGGGTCGGCCATCCCGCCGTATACGCCGATCAGAGAGATAGTGCCCCCTCGGCGCACGATGTCGATCGCGGAGTACAACGCGTCAAGGCGATCCACGCTGGCCTTCTGCATCATCGGCTTGGCCAATGTGTCAGGCAGCAGGCCGGTGATTTGTTGAGCCAGTTTGGCCACCGGTGATCCGTGCGCCTCCATCCCGACGGCGTCGATCACCGAGTCGGTGCCGCGACCGTTGGTGAGATCGCGGATCAAATCGGCCAGCTTGTCGCCCGCATCCTCCAGATCGATCGTCCGGATACCGCGGGCCTCGGCTCGGGCCAGTCGTTCCGGGATCCGGTCCACCGCGATGACCTCGTAGCCGAGGTGAGCGGCGATACGCGCGGCCATGTCGCCGATCGGCCCGAGCCCGAGCACGGTCACCGAGCCGCCGGCGGGGATAGCGGCGTAGGAGACGGCCTGCCAAGCGGTCGGCAACACGTCCGACAAATAGACATAGCGGGAATCGGGTGGTCCCACCGGCACCTTGATGTGGGTGAACTGCGCCTGCGGCACCCGAAGCAGTTCGGCCTGCCCGCCGGGAACCTCGCCGTACAGTTCGGAGTAGCCGAACAGCGCGGCGCCCATCCCTTGGTCGCGAACCTGCGTGGTCTCGCACTGCGTGTAGAGCTGCAGGTCGCACATATAGCAACTGCCGCAAGAGATTTGGAACGGGATCACCACCCGGTCTCCGACCGCCAGGTTGGTGATGTCGCGACCCACCTCGCGCACGATTCCCATCGGTTCGTGGCCCAGGACGTCACCGGGATTCATGAAGGCGCCGAGCACTTCGTAGAGATGGAGGTCGGACCCGCAGATGTTGGTCGACGTGATTTCGATGATCGCGTCCGTGGGCTCTTCGATTACCGGGTCGGGCACACTCTCCACCCTGACGTCGCGCTTTCCATGCCAGGTAACTGCCTTCATATGCATTGCCTCCTCGAGCGCTCAAAGCGCGCTGCCGAGCCTCGGCGTTCGCGCGAACGGCCGCCGATACCGGCGCGCGAGAAGCGAGAAGTCTCAGACCTCATCGTGGTACCCCGCTGGATATCCCCCAAACGCATTTGCGCCTGTTCCATCTGGGCACTCGCCGGAATTCGTAAAAGCCCGGACCATTCGGGCACCAGAGCGCGGGCGTTTCCCCATGGTGCTGCCGGGGTATCAGCCAGCGGGTGACGTCTTTATGGCTAAGTGACCGAGCCGAACAGCCTTGGGCTGTAAGCGAGCTTGACGACAGCACCCGCAGCGCCGATGTCATTGTGGTGGGCGCTGGGATCACCGGACTGATCACCGCAGTTCTGTTGGCGCGCGCCGGTAAGGACGTGCTGGTGTTGGAAGCCCGCACGGTCGGCGCCTGCGCCACCGGAAACACCACCGCCAAGATCAGTCTGCTGCAGGGCAGCCACCTTTCGAAGATCTTGTCCAAGCACGGCAAGGGGGTGACCCGTGCTTACGTGGACGGCAATCGTGAAGGTCAAAGTTGGCTATTGAATCACTGCGAGACTCATGGCGTGGCGGTGCAGCGTGAGGACGCGTACACCTACGCACAATCCAGCAAGGGCGTCGCGTCGGCGCGGGCTGAGCTAAAGGCGTGCCAGGCGGTAGGGCTGCCCGCCACGTGGGAGGACGACGCCAAGGTTCCGTTTGCGTACCACGGCGGCGTGCGCCTAGCCGAGCAGGCGCAGTTCGATCCAATGTCATTCTTGGACGCGTTGGCCGTCGAACTACTCCGCAACGGCGGACGGTTGGTCGAACACACGCGTGTACGGCGAGTCTCCGGCCACGGTAAGAGCTTGCGTGTCCACGTCAACGACGCCGCGCAGCGGGAGGTGGAACTTTCAGCCGCACAATTGGTGCTGGCCACTGGGATTCCGATCCTCGATCGCGGCGGTTACTTCGCGCGTGTCAAGCCAAGCCGATCCTACTGCTTCGCGTTCAAAGTCCCCGGCGACATCACCCGGCCGATGATGATTTCGACCGACTCACCCACGCGTTCTGTGCGCTACGCACCCGTCGCCGACGGAGAGCGGCTGATCGTGGGTGGCGCCGGCCACACCGTCGGTCGCGAAAAAAGCCCGTCCAAAGCGCTCGACGAGCTGTCGTCTTGGACGCGCAAGCACTACCCGGGCGCCGAGCAAACTCATTTCTGGTCCGCGCAGGATTACACGCCGATCGACGACCTGCCGTACGTCGGCCCAATCTTGCCGGGTAACGAAAACATTCTTGTCGCAACGGGTTTCAACAAGTGGGGAATGACCAACGGCGCTGCCGCAGCGTTGGCGTTGTCAAGCCGCCTGCTGGGTGGGCGGATGGACTGGTCGAGTGCATTCGCCAGCTGGAGCCCGCACGAACTTCTAGGACTGCGAACGGCCGTGCAATCCAATCTTCAGGTCGGATTCAATTTGACCAAGGGCTGGATTACCCCGTCGGTTCGCACGAGCCGTCGCAGCCCCACCGAGGACGAGGGCGGCGTAGTGAGCGGGCCGCCTTGGCATCTCGAAGCCAGGTGTCGGGTCGCCGGTGTCGAGCACCGTGTCTCGCCGGTATGCCCGCACCTGGGGGGAATCGTGAACTGGAACGACGCCGACCAGGCCTGGGAATGCCCACTGCACGGCTCACGCTTCGCCCCGGATGGCACGCTCCTCGAAGGGCCGGCTACGCGTGATTTAACCGCGTCGGACTGAAGCAGGCGACAATTCGACGCGTCGGCGCTACTCGACGTCGTCGGGGTCGTTTTGTTCGGCGATCATTGCCAACCGCCAGGTGCACTCCCGGTTGCGCGGCGCAACCCCCAATAACTGCACACTGTCCGGCACCCATCGCAGCGGAATGCTGGTGGCCAGCTCGCTCATCTCGACGCGGCACCCGCCACTCTGAAGATCACTCAGCCGCAGCGTGATTCGCGCCGTCGCCGCCGGCCTCACCTTCGCCAGCAGGACAAGCTCCTCACCTGGTGTACAGCTCTGCACAACAGTCTCGTCGTCAATGACTGCCGGCCACGTTCCGATGGAATGCAAAATGCGAGCGCCGGGTGCCGGCCAAGACGAGTCCACCGCCCGGATCCGACTGTTGCCGACCACCCAGCCCGAGTACGTCCAGCCGTTCGCCAACACGTCCCAGACTCGCTGACGGCTGGCGGAGATGTCTCGTGTCACGGTCATAGGTAGACCTCTCGTTCGGAGTGAGAAATGCGGGCTGATGCGGGTGAGCTAGGGCGTTTTGCTGACCTTGGCACGTTATTTCGAAGCCGTCTCGAGCTGCTCTTGGGTCGCCTTCAGCAGCTTCGACCAGGCGTCCTTGAATTTCTGGACGCCCTCGTTTTCCAGCGTAGAGAACACGTCACGCACGTCGATGCCGATCGCGTCGAGGGCGTCGAATACCGTCTGCGCCGCCTCGGACGTCCCGGTCACGGTGTCACCGGTGATTGTCCCGTGGTCGGCGACCGCGTCAATTGTTGCCTCAGGCATGGTGTTTACCGTGTGCGGGGCAACGAGTTCGGTGACGTAAAGGGTGTCGGAATAATCAGGATTCTTGACTCCCGTCGATGCCCATAGTGGGCGCTGCACCCGAGCCCCATCGGCCTTGAGTGCCGTGTAGCGGTCGCCACGGCCGAACACTTCTTGATATGCGGCGTAAGCCAATCGGGCGTTCGCCACCCCAGCGCGCCCGCGCAGAGCAGCAGCCTCGTCCGTACCGATCGCGTCGAGGCGGTGGTCGATTTCGGTGTCCACTCGCGAGACGAAAAACGATGCGACGGAGTGAATCGTGGATAGATCGTGTCCTGCGGCCTTCGCGGTTTCCAGACCGGCCAGGTAGGCGTCCATCACCAGCCTGTGCCGCTCGACGGAGAAGATCAGCGTCACATTCACCGATATGCCTTGGCCGATCACTTCGCTGATCGCCGGCAAGCCATCTTCCATCGCAGGAATCTTGATCAGCAGGTTGGGCCGGTCGACGATCTTCCACAGCTCGACAGCCTGCGCAGCCGTCTTGTCGGCGTCATGCGCCAAGCGCGGATCGACCTCGATGGAGACTCGACCGTCGACACCGTCCGAAGCCTCCCATTGCGGCGTGAGCAGGTCGCATGCCGCACGGACGTCATCAGTGGTCACCGCCCGGATCGCGGCCTCGACATCGGTGTCCTGCTTGGCCAATTCGGCGATCTGAGCGTCATAGGCGTGGCCCTGCGACAGGGCGGCCTGAAAGATCGACGGATTGGTGGTGACGCCGACGACGCTTCGCGTGTGGATCAAGTCGTGCAGGTTGCCGGATTCCAGTCGGCCTCGGGACAGGTCGTCGAGCCATACCGACACCCCGGATGCAGACAGCGCGGCGAGGTTGGGATTTTGAGCCATGAGTTCATGCCTTCCATGAGCCGCCGCCTGAGAATTGTTTGGACGGCGTCCGGATGTTGATGATCCAGCGACAGCCAGAAGGGTTGCGTTCCATGGCTTCTAGCTGTCGCTGGCTGTAGCACGATGCCGGTTTGGTGTTAGTTGCGCGCTCGGCGCGCGAAGGTGTTGGCAACTCCGGTGAGAACCTGCCCGGGACGTTGCTGTTCACCCTGTTGGGCACCCAGGATCACAATGGTGCCGGTGAGCACTGGCAGCACCCACTGCAAGTAACGCAATCGGTGTTGCGCGGCGGCGACATCGTCCGGGGTCGAGGCCGACGGTTCGGTCGCACCGGCCGCCGCATGTCCATCGCCCTGAGCGGTTTTTGCACCGAGAACGCCGCTGTAAGCCGTTGCGCCCAATGCAGCACCCGTAAGCAGGATCTTGGCCACAGTGTTGCCGGTGACGCCAGACTGGTGCTTGGCGCGGTGCCGGTTGGCGTAAAGCACGCTCCCGCCCCCGATCAGGTGCATGCCGATGGCGACCGCACTGACCGGGGCCCATTTCGCCCATCCCGCCGCGGCCACCCGGGCCCGGTCCTTGGAGTCGCGGACGGCGTCGGCGGAGCCGTTCACACCGACCGCCCCCATTAACGAGCCGCCGAACCAGGCAGCGGCGCCAAGATCGTGAAGAGAGCGCACAACAGTATTGCGAGATGACATCTTGAAGTTCCTTTGAATGGTAAGAGGCCGGAAGCCGGATCGGCTGTTTCGATCGCGACACGGGGAAGTGTGGCTATAGCAGCTCTACGGTTCGAACGAACTGCTACAGCATGGAATACACCACTTTGGGCTTCCTGAAACCCCCGGCTGGCTATCCCTGCCGTATGAACGGACTTCACAGCCGCAGTAGCCTGAGGCCCCGAGCTGATACCGGCAAACCCGCCGGATCGCCCCGTTAGGTAGGGCACCCTGCACGTTGGAAACGTTTAGCCAGCGCGCGGATGGGTAAACCCGTTCTGCGACGCGCAGGTCTTAGCCGCGTCGCACTTCACCGGACAAACTACAGCAGCTGGTTCGACGACCATCTCCGGTTTCCCGTTTGCGATCTTCATCAATGCCGCCTGGGAGGCGCCATGTTCGTGCACAACAAAAGTCTTCAGTTCGAGGTCCGAGTAACCCAGCCTGATCCGCGATTCGCGTCGCTGATGCTAGAGCAGTTCGGCGGGGCCAACGGCGAACTCACCGCTGCCTTGCAGTACTTCACCCAGGCATTCGTGCTGCGGGAGAAGAACCCCAAGATGTACGACCTCTTCATGGATATCGCCACTGAGGAACTCAGCCATCTCGAGATGGTTGGCTCGATGATCACGATGCTGCTGGACGGCCTCAATGACGATCTCAAAATGGCTAGCCAGAAATGCGACTGGATGCCGGCGGTGGCCACACCGGACGGTCGCGAACAAGCGATCCATCAGGTCGCGGTCAGCCCACTGTTCTTGACGCTCAGTGGTGGTGGACCCGACATCAAGGACTCGGCCGGCAACCCCTGGACAAGCACCTTTATCAGCGCGAACGGCGACCCGGCCGTGGATCTGCGCAGTAACCTCGCGGCAGAGTCCCGAGCGAAAGTCGTTTACGAGTACCTCAAGCAATTCACCGACGACCCCAGCGTGCAGGATTCGTTGACATTCTTGATGACTCGCGAGGTGGCGCACTACCAGCAGTTCACCGCCGCCCTTAACGATCTTCCGGTGAACTTCCCTCCCGGCAAGCTGCCCGGCGACCCTCGATTCCAGAATGTCGCGTTCAATATGTCCAACGGGGGAGACACCGTGCGCGGACCCTGGAATAAGGGCCAAGGCCCATGGCCAGAGGGCATGGAGTGGGAGTACATCGAGAAACCCGAACAACAATGGCTAGGCACCGATATCAGCCAAAACAAGGGCGCCGAGCAGAACCCGACGGGTTCACCCGATGTCGCGGGCGATAAGGCTTTCACTCACGAACAGCACCTTCCCACAACATAACTGACAAAAGCATGATGGCCGGCGCCGTTTCGGGCGCCGGCCATCTGCTGTCTATCAGTGGATCTGCGGGTCCGGTGGGTTGTCGGCTACGCGACCGGTGAAGGCGTCGCGCACGTGATCGATTGTCGCAGCGACCATCCCCGTTGTCTTGAGCGCCGCGGGGGTAGGCGGAGTACCGGGGTGCGGGCGGGTAGGCGCGATCTTCTTGGCGCGCTCGAGTTTTTCACCGAGCTCAATTAGCTCCTCACGGCTCGCGGCGGCTTCGAACCGTGGAAACACGACATCCTGCTCGTAAGCGATGTGTTCGCGCCCGACCTTGACGAATTCCTGCAGGGCGTCATGGTATTCGGCTTGACCAGGCTTGCTGTTGGCCAGCTGCTGCAAGAGCAACTTGCCCTGCTGTTCCTGCGCAATCGCTTCGTCCGCGAGCGCATCTCCGTCTTCGAGCGCCGCGCGGACGGCGGGCCAGAAGTGCTGTTCCTCGATGGCTTCGTGTTGCGACTCGGCGATGACCAGATTAGTCACCATCGTTTCCAAGCCGCTCACCTGGGCGCCTGAGCCCGACGGAGCCTCGTCGAGCACCTCCAACATGCCCAACACGCTCTTGTGGTCCTGACGAAGAAAAGCCAACGCGTCCATGCTATTTCCCTTTCATAGATTAGTGATCAGCCCCCGCCAGCGTGAAGCGCTGACGGGGGCTGATTTACAGCGAGGCAGATGCTAGACGCGCCCGCGAGTGGCCGTGGGTCCCGCGTCGACGCTGGCGTCGCGCGTGTTACGCCGTTTCAGTCCGGCCAGTCCAAACAACCCAAGCAGACCGAACATGCCCCACTTGCCGCTGTTGTCGCTGTGTTGATCGGTGTTGGTATTGCCGTTGTCCGCCAAGGTCGTTGTCGTCGACGATGGCGCCGGCGCA
>NZ_DASXHW010000286.1:0-11907 GCF_036488105.1 Mycobacterium sp. | reverse complement strand
CGCAGCGTCGGAGTGCCCGGCGACGCGATCGCGACGGCATTGGCCTCGTTCCAGGTGGGCCGGCATCGAGCCGAGTTGGTAGCCGTCGTCGACCAGATCAGCTACGTCGACGATTCCAAGGCCACGAACCCGCATGCCGCTGAGGCATCCGTACTGGCCTACCCGCGGGTGGTGTGGATCGCCGGGGGTCTGCTCAAGGGCGCGTCCGTGCACGAGACCGTGGCCCGGGTGGCTTCGCGGCTGGTCGGAGCGGTGTTGATCGGCCGGGACCGGGCGATGGTTGCCGAGGCGTTATCGCGACACGCGCCGGATGTGCCCGTCGTACAGGTTGTGGCAGGCGAGGATATTGATATGTATGCGACTGCTGAGTCTCCTGTTGCGTCTGTGACACACGTGGTTCCGGGATCGGACGAGACTGTCGGCGCTCGCGTCATGAACGCTGCCGTGGCCGCCGCCCGAGACCTGGCGCAACCCGGCGATACGGTGCTGTTGGCACCGGCGGGTGCCTCCTTTGACCAGTTCACCGGCTACGGGGACCGCGGCGACGCGTTCGCGGCCGCTGTCCGCGCCACAACCCGGTAGCTGCGGGTGACGAACATGCTGGCCCGGCTGCTGCGCCGGGGAGCCAAGGGTGACCAGGCGGCCGACAGCACGCCCGAGGCGTCCGCGGAGAAGACGACCGCGAAAGCGACCGCCGCCGAGCCCCGGACCCGGTTCGGGGCCTGGCTGGGCCGGCCCATGACGTCGTTCCACCTGATCATCGCGATCGCCGCACTGCTGACCACGCTGGGCCTGATCATGGTGCTGTCCGCATCCGGGGTCCGTTCCTACGACGACGACGGGTCGGCGTGGGTCATCTTCGGTCGGCAGGTGTTGTGGACGATCATCGGGCTGTTCGCCTGCTACCTGGCGCTGCGGTTGCCGGTGCGATTCATGCGGCGCATGGCGTTTTCCGGCTTCGCCGCGACCATCGTGATGCTGGTTCTGGTGCTGATCCCGGGAATCGGTAACGAAGCCAACGGTTCTCGCGGTTGGTTCGTGATCGCGGGATTCTCGATGCAGCCCTCCGAGCTGACCAAGATCGCCTTCGCGATCTGGGGCGCGCACCTGCTCGCGGCACGCCGCATGGAGCGGGCCTCGCTGCGGGAGATGCTGATCCCGCTGGTGCCGGCGGCGGTCATCGCGCTAGCTCTCATCGTCGCGCAGCCCGACCTGGGCCAGACGGTGTCGATGAGCATCATCCTGCTCGGCTTGCTGTGGTACGCCGGTCTGCCGTTGCGG
Source organism: Mycobacterium sp. (assembly GCF_036488105.1). GTDB lineage: Bacteria > Actinomycetota > Actinomycetes > Mycobacteriales > Mycobacteriaceae > Mycobacterium. Next base: position 10,626 of record NZ_DASXHW010000286.1, on the reverse strand, counting down.
GTGTTCTTGAGCTCGCTGTTCGCCGCGATCGTCGCCGGAGCGATCCTGGCGGTGTCGGCGGGTTACCGCTCCGACCGGGTGCGGTCCTGGCTGGACCCCGGTCAGGACCCGCAGGACTCGGGATACCAAGCCAGACAGGCCAAGTACGCGCTGGCCAACGGCGGTATTTTCGGCGACGGTCTGGGGCAGGGCACGGCGAAGTGGAACTATCTGCCCAACGCGCACAACGACTTCATCTTCGCGATCATCGGCGAGGAGCTCGGCCTGGTCGGCGCGCTGGGCCTGCTGGGGTTGTTCGGGCTGTTCGCGTACACCGGAATGCGCATCGCGCGCCGCTCCGCCGACCCGTTCCTGAGGCTGCTGACCGCGACCACCACCTTGTGGGTGATCGGTCAGTCGTTCATCAACGTCGGCTATGTGATCGGCCTGCTGCCCGTCACCGGCATTCAGCTGCCGCTGATCTCTGCGGGTGGAACATCGACGGCCACAACACTTTTGATGATCGGCATGATGGCCAACGCGGCCAGGCACGAACCCGAGGCCGTCGCTGCGCTGCGGGCCGGACGCGACGACCGGATGACCCGCATTCTGCGGCTGCCGTTGCCGGAGCCTTACTCGCCGACCCGGGTCGAGGCGCTGCGCGACCGGTTGCGCAGCAAGCCGCAGCCGGCCAAGGCGCAGCGCACCGCGAACCGGAAGCCGGCCGATCGGCGGACCGCTCGGTCTGACGTCAAGGGCCGCGCAGGGGGAAGGCATCATGGAGTCGAACAGCGGTACACCGGCCAGCGTCGCGCAAGCACTGGGAATGCTCGTGCCAAGGGCCGCGTATTGGAAGGTCAACGCTACGGGTGAACGACTCGGTCACGGGGTCATCGGCCACAGGGCCAACCGGGCATTCCTCATTGTCGGTTGTGCTCGCGGGCGGCGGCACAGCCGGCCACGTTGAGCCCGCGATGGCCGTCGCTGATGCCCTGGTAAGGCTGGATCCCGACGTCCGGATCACCGCGCTGGGCACCGCGCGCGGCCTGGAGACCAAGCTGGTGCCCGAGCGTGGCTACCAACTCGAGCTGATCACTCCCGTCCCGCTGCCGCGCAAACTCACCGGTGACCTGGCCCGCCTTCCGGCGCGGGTGCTGCGGGCGGTTCGCCAGACCCGGGCCGTGCTGGACAAAGTCGACGCCGACGTGGTGATCGGGTTCGGCGGCTACGTGTCGCTGCCCGCATACCTGGCAGCCCGCGGCACAGCCCGGCGCCGGCGGCGGGTGCCGGTGGTGATTCACGAAGCGAACGCCAGCGCCGGGCTGGCCAATCGGGTCGGGGCCCGCAGCGCCCACCGCGTGCTGTCGGCGGTGCCCGATCCGGGTCTACGGCATGCCGAGGTGGTCGGCGTGCCGGTCCGGGAAGCCATCACCTCGCTGGATCGGGCCGCAGTGCGGTCGACGGCACGGGCGCATTTCGGCTTCGCCGACGACGCCCGGGTGCTGCTGGTGTTCGGCGGCTCGCAGGGCGCCGCGTCCCTCAACCGGGCGGTCGCCGCGGCCGCCGGCGATCTGGCGGCCGCGGACGTCGCGGTGCTGCACGCCCACGGCGCCAAGAACACCATCGACCTGCGCACCCCCGAACCCGGTGACCCGCCGTACGTCGCGGTCCCGTATCTGAGCCGGATGGACCTGGCCTATGCCGCCGCCGACTTGGCGATCTGCCGGTCGGGTGCGATGACCGTCGCCGAGGTGACGGCGGTCGGCCTGCCCGCGGTGTACGTGCCGTTGCCGATCGGCAACGGCGAGCAGCGCCTCAACGCGTTACCGGTGGTCAATTCCGGTGGCGGCATCCTGGTCGCCGACGCCGACCTGACGCCGGAATTCGTCGCCGATCAGGTGGCCGGGCTGCTCAACGACGCTCCGCGGCTGGCGGCGATGACGACGGCTGCGGCGCTGGTCGGTCATCCGGATGCGGCACGGCAGGTGGCCCAGGTCGCGCTGGACATCGCGCGGGCAGCGCGGGATGGGAAGCGCGCGAAAAGTCGGCGGAGTGCGCTGGAGATCGCGCGGGCGGGGAGAACGCGACGATGAACGCCGCGCCGCTGCCCCCCGAGCTGCAGCGGGTGCACATGGTCGGCATCGGGGGAGCCGGCATGTCGGGGATCGCCCGCATCCTGCTGGACCGGGGCGGCATGGTGTCGGGGTCTGATGCCAAGGAGTCACGCGGTGTCCGTGCGTTGCGGGCGCGTGGCGCGCTGATCCGGATCGGCCACGACGCCTCGTCGCTGGATCTGCTGCCGGGCGGCGCGACGGCGGTCATCACCACGCACGCCGCGATCCCGAAGACCAACCCCGAACTCGTCGAGGCCCGTCGGCGCGGCATCCCGGTGGTGCTGCGGCCGGCGGTCCTGGCCAAGCTGATGGCCGGCCGGACCACACTGATGGTGACCGGCACACACGGCAAGACGACCACGACGTCGATGCTGATCGTGGCCCTGCAGCATTGCGGCCGGGACCCGTCATTCGCCGTCGGCGGTGAGCTGGGCGAGGCCGGCACCAACGCTCACCACGGCAGCGGCGACTGCTTCGTCGCCGAGGCCGACGAAAGCGACGGCTCGCTGCTCGAGTACACCCCGAATGTCGCAGTGGTCACCAACGTCGAGTCCGACCATCTCGATTTCTTCGGCAGTCCAGATGCCTACATCGCGGTCTTCGACTCCTTCGCGGAGCGCATCGCCCCCGGCGGTGCGCTCGTCGTCTGCACTGATGACCCGGGCGCGGCCGCGCTGGCCGATCGCACTGCGGCGCTGGGGATCCGGGTGCTGCGGTACGGCTCGTCGTACGACGGCCCGGACCACCAGCTGGCCGGGACGTTGTTGTCGTGGGAACAACAGGGCACCGAGGCGGTCGCACACGTCAAGCTCGACGGCGAAATCCATCCGTGGGTGATGCGGCTGTCGGTGCCGGGCCGGCACATGGCGCTCAACGCGCTGGGTGCGATGCTGGCCGCCATCGAGATCGGCGCCCCCGCCGAATGCGTGCTGGACGGGCTGGCCGGTTTCGAGGGAGTGCGCCGCCGTTTCGAGATGATCGGAACCGCCTCCGGGGTAAGGGTTTTCGATGACTACGCGCACCATCCCACCGAGGTCAGTGCCACATTGGAGGCGGTGCGCACGCTACTGGAGCAGACCGGCGCCGGCCGCTCCTTGGTGGTGTTCCAACCGCATTTGTATTCGCGGACGCAGGCTTTCGCCGCTGAGTTCGGTGCGGCGCTCGAGGCGGCCGATCAAGTTTTCGTGCTCGACGTCTACGGCGCACGCGAACAGCCCATCGCCGGGGTGAGCGGGGCGAGCGTCGCCGAACACGTCAGCGTCCCAGTGCAGTACCTGCCCGATTTCTCGGCGGTCGCCACGGCGGTGGCCGCGTCGGCCGCGCCCGGCGATGTCGTCGTCACCATGGGCGCCGGCGACGTCACCATGCTCGCACCCGAGATCGTCACCGCGCTGCAGTTGCGGGCCAACCGCGGCTCGCCGGGCCGGCCGGGGGAGGCGCGATGACCGAGCCGGACGGCGTGCCGCCCGGCGACGACCCCGCCGGGGGGACCGCGGCGACCGGGCCGATCGAAGCCGCTGCGCCCTCGGATGGCGACGACGACACCGCCGCAGAACAGGAGCAGACCGACGACGCGATAGAGGGGCCACGTCGACGGGCCCGCCGGGAGCGCGCCGAGCGCCGCGAGGCCCAAGCACGCGCGATCGCGATCGAAGAAGCCCGCCGCGAGGCGAAACGCGCTGCGCGTGGCCGACCCGCGGCCACGTCCAAGCCCGTTGCCCGCGGAGCGGTCCGGGGCTTGAAGCTGTTCCTGCTATCGCTGCTGCTGATCCTGGCCACCATCGCGGTGGGGCTGATCCTGTACTTCACGCCGGTGATGTCGGCGCGCAGCATCGTCGTCACCGGTATCGGGGCGGTCACCCGCGACGAGGTGCTCGACGTGGCCCACGTCCGGCTCGGTACGCCGCTGCTGCAGATCAACACCGACGCCATCGCCGACCGGGTGGCAGCGATCCGGCGGGTGGCCAGCGCGCGAGTGCAGCGCGATTACCCGTCGGCGCTGCGGATCATCATCGTGGAGCGAATTCCGTTGGTGGTCAAAGACTTTCCCGACGGCCCGCATCTGTTCGACCGCGATGGCGTGGACTTCGCCACCGCGCCGCCACCGCCGGCGCTGCCCTACATCGACGTCGACAATCCCGGACCGACCGATCCGGCGACCAAGGCTGCGCTCGCGGTGTTGACCTCGCTGCGCCCCGAAGTCGTCGCGCAGGTGAGCCGGATCGCCGCCCCGTCGGTCGCGTCGATCAAGCTGACCCTCGCCGACGGGCGCACGGTGATCTGGGGGACCAACGAGCGCACCGAGGAAAAGGCCCAGAAGTTGGCCGCCCTGCTGACCCGGCCGGGGCGGACCTATGACGTCTCCAGCCCGGATCTGCCGACCGTCAGGTAGACGCGTCGTCCATCCGGGCGTTGGCCGCGGCACAAATTCGCCCGAAATTCGCCCGACGCGCGTCGGCGCGCCTGCATCGATCGCGCCCGCGACGGCAATACCGTTCTGTTTGCGCGAATCAACTTGACATAACTCTAACGCTTTACTTGAGGTTGAGGTTTGCCGAGGCGGTTCGCTTAAGACAAGTCCCACCAGGGAGGAACGAGAATGATGACCCCGCCGCACAACTACTTGGCCGTCATCAAAGTCGTGGGGATAGGCGGCGGCGGCGTCAACGCCGTCAACCGCATGATCGAGCAAGGACTCAAGGGCGTGGAGTTCATCGCCATCAACACCGACGCCCAGGCGCTGTTGATGAGCGACGCCGACGTCAAGCTCGACGTCGGTCGCGACTCCACCCGAGGGCTCGGCGCGGGCGCCGACCCCGAGGTCGGCCGCAGGGCCGCCGACGACGCCAAGGACGAGATCGAGGAGCTGCTCCGCGGCGCCGACATGGTGTTCGTCACCGCGGGCGAAGGCGGTGGAACCGGTACCGGCGGCGCGCCCGTCGTCGCCAGCATCGCCCGCAAGCTCGGCGCATTGACCGTCGGCGTGGTCACCCGGCCGTTCTCCTTCGAGGGCAAGCGGCGCGGCACCCAGGCCGAGACCGGCATCTCGTCGTTGCGGGAAAGCTGCGACACCCTGATCGTGATCCCCAACGACCGCTTGCTGCAGATGGGCGATGCCGAGGTGTCGCTGATGGACGCCTTCCGCAGCGCCGACGAGGTGCTGCTCAACGGTGTGCAGGGCATCACCGACCTGATCACCACACCGGGCCTGATCAACGTCGACTTCGCCGACGTCAAGGGCATCATGTCGGGCGCGGGCACGGCGCTGATGGGTATCGGGTCGGCCCGCGGCGACGGTCGCGCCCTCAAGGCGGCCGAGATCGCGATCAACTCGCCGCTGCTGGAAGCCTCCATGGAAGGCGCCCAGGGCGTGCTGATGTCCATCGCCGGCGGAAGCGACCTGGGGCTGTTTGAGATCAACGAAGCCGCCTCGCTGGTACAGGATGCCGCCCACCAGGACGCCAACATCATCTTCGGAACGGTCATCGACGACTCGCTCGGCGACGAGGTGCGCGTCACCGTGATCGCGGCGGGCTTCGACGCGAGCGGGCCGGGCCGAAAGCCGGTCGTCGGCACCAGCGATACCGCGACGACGATCGCGTCCGGCAAGCACGGCAAGGTCAGCTCCAGCTTGTTCGAGCCCGCCGACGCGGTGAGCGTGTCGGTGCCGACCAACGGCGCGACCTTCGACATCGGCGGCGAGGACGACGACGTCGATGTGCCGCCGTTCATGCGGCGCTAGCCACACGATGCGATGACGGCCGCGACACGGTGTCGGGGCGAGGCGGCCTTGCTCAAGCCGGATACTGGGCGAGTGAGCGTTCGTATCCGGCGGGTCAGCACGACTCGAGCAGGCGGTGTCTCGTTGCCGCCGTTCGACACCTTCAATCTGGGCGACCATGTCGGCGACGACCCGGCTGCCGTGGCGGCCAACCGGAACCGGCTGGCCGCGGCCATCGGCCTCGGCCCTGACCGGGTGGTGTGGATGAACCAGGTGCACGGCGACCACATCGAAGTGGTCGAAGGCCCGCGCGACACCGCGTTCGACGACACGGACGGATTCGTAACGCGCACACCGCGACTGGCCCTTGCGGTGGTCACCGCCGATTGCGTTCCAGTATTGCTGGCCGATGCACGGGCGGGCGTCGTCGCGGCCGTACACGCCGGCCGGGTCGGGGCTCGCGACGGTGTGGTGGCCCGGGCCGTCGAGGCCATGCTGTCGGTGGGTGCACACGCGCCGGACATCTCGGTGCTGCTGGGGCCGGCGGTCAGCGGCCGCAACTATGAAGTGCCCGCCGTGATGGCCGACGAGGTGGAGGCAGTGCTGCCCGGCAGTCGCACCACCACGTCGACGGGCACGCCAGGGCTGGACCTTCGGGCCGGAATCGCTTGTCAGCTGAAGGCTTTGGGCGTAAGCGCCATCGATGTCGACCCGCGTTGCACGGTCGAGGACGTCAACTTGTTCAGCCATCGGCGCGGCGCCCCGACCGGGCGGCTGGCCTCGGTGGTGTGGATGGAATGAGCGCATTAGCGGTAAACCGTTCCGCCCGACCGGAGCGGGAATTGCAATTAGCCGATTCTTTGGCGGCGTTACGGTCGCGGCTCGCGGCGGCCGCCGATGCGGCCGGCCGCAAACTCGACGAAATTCAACTTCTGCCTATTACGAAATTCTTTCCGGCAACCGATGTGGCGATTTTGTCGCGATTGGGATGCGCCGCGTTCGGCGAATCCCGCGACCAGGAAGCCGCGGCGAAGGCCGACGAAGTTGCTCGGTTGCTGGACGGCCCGGCGGGCGCCGGTGCCGCAGCGACCGGCCCGCAGTGGCACATGGTCGGCACGATCCAGCGCAACAAAGCCCGCTCGCTGGCCGGCTGGGCGCATACCGCCCACTCGGTCAGCAGCACCCGGGTCGTCGCGGCGCTCGACCGCGCGGTCGCGGGCGCGCTGAGTGAGGGTCGGCGGAAAGATCCGCTGCGGGTCTACGTGCAGATCAGCCTCGATGGTGATGTGTCCCGCGGCGGCGTGGATGTCTCCGACGCCGGCGCCGTCGACGACATCTGTGCGCAGGTCGACGCCGCCGAATCCCTTGAGCTGGTGGGCCTGATGGGTATACCGCCGCTGGACTGGGAGCCGGATCGGGCGTTCGCGCTGCTGCAGTCGGAACACCATCGGGTGCGTCGGGCCCACCCGGCCGCGGTCGGATTGTCGGCGGGCATGTCGAACGACCTCGAAATTGCGGTCAAACATGGATCGACGTGTGTGCGTGTCGGTACCGCGTTATTGGGTCAACGACCGCTACCGTCACCGTCAATAGTCACTCCAGTCACATCTTCATCACAGACACCGGAATTTCCAGAGCCGTAGAAGGGTCAAGCGATGAGCACACTTCATAAGGTCAAGGCCTACTTCGGTATGGCTCCCATGGAGGACTACGACGACGAGTACTACGACGACCACGCGCCGGCCCGCCCCGGCTACCCGCGCCAGCGCTTTGCCGACGACGGGTATGGGCGTTACGAGGGTCGCGAGTACGACGATGCGCCCGCCGAATACGGCGCGGGCAGCTATCGCGGCGGGTTCGCCGAGGAGCCCCGTTTCCGCGGCCACGACTACGACCGCGCCGACCTGGCCCGGCCTCGACTCGGCTCGCTGCGCGGCTCGACCCGCGGCGCACTTGCGATGGACCCGCGCCGGATGGCGATGCTGTTCGACGAGAGCAGCCCGCTGTCGAAGATCACCACGCTGCGGCCCAAGGACTACAGCGAGGCCCGCACCATCGGTGAGCGATTCCGCGACGGCACCCCGGTGATCATGGACCTGGTCTCGATGGACAACGCCGACGCCAAGCGGTTGGTCGACTTCGCCGCCGGGCTGGCGTTCGCGCTACGTGGTTCATTCGACAAAGTCGCGACCAAGGTGTTCTTGCTTTCACCGGCCGACGTCGACGTCTCCCCGGAAGAGCGCCGGCGCATCGCCGAGACCGGCTTCTACGCCTACCAGTAGCCGCGAGGCAGGGCAGCGTCCGAGCCGGTAGGGTGGCGTTCGCGGCTGCTGAGGCTGTCGTCAAGGTCACATCTTCATCACTAAGGTCGGGCTCTAGTTGACGCTGCTTGTGCACATCATTGGTTTTGCGCTGTTCATCTTCTGGCTATTGCTGATCGCGCGCGTGGTCGTTGAGTTCATCCGGTCCTTCAGCCGCGATTGGCATCCGCGCGGCCTCACCGTGGTGATTCTCGAGATCATTCTGTCGGTCACCGATCCGCCGGTAAATCTGCTGCGACGGCTGATACCGCAGCTCACCGTCGGTGCCGTGCGCTTCGATCTGTCCATCATGGTGCTGCTCCTGGTGGCGTTCATCGGTATGACGATGGCGCTGGATTATCAGGGCTGAAAACGCCAGGAATACCGCGGGTAGCCGTCCGCTCGGCTCAGGCAGTTTGCCAAGGCCCGGATTTGGTTCGGATATGGCGCTGATTTGCTGCTTTCTTAAACTGTGAAATTCGGTCTTATTTATTGACCGATTCGGCAACCGCCGGGTCTGGTGTGACAGGATGGGCCGCAGTTGCAACATGGCTACGAGACCGTTCATCCCGTCCTACACTTTCCTGGACCGTTTGGCTGTCCACACTCAAGGGGGCTAAGAATGCCGCTGACACCCGCAGACGTCCACAATGTGGCGTTCAGTAAGCCGCCCATCGGCAAGCGAGGTTACAACGAGGACGAGGTCGACGCCTTCCTCGACCTGGTGGAGAACGAGCTGACCCGGCTGATCGAAGAGAACTCCGATTTGCGTCAGCGGGTCGCAGAGCTGGACCAGGAGCTGGCCGGCGCCCGGGCCGGTGGCGCCAGTGCTCAACCCACCCAATCCATTCCGGTGTACGAGCCCGAGCCCGAGGCGGTCAAGCCGTCGCCGAAGCCCGTCGCGGCAGCTGCCCCGGCTCCCGCCGTCTCCGCGCCACTCGGCGAGGAGCAGGCCATCAAGGCGGCGCGGGTGCTCGCCCTGGCCCAGGACACCGCTGACCGGCTGACCGACACCGCCCAGGCCGAGTCGGACAAGCTGTTGTCCGACGCCCGAGCCAACGCCGAACAGATCGTCGGCGACGCCCGTCGCGAAGCCGAGACCACGATCTCCGAGGCCCGTCAGCGTGCCGACGCCCTGCTGGCCGACGCGCAGACCCGCTCCGAGACCCAGCTGCGCCAGGCTCAGGAGAAGGCCGACGCACTGCAGGCCGACGCCGAGCGCAAGCACTCCGAGATCATGGGAACGATCAACCAGCAGCGCACGGTTCTCGAGGGTCGGCTCGAGCAGCTGCGCACCTTCGAACGCGAGTACCGCACCCGGCTCAAGACCTACCTCGAGTCTCAGCTCGAGGAGCTCGGACAGCGTGGGTCGGCTGCGCCGGTCGATTCCAGCGCCAGCAACGACGCCGCAGGGTTCAACCAGTTCAATCGGGGTAATAACTAGGTCGGTCGGAGATACCGGCACGAGCGGTCGGTATCCTGCCTTGTTGGCAATGTCGCCCCGTCGGCTGGAGGTTAACCGGTGCTGATTATCTCGCTGGTACTGGCGGTGATCGGCCTTGCCGCACTGGTGTTCGCAGTGATCACCAGCAATGAATTGGTCGCCTGGGTATGTATCGGCGCCAGTGTGCTGGGCGTCGTGCTGCTGATCATCGACGCTCTACAGGAACGTCGGCGCCGCGAGGCGGGTCCGGCAAGCCCCGGACCGGGGTCAGCTGACGATTCGGAGTCGCACGGTGAGGACGAGGCAGCCGATTATCCGGCGGATGCGATCGACGAACCTGACGGTGCGACCGACGACAGCGTCAGCGACGACCGCAAAACGTCCTAGGAACCAGGCGGGGTCGCCAGCAAGTCGCGGACCTCATCGTCGCTGATTTGATGGAAGTCGACGAAAACCTGGCCCACCGCGTCGAAGTCGTCCGGCATCGTCGCGCACACCACCTCGTCGGCCTCCTCGGCCAGCACCTCGCACACCGACCGCGGGCCGACCGGCACAGCGACAACGATCGAGTCGGGGCCCGCGGCCCGCAGCGCTCGCACCGCCGCGAGGATGCTTGCACCCGTGGCAATCCCGTCGTCAACCACGATGACCGTCCTGCCGCGCGGGTCGGCGACCGGTCGCTCGCCCCGGTAAGCGTATTCGCGGCGAATGAGTTCGGCGGCTTCGCGTTCGACGACCGCGCGCACCTGCTCGTCGCTGATCCGCAGGCTCGACACCACGTTGTCGTTCATCACCACGCCGCCGCCGCTGGCCAGCGCCCCCATCGCTAGTTCGGACCACTGCGGCACGCCCAGCTTTCGCACCAGGAAGACGTCCAGCTCTGCGCCCAGGGCTGCGGCGACCTCCCAACCGACCGGCACGCCGCCGCGGGCCAGCCCGAGAACGAGCAGACCGGCTTTACCGCGATACGACGCCAGCTCCTGGGCGAGCACGCGACCGGCTTCGCGACGGTCGCGGAAGGTGCGCCGCGGCCGGCGCAGAAATCCGCTGGGTCGGTCCATGGGTCAT
>NZ_DASXHW010000259.1:0-2843 GCF_036488105.1 Mycobacterium sp. | reverse complement strand
CAACGAGTTCACGCAGCGCCAGGTTGACCGTGTCGCGCTTGGTTTTCGTACCGACCAAGCGCTGAGCCTCGCGCAGCGCGTCGTCGTCGATGTCGATATTGGTTCGCATACACATCAAGTTACACCACCTGTGGTGTAAGCACGGCGAGCTTTCCGCCGGCGAGCCTGCGCCGCACCCGGATGGCGTGAAAGTATCCCGTTATGCGATCAACCATCAAACGGGTCGGCGTGCTGCTGACCGCCTTGATGATGATCACGTCGTGCGGCGGCAACGATCACCCTGCCGCGCCGGTGACAACCTCTGCGACGCCTGGCCTGTCACAGTCCGAAACCACCGACATCGCCACCGAGGCTTATGCCTACGCCTATCCGCTCGTCACGATGGAGTACACCCGACGCGGATTGACGAATGTGCCCGCCGCACAAGACACCAAAGCGCCAATGGGTCAGATCGCCCGCATGCGTACCTACCCGAACGCGTCGTTCAACATGGTGACCGCCCCGAACGCCGACACGCTCTACACCCAGGCGTGGTTCGACGTGGCGAAGGAGCCGTGGATCGTGAGCGTGCCGGACATGGGCGACCGCTATTACCTGCTGCCCATGCTGGACGCGTGGACCAACGTCTTCGCCTCGCCGGGCACCCGCAACGGCGGGGGCAAGCCGCGCACGTTCGCCATCACTGGTCCCGGGTGGCACGGCACGTTGCCGCCCGGCGTGCTGGAGTACAAGTCGTCGACGGCCTTGGTGTGGATGCTGGGCCGCATCTACTCCTCGGGCACCCCGGAGGATTACGACGCGGTGCACAAGCTGCAGGATCAGATCACCGCGGTGCCGCTGTCGTCGTTCGGGAAGCCCTACCTGCCGCCGCTCGGTCCGGTCAACGTGTCTGTCGATATGAAGACGTCGGTGCGACAGCAGGTGAATTCCCTTGGCGCGCCGGAGTATTTCAAGCTGTTCGCCGGTCTACTCAAGGCCAACCCGCCGGCCCCCGAGGATGCGCCGATGGTGGCCAAGCTGGCCAGGATCGGCATCGTTCCCGGGCAGGACTTCGACCCGACCAAGCTGTCGGCCGCGGCAAACACCGGCCTGGCGTTGGCGCCAAAGCTCGGTCAGGACAACATCAGTGGCTGGCGCGAAGACGGCGTCGTCGCCGGCGATTTCATCTTCAAGAACGGCTGGGCCTACACCACCAAGGCGGGCAGATACGGGACCAACTACCGGCAGCGCGCCTTCGTCACCGAGGTCGGCGTCGGCGCCAACCTGCCCGAGGACGCCGTGTATCCCACCTCGGACGGCCCCGACCTCAAGCAGAAGTACAGCGGCGCAACCAAATACACCATGCACTTCGACAAGGGCCAGCTACCGCCGGCGCGGGGATTCTGGTCGCTGACCATGTACAACAGCGACTACTTCTTCGTCGACAACCCGCTGAACCGCTACACGCTGAGCCCGCGCGACAAGTTGGCGACCAACCCCGACGGATCGACCGACCTCTACATCCAGGCCGATTCCCCCGGGCCGGACAAAGAATCCAATTGGCTTCCCGCGCCCAAGGATCGGTTCAGCCTCATGCTGCGGCTGTACTGGCCCAACGACAAGAAGCCGTCGATTCTGGATGGGACGTGGCACATCCCACCGGTCAAAGCAGTTCCGTAGTTACGGCCGCTGCGCGTAGACGAACTCGTTGCCCGGCACCATGTCCTTGACCGCTGGTGCAGGGCTGCGCCCGAAGTCGGCCATCAGCTCGGCCGCGGGCGTCACCGTGACAGTCCAGTCGTGGCGGGCGAACCAGTCGCCGACCGGTTCGCGCTCTTCGAAGTACCACAGCTCGTCGGTCCGAGGGATATCGCGATCCGGGTCCACCTTGGCCATCAACTGACGCAGCCGCTCCATCCGCTCGCGCCGCTTGGCACGCACCTCCTCGTCGAGGAACGTCGGCCCCAGCGCCTCCACCGCGACCCGGCTGCCCGGCGCGGCGAGTGCGTCGATGCGCTCGAACAGCAGATCCTGCGCCGCGGCCGGAAGATACGGCATCAGGCCTTCGGCCGACCAGACGCTCGGCTGCGACGGGTCAAAACCAGCCTCCTGCAACGCTTTCGGCCAGTCGTGGCGCAGGTCCACGGCGACCTCTTTGCGATTGGCGGCCGGCCGCGCCCCGTGGTGGGTCAAGGTCGACAGCTTGAAGTCCAGCACCCGGTCTTGGTCCAGCTCGTAGACCGTGACGCCGTCGGGCCACGGCAACCGCCAGGACCGCGCATCCAGGCCCGCCGCCAGGATCACCGCCTGACGAATGCCGGACTTGGTGGCGGTGAGAAAAAACGAGTCGAAAAACTTGGTCCGCGAGGCCATGTAGCTGACCATCGCCTGCCTCTGCTGCGGCAACTCGGGTTCGGCTTCGAGGATCTCCGGCGGCAGATCGGGACCGCCGTGCCAGTTCCACACCCCGTCGCCGGCGGCGTCGAGGAACACCCGCGCAAACGGGTCCTGAATCAGCGGATCGTCGCTCTCGGTTTCGGCCGCGCGTGCTGAGGCCACGCCCAAAGCCGTCGCCCCCACGCTCTCGGTGATTTCCCAGGTGTCGTTGTCAGTTCTCGCCATAACTCGAACCTACGTGAGTCGCCTAGGTGGTAGCTGTGCGTCTTGGCGGGCTCAGGTGATATCGCATGCGACCTCGTTTTGAAACCACATGTCATGGTCGCTCGCTGATGCACGCGTGACTGCTGTGACTCCCCGCGGTGCCTGGTCAGCGCTAAAGGCCCGGCAATCCGGCTCGCTGCGCAGGTCTCCGGTTATGTTGTCCGCGAGCCGCCGATAGCCGCGGGCCGAGGCCGATTCGAAAG
>NZ_DASXHW010000205.1:0-20523 GCF_036488105.1 Mycobacterium sp. | reverse complement strand
ACTCGGATGCATAGGCCACCGGGCGGCGGCTGGCAAACCGTAACCCAGTCCGGGTGGTTCCATGCCCGAACCGGGTGGTTACGCCAGTTTTGGCGGCAAAACTGCGTGGCGCAGCGACCCTTGGCGAATCAGCTCAGCCGCTCGATGACCAACGCCATACCCTGACCGCCGCCGACGCACATGGTCTCCAGGCCGAACGTCTTGTCGTGGGTCTGCAGGTTGTTGAGCAGCGTGGTGGCGATCCGGGCACCGGTCATGCCGAACGGGTGGCCCAGCGCGATCGCGCCGCCGGACACGTTCAGCTTGTCCTCGTCGATGCCCAGCTCGCGGGCCGAGCCGAGCACCTGCACCGCGAAGGCCTCGTTGATCTCGAACAGGTCGATGTCCTTGACCGACAAACCGGCCCGCTGCAGGGCCGTCTTGCTCGCCTCGATCGGGCCCAGGCCCATGATCTCCGGGGACAGGCCGCTCACGCCGGTGGAGACGATGCGGGCCAGCGGCCTGAGGCCGAGTTCTTTGGCCTTGGTGTCGCTGGTGATCACCACCGCGGCGGCGCCGTCGTTCAGCGGGCAGGCATTACCGGCGGTCACCGTGCCGTTGGGCCGGAAGACCGGCTTGAGCTGGCTGATCTTCTCGTACGTGGTGCCGGGCCGCGGCCCGTCATCGGTGCTGACGGTGGTGCCGTCCGGGAGCTTCACCGGGACGATTTCGCGCTCGAAGAAGCCGCTCTTGATGGCTTCCTCGGCACGGTTCTGGCTGCGCACGCCCCAGTGGTCCTGATCCTCGCGGCTGATCCCGGTCAGGATGGCGACGTTCTCGGCGGTCTGACCCATCGCGATGTAGACGTCGGGGAGCTCGTGATCCTTGCGGGGGTCGTGCCAGTCCGTCGCACCCTGCGCGGCGGTAGCGGTCCGCTCGGCGGCCTCGTCGAACAGCGGATTCTTGGTGTCCGGTAAGGAGTCCGAGCTGCCCTTGGTGAAGCGTGACACGGTCTCGACGCCGGCGGAGATGAACGCGTCACCCTCGCCGGCTTTGATGGCGTGGAAGGCCATCCGGATGGTCTGCAGCGACGACGAACAGTAGCGGTTGACGGTGGTTCCGGGCAGGAAGTCGTAGCCGAGCTCAACGGCGACCACCCGGGCCATGTTGAAGCCCTGCTCACCTCCCGGCAGGCCGCAGCCGAGGATCAGGTCGTCGATCTGGTGGGGGTTGAGCTCCGGCACCTTGTCGAGTGCGGCGCGCACCATCTGCGCCGCCAGGTCGTCGGGCCGCATGCTGACCAGCGACCCTTTCATCGCGCGCCCGATCGGCGAACGGGCAGTTGAAACAATGACGGCTTCCGGCATTTCGGCTCCATCTCCTGCGGTGTGGTCTGGACCCGAATCTAGCCTTGCGAGGAAGCGAGTTGCTTAGCTGGGGGCAGATACGACGATCGGCGCCGGCACCCCGGTCGTGGGTCGCCGCCACAGTCGCGAGATCAGCCGGAGCACCAAGTTGCCGGGACCGGCCTCGGTGGCGCCCGCCGAGGAGAGGGCCGGCTCGCCGGACCAGTGGCCGAGCGCCTGACAGAGCGCCGGCAGCAGCTGGCTTGCGGCCAGCGCGTAGCCAGCCGCCGACGGGTGGAACTGGTCATCGGACAGCATCCGCTCGGGGGCATGCCGGAATTCGTCGTTGACCAGCGAGGCGAGCGGCACCGGCACACCACCGGCGGACCTGACGGCGCCGGACTGCGCTCGGGCCAGCCGCAGGCCAAGGGTGCGCACCGTCCATCGCAGCGGTTGGGGGATCGCCTTGACCACACCGAAATCGGGGCAGGTCGCGACGACGACCTCCGCGCCGCTGGCTTTCAACCGTCGCACGGCTGCGCCCAGCCTCCGCGACGAGGCGCCGATGCCGTTCAGCTTCGTGACATCGTTGGCGCCGATCAGAATGACGGCGGCATCGGGCGGTGGCCCGGCGATGAACATCGCGTCGACCTGTCCGGACAGGCCTTTGGAGGTGGCGCCGACGATCGCTTTGGTGCTCAACCGGACACGTTTACCGGTCTGCTCAGCCAATCCGCGGGCGATCAGCACGCCGGGAACTTCGTCGGCGATCCGGCAGCCGTACCCGGTTGCCGTCGAGTCGCCGAAGATCATCAGGTGCAGGTCGACGTCCATCCCGCGCTCCCAGCGCTGGACGGGGCCGCCGGCCGGGGTGTAGACACCGTCGGCGCGGGGCGGGACGTCCCACGATTTAGGGATGACGCTGCGCGCCTTGGCGGCCTGGCTGATCAGCAGATTGCGCGCCCCCACGTAGGCGGTGCCGGTCGACGCCAGCGCGCCTGCGGCGGCCAGCGCAGTGATCGAACCTCGCGGTGCGCGTCGTACCACGTGAACAGTTTATGTCTCGCATCGCTGGTCGCTCCGGACCCCGGCCGTTGCGCCGTTACGGGTCGGAGCAATCTTGGTATCGAATCAGACTCTTTGATTGTTGAAGTTCTTTGAGGTGTCAAGCTAAGTTCACGAAGTTGGCTGAGGATACTCCGCTGCTTCGTCGACATGTTTATCGCACTACAACGGCGTAGGAGTGTTGAGCATGACCGCACCGAGCAGGGTTTCGGGTGCGCCCCGAACCGCAGTTCGTGCCCGTGACGTGTTGCGGGCCCGCAGATTTCCGGCCAACGACGGCGTGCCGGTCGAGGTCGTCGAGAGCGGACCCAGCCTCCCAGGAATAATGGCGTCGCTGGCCTGTCGGCTCACGATCCGCCCCGCTTTGGGCGTGGTCAGCTACATCCCGCATATCCCATTTCCGTTCGGCATCATCGACTTCGCGTCGCGGATGCTGCTGCCCGCGCCCGGAACCGTTCGCGCAGAAGTCGAGTTACCGCACTGCACCGCCCAGCTGGTGCGCGCGCCCGGTGTGCTGCCGGCCGATGGCGAGCGACGGGTGGTGCTGTATCTGCACGGTGGCGCCTTTTTGACGTGTGGGGTGAACTCGCACAGCCGAATCGTCAACGCGCTGTCGAAGTTTGCCGACTCGCCGGTGCTGGTGGTCAACTACCGGCTCATCCCGAAACACTCCGTCGGCCAGGCGCTGGACGACTGCCACGACGCCTACCGGTGGCTGCGCCTGCGCGGATACCAGCCAGACCAGATCGTGGTGGCCGGCGATTCGGCCGGCGGTTATCTGGCTCTTGCTCTGGCGCAACGGCTTCAACAGGTGGACGAAGAGCCGGCCGCGCTGGTCGCGATTTCTCCGTTGCTGGAGCTGGCCAAGCAACCCAAGCAGTCGCACCCGAACATCAAGACCGATGCGATGTTCCCCGCCAAGGCATTTGACGCGTTGTTCACGCTGGTCGCCAAGGCTGCCCGCAAGCACGTCGTCGACGGCAAGCCGGAACAGCTCTACGAGCCGCTCGATCACGTCGAGCCCGGGTTGCCCCGGACGCTGATCCACGTATCGGGGTCAGAGGTATTGCTGCATGACGCCCGCGTGGCGGCCCGCGCACTCGCGGCGGCCGGAGTGCCGACCGAGGTTCGGGTCTGGCCGGGCCAGATTCACGACTTCCAGCTCGGTGCGCCGTTGATTCCCGAGGCGACGCGGTCGTTGCGGCAGATCGGCGAGTACATCCGCGAGGCCACCGGCTAGGCCCAGGCTCAATTCGTCCGGTAGCCGCTGCGCGCGGCCTTGCAGCACCTGAGACGATCTATTTATGCGGATCGCGCGACACATCAGTGAACTGATCGGAAATACTCCACTGGTTCAGCTGAACTCGGTCGTGCCGCCGGGTTCGGGCCGGGTGGTGGCCAAGGTCGAGTACCTGAGCCCCGGCATGAGCAGCAAGGACCGGATCGCGGTGAAGATGATCGACGCCGCCGAAGCCAGCGGAGAGCTCAGAGCGGGCGGCACCATCGTCGAACCGACATCAGGCAACACCGGCGTCGGTCTGGCGCTGGTCGCCCAGCACCGCGGCTATCGGTGTGTGTTCGTCTGCCCTGACAAGGTCAGCGAAGACAAGCAGAATGTGCTGCGGGCCTACGGAGCCGAGGTTGTGGTGTGCCCGACCGCTGTGCCGCCCGAACACCCGGACAGCTACTACAGCGTCTCTGACCGGCTGGTCGCCGAGATCGACGGCGCCTGGAAGCCCGACCAGTACTCCAACCCGCAGGGCCCGGCCAGCCACTACGAGACCACCGGGCCGGAGATCTGGGCCGACACCGATGGTCAGGTCACCCATTTCG
This sequence comes from Mycobacterium sp., assembly GCF_036488105.1. Classification (GTDB taxonomy): domain Bacteria; phylum Actinomycetota; class Actinomycetes; order Mycobacteriales; family Mycobacteriaceae; genus Mycobacterium. The sequence goes on along the minus strand of NZ_DASXHW010000205.1, from coordinate 16,300 downwards.
TCGCCGGGATCGGAACCGGCGGGACGATCACCGGCGCCGGCCGCTATCTCAAAGACGTCTCCGGTGGCAAGGTGCGCGTGGTCGGCGCCGACCCGGAGGGGTCGGTGTACTCCGGTGGCACCGGCCGGCCTTATCTCGTCGAAGGCGTCGGCGAGGATTTCTGGCCTGCGGCCTACGACAGCGCGGTCCCCGACGAGATCATCGCGGTCTCCGACTCCGATTCGTTCAACATGACCAGACGGCTGGCCCGCGAGGAGGCCATGCTCGTCGGCGGCTCGTGCGGCATGGCGGTGGTGGCGGCGCTGAAAGTCGCCGAGCAAGCCGGGCCCGACGCGTTGGTCGTCGTGTTGCTGCCCGACGGCGGCCGCGGGTACATGTCGAAGATCTTCAACGACGCCTGGATGTCGTCGTACGGCTTCCTGCGCACCCGGCTGGACGGCTCGATCGAGCAGCCCAGGGTCGGCGACGTGCTGCGGGGTAAGTCCGGCCACCTGCCCGACCTGGTGCACACCCATCCGTCGGAGACCGTGCGTGACGCGATCAGCATCCTGCGCGAGTACGGGGTGTCGCAGATGCCCGTCGTCGGCGCCGAGCCGCCGGTGATGGCCGGCGAGGTCGCCGGCAGCGTCTCTGAGCGCGAACTACTGTCGGCCGTCTTCGAGGGTCGCGCCAGCCTGGCCGACGCCGTCGGCATGCACATGAGCCCGCCGCTGCCGATCATCGGCGCCGGCGAACAAGTCGGGTCGCTGGCCAAGACGCTGCGCGACTTGGACGCCGTGATGGTCGTCGAGGAAGGCAAACCGGTCGGCGTCATCACCCGGTACGACTTGTTGGGTTTCCTGTCCGACGGCGCGCCACGCAAGTAGCCGGACCGCTTTCAGGCAAATTACTTCGGGTAGCAAATCACCGTGCAAAGGGAAAGCCGTTCATGACCGAACCACCGCCGTCGTCGTTCCCGCCGCCGCCGCTTCCTGGGAGTGGTAACTACCCACCGCCACCGCCGCCGTCGGGCGGGTACGTGCCACCGCCACCGGGGCCGGTACTGCGCGGCCTGACCAAGGCGGATTGCACTCCGTGGCTCAGTCGGGTCGCGGCCTACCTCGTCGACCATCTGCCCCTGCTGCTGATCCTCGGCGTCGGGTGGCTGGTCCTGCAGAACTCCGCCGAGAGCGCCTGCCTGACCGACGTCGCCCCGAACACCGTCGATCAAATCTGCACGATCGGATATTCGACGCTCGGCATGACGGTCATGTGGGGTGCGGTACTGGTTGGGCTGGCCTACTTCGTCTGGAACTACGGCTACCGCCAGGGCAGCACCGGATCGAGCATCGGCAAGTCGTTGCTGAAATTCAAAGTCGTCAGCGAGAACACCGGGAAGCCCATCGGTTTCGGCCTGTCAGTGCTGCGCCAGATCGCTCATGTTGTTGACGCGGTCATCCTCGACATCGGCTACCTGTTCCCGCTGTGGACCGCCAAGCGGCAGACGTTGGCCGACAAGATGATGGCCACGGTGTGCCTGCCGCTGGACGACCGGTAAACCGCGAACTTAACGGTGGGGGCGTCGGTGTTTTGGATCACGGGCACCACGGCGGGATCGGGCAGAAATTGAGCCCCGGTGGCGGTGGGGGCGGAGCTGGCGGCGCGCTCGGGTCGACGTCACCGCGATGACTAGGCTGGTCGTCGATGAGCGACCACGGAGATTTCGCAAAAGCCGGCCTGGCCACCAAGGCCATTCACGCCGGCTACCGGCCCGACCCGGCGACCGGCGCGGTCAATACCCCGATCTACGCCAGCAGCACCTTTGCGCAGGACGGCGTCGGCGGTCTGCGCGGTGGATTCGAGTACGCCCGCACCGGCAACCCGACCAGGGCGGCCCTGGAAAGCGCGCTGGCCGCCGTCGAAGAGGGCCGCTACGGACGGGCATTCGGCTCCGGCATGGCGGCCAGCGACTGCGTGCTGCGTGCGCTGCTGCGCCCCGGTGATCACGTGGTCATCCCCGACGACGCCTACGGCGGAACGTTCCGGCTGATCGACAAGGTGTTCAGCCAGTGGGGTGTGCAGCACACCCCGGTCGCGGCGTCCGATGTCGACGCGGTCCGCGCGGCGATCACCCCGCAGACCCGGCTGATCTGGGTGGAAACGCCCACCAACCCGCTGCTGTCGATCGCCGACATCGCCGCAATCGCCGAACTCGGCGCGAAAAGCTCGGCGAAAGTGCTGGTGGACAACACCTTTGCCTCGCCGGCGTTACAACAACCGTTGACGCTCGGCGCCGACATCGTGTTGCACTCGACGACGAAATACATTGGCGGGCACTCCGATGTGGTCGGCGGCGCCGTGGTCACCAACGACGAAGAGTTGGACGCGGCATTCGCATTCCTGCAGAACGGGGCCGGCGGGGTGCCGGGCCCGTTCGATGCCTACCTGACCATGCGCGGCCTGAAGACGCTCGTGTTGCGGATGCAGCGGCACAGCGAAAACGCCGCTGCGGTAGCGCAATTCCTTCTCGGCCACCCGTCGGTGGACGCGGTGCTGTACCCGGGTCTACCCGACCATCCCGGTCACCAGATCGCCGCGCGGCAGATGCGCGGCTTCGGCGGTATGGTGTCGGTGCGGATGCGGGGCGGACGCAGCGCGGCACAGGCGTTGTGCGCCAACACCAAGGTGTTCATCCTCGCCGAGTCCCTCGGCGGGGTGGAGTCGCTGATCGAGCATCCCGGTGCGATGACCCATGCGTCGACGGCCGGCTCGCAGTTGGAGGTTCCGGACGACCTGGTGCGGCTGTCGGTCGGCATCGAGGACATCGCCGACCTGATCGCCGACCTCGAACAGGCGCTGGGCTGATTGCCTGATCCCGCCGACTGTGAATCTGACGACGCGACACGCCGCGGGGGGTCGAAGGATTCACACTCGGCACCAGAGGCGGTACCTAGTCAGGCGTGGTAGGGCTCCGCGCTGATCAGCGTCACCTCGACGGTGTTGCCGTTCGGCACGGTGTAGCTGCGCGTCTCACCCTCTTTGGCGTCGATCAGTGCGCCGCCCAGCGGTGAGTTCGGCGAGTAGACCTCGAGCTTGCCCTCGTTGACGCCCTCCTGGCGGGTGGCGATCAAAAAGGTCTCGGTGTCCGACTTGTCGCCGTTGTAGTAGACCTTCACTACCGAACCGGGCAGCGCGACGCCGGACTGCTTCGGCGCCTCGCCGACCTTGGCGTTGTTCAGCAGGTCCTGCAGCGAGCGGATGCGGGCCTCTTGCTGGCCCTGCTCTTCGCGGGCGGCGTGATAGCCACCGTTCTCGCGCAGGTCACCCTCCTCGCGGCGATCGTTGATTTCCGCGGCGATGACCGGACGGTTCGCGATCAACTGGTCGAGCTCAGTCTTGAGCCGGTCATGTGATTCCTGGGTCAACCAGGTCACCTGGGTGTCCGTCATCTCGTCGTGCTCCTTGTGGTGCCGGGGCGGCGTCCGCCCCGGCAGGTTGTCGGTCGTGCTGCCGGGCGGTGCCACCACGTGTACTGCCGACCTCAGTAGTCGGGTGGACCCCTGCGCGGCACATCTGGCCGCTAATGCAGCAATACACGGTCCCAGCCGGAACCGTGCATCCGAGAAGCTTACCACCGCCGCCGTGGTGGACGAGGACGTTTCTCGCAGTTCGGCGTTTGCCGCCGGTGGGTGCTGGACCGGCGCCGTCAGGGCGCGCGCAGGTAGCCGGGCACATCGGTGCCGCAGCCGTAGATGTCACCCACCGCGGCCGGCTTACTGGACTTCACGATCGTCGTCACCTGCACCGTTGCCTGGGTGGACGGCGCAACCAGCACCTCGCGCCGGCCCGTCTCGCTGCCGTCTTTCGCCCGCACCCGCACGATGCAGTCGACCGGGCGCGACGGGTCTTTTCGCGTCACGCTGATCGTTACTGACACGGTCTGGCCGTCGATCAGCCGATAGCCGGCCAACGTACCGTCGACGTCGCTGCGGCCCAGCCGTTGATAGCCGATGACGGCCACCACGACGCCGACCGCGGCCACCACCACCGCCGGGGCGGCGGCCCGGCGTCGGGATGGGGGGAGTAGGCGACCACGCCCGTAGCGGGTCGGTGGCGGTGCGGGGGAACCTTCGGTCATGGTGTGTTGCGGTCCGGGTGATCTGCCCAAGGGACCGGGTTAGCGAGGCCCGGTGTCCGGGATGGAACTATTAGACCTGGAACTATAGGCGCAGAAGACAGCACACAGTCAGGGAGCACGTGAGCGAACTGCGGTTGATGGCGGTGCACGCCCACCCGGACGACGAGTCCAGTAAGGGCGCTGCCACCCTGGCCCGCTACTCGGATGAGGGTTGCCGCGTGCTGGTGGTGACCCTGACCGGGGGCGAGCGCGGCGACATCCTCAACCCGGCGATGGACCTGCCGGAAGTGCACGGCCGCATCGCCGATATCCGCCGCGACGAGATGGCCAAGGCGGCCGAGATCCTCGGCGTCGAGCACACCTGGCTGGGCTTCGTCGATTCCGGACTGCCGCAGGGGGATCCGCCGCCGCCGCTGCCGGAGGACTGCTTTGCGCTGACGCCGTTGGAGGTGTCCACCGAGGCGCTGGTTCGGGTGGTGCGCGAATTCCGGCCGCATGTGATGACGACCTACGACGAGAACGGTGGCTACCCGCACCCCGATCACATTCGCTGCCACCAGGTTTCGGTGGCCGCATACGAGGCCGCCGGTGACTACCGGCGATTCCCGGACGCAGGCCCGGTGTGGACGGTGTCCAAGCTGTATTACAACCACGGGTTCCTGCGCCAGCGGATGCAGATGCTGCAGGACGAATTCGCCAAGCGGGGGCAGACGGGTCCGTTCGAGAAGTGGCTCAAACACTGGGATCCCGCGCACGATGTCCACGCCGACCGGGTGACGACCCGGATCGAGTGCTCGGCGTATTTCAGTCAGCGCGACGACGCGCTGCGCGCGCACGCCACCCAGATCGATCCCAAGGGCGATTTCTTCGCCGCCCCCATTGAATGGCAGCAAAGGCTTTGGCCGACAGAGGAATTCGAGCTGGCCCGATCCCGTGTACCGGTGCGGCTTCCCGAGTCGGATCTGTTCGCCGGAATCGAGGACACGCCGTGATGCATCTACATCTGGCTGCATTGGCATTGCTGGCCGAGGACGGGCCGCACAACAGTGGACCGGATTTCGGCAAGGCCAGCCCGTTCGGCTTGCTCGTGGTGGTGCTGCTGCTGATCAGCGTGCTGTTTTTGGTGCGCTCGATGAACCGGCACCTCAAGAAGTTGCCGGGGTCCTTCGACCCGCAGCATCCCGAACCGGATCAAGCCGTCGACGACGGCACCATCCAGCACCCCGATGACCGGCCACCGCATGAGCCCGGCGGGTAACCAGCTCGCCGGGGCCGCCAGCCCCTACCTTCGCCAGCACGCCGACAACCCGGTGCACTGGCAGCAGTGGTCGCCGGCGGCGCTGGCCGAGGCCGCGACACGCGATGTGCCGATCCTGCTTTCGATCGGTTACGCCGCATGCCACTGGTGTCACGTGATGGCCCACGAATCGTTCGAAGACGACGAGGTGGCTGCGGCGATGAACGATCGCTTCCTGTGCATCAAGGTGGACCGCGAGGAGCGGCCCGACATCGACGCCGTCTACATGAATGCCACCGTCGCGCTTACCGGGCAGGGCGGCTGGCCGATGACCTGCTTCCTGACGCCCGACGGACGTCCGTTCTATTGCGGCACCTATTACCCCAAAGATGCTTTTCTGCAACTCCTTTCGGCTGTGTCCAGCACCTGGAACGAGCGTCGCGACGAGGTCGAGCAGAGCTCCGACCACATCGCGGGCGAATTGCGGTCAATGGCATCGGGATTGCCCGGCGGCGGCCCGCAAGTGGATCCGGCGCTGTGCGACCACGCCGTCGCCGCCGTGTTAGCCGACGAGGACACCACGCACGGCGGCTTTGGTGGTGCACCGAAGTTCCCGCCGTCGGCGCTGCTGGAGGGGCTGCTGCGGCACTGGGAGCGCACTGACTCACCGCAGGCCCTGGTCGCTGTCCGCCGGACTGGCGCGACGATGGCCCGCGGCGGCATGTATGACCAGCTGGCCGGCGGGTTCGCCCGCTACAGCGTCGACAATGCCTGGGTGGTACCGCATTTCGAGAAGATGCTGTACGACAACGCGTTGCTGTTGCGGGCCTACGCGCACTGGGCCAGGCGAACCGGCGACCCGTTGGCGCGTCGGGTTACCCATGAGACCGCGAGGTTCCTGCTCGACGATTTGCGTGACGGCGACATGTTCACCTCGTCGCTGGACGCCGATGCCGACGGCCGCGAGGGTTCGACCTACGTCTGGACGCCTGCGCAACTGACCGAGATACTCGGCGACGACGACGGGCTTTGGGCCGCTTCGGTTTTCGGAGTGACGAAGGTCGGCACCTTCGAAGCCGGCGCCTCGGTGCTGCAACTGCACGCCGATCCCGACGACCAGGCTCGCCTCGAGCGCGTCCGGACCGCGCTGCTGGCCGCCCGGCTGACCCGACCTCAACCGGGCCGCGACGACAAAGTCGTCACCGCCTGGAACGGGCTGGCGATCACCGCGCTGGCCGAAGCCAGTGTGGCACTGGATGCACCCGAATTGGCCGACGCCGCAACCGATTGCGCAACAGCGCTGCTCGCATTGCACGTGGTGGACGGCCGGCTGCGCCGGGCCAGCCTGGGCGGTCGGGTCGGGGAGAGCGCCGCGATCCTGGAAGACCACGCGATGCTGGCCACCGGTCTGCTCGCGCTGTACCAGCTGACCACCGAGGCCGCCTGGCTGACCGCCGCCACCGACCTGCTGGATATTGCGTTGGCGCACTTCGCCGATCACGACAACCCGGGCCGTTGGTTCGACAGCGCCGACGATGGCGAGCGGCTGTTGCTGCGGCCCGCCGACCCGTACGACGGCGCGACGCCGTCGGGGGCATCCGCGATTGCCGAGGCCCTGCTGACCGCCGCACACCTGACTGGCGGCGGGCAGGCCGATCGCTACCGGCAGGCGGCAGTCGTTGCGCTGCAGGCGCATTCGCAGCTGCTGGCCCGTGCGCCGCGGTCGGCCGGCCATTGGCTGGCCGTCGCCGAAGCGGCCGTTCGTGGCCCGTTGCAGATCGCGGTGGCCTGCGGCGGGCCGGGTTCGCGACTGTTGGCCGATGCCCGACGGATCGCGCCCGGCGGCGCGATCGTCGTCGGCGGCGAGGTGAACTCGTCAGAGCTGCTCGTCGGCCGCGGCCGCGTCGCCGGTGCCGACGCGGCCTACGTATGCCGCGGCCGGGTATGCGACCTGCCGGTCACCAGCGCCGCGGAATTGGAATCTGCACTCACCCGGTGACGATGCGGGCTACGAGGCCCGGCGCGGTAACCTGCCTCCCATGTCGAGTGCAGAACACATCGCCGAGACCGTCAACCGATACATCAGCCTGATCGCCAAGGGCACCGCGGATGATCTGGTCGAGTTGTACGCCGACGACGCCACTGTCGAGGATCCGGTCGGTGGCGAGGTGCACATCGGCCGGCAGGCGATCCACGGCTTCTACTCCGCGGTGGAAAACGTACAGCGGGAATGCGAGCTGGTGACGCTGCGGGTGGCCGGAAACGAGGCGGCGTTCCACTTCAAGTTGACCGTCTCAGCCGGCGATAGCCGGATCGTCATCGAGCCGATCGACGTGATGGTGTTCAACGCCGACGGCAAGGTCGCCGCGATGAAGGCCTACTGGTCACCCGAGAACGCCAGGCAGATTTAGCGCGAAACCGTCAGAAGACCGCGAACCAGATCGCGATGTAGTGGCAGATCGCGGCCACCGCGGTACAGGCGTGAAAGAACTCGTGGTAGCCGAACGTGCTCGGCCACGGGTTGGGCCAGTGCAGCGCGTACATGATCCCGCCGATGCTGTACAGCGCGCCGCCGACGGCCAGCAGCACCATCGCGGCCACGCCGGCGTTGTGCAGGATCATCGCGATATAGAACGCCGAGACCCAGCCGAGGACCAGATACAGCGGAACACCCACCCAGCGCGGCGCGGTGGGCCAGCACATCTTGAGCAGCACCCCGGCCACGGCACCGCCCCAGACAATCCAGAGCACCAGCACGCCCGCGCCGTGCGGCATCGCCAGCATCGCGAACGGCGTGTAGGTGCCGGCGATGAGCACGAAGATCATCGAGTGGTCGAGCCGCTTCATCCAGGTGCGGGCCTTCACCGATGTCCAGTGGACCCGGTGATAGACCGCGCTGGTGGTGAACATCCCCACCACCGAGCCGGTGTAGATGAACGTCGCCATACCCGCCTTGAACCCCGCCAACGGCCAGGACACCGAGATCAGCGAGGCGCCGGCGATGACCGCGACGACGGCCGACACCAGGTGAATCCAGCCGCGGGCCCGGGGCTTGACCAGTGCCTGGGCGGTGCCTTTCACGCCTTCGACAATGTGCTCGGCGACATCTCCGACCGTGTGGGACGTCTCGTTCGCGCCGGCCGTGGTGGCCACGTCGGTGTCGCGAATCAATACGCCTCCATGAGTTGCGGCAGGATTGCCGTTGAGCACTCGGACCCACAGTAATCTGGATCGCTGTGGAGATCATTCCGCCGCGCCTCAAGGAACCGTTATATCGGCTCTACGAATTGCGGCTGCGGCAAGGACTTGCCGCATCGAAATCGGCGCTGCCGCGTCACATCGCCGTGCTGTGCGATGGCAACCGCCGTTGGGCGCGCGACGCCGGCTACGACGACGTCAGCTACGGGTACCGGATGGGTGCGGCCAAGATCGCCGAGATGCTGCGCTGGTGCCAGGAGGCCGGCATCGAAATGGCCACTGTCTACTTGCTTTCGACCGAAAACCTGCGGCGTGATCCGGCCGAGCTGGCCGCGCTCATCGAGATCATCACCGACGTCGTCGAAGAGATCTGCGCGCCGGCCAACGGCTGGAGTGTGCGGACGGTCGGGGACCTGGAGCTGATCGGTGAAGAGCCCGCGCGCCGGCTCCGAGACGCGGTGGAGGGCACCACCGCCACGCGGAACGGCAGCTTTCACGTCAACGTTGCGGTCGGATACGGCGGCCGTCAGGAAATCACCGACGCGGTGCGCGGATTGTTGGCCAAGCAACTCGTCAACGGTGCCAGTGGCGAGGAACTCATCGAGGCCGTCACCGTCGAGGCGATCTCGGAGAACCTGTACACCTCCGGGCAGCCCGACCCTGATCTGGTGATCCGGACTTCGGGGGAGCAGCGGCTATCCGGGTTCCTGTTGTGGCAGAGCGCCTACTCGGAGATGTGGTTCACCGAAGCGCACTGGCCCGCCTTCCGTCGCGTCGACTTCCTGCGCGCGCTGCGCGATTACAGCTTGCGGCATCGTCGCTACGGTGCCTAGCGGCGATCGCAAGCGCGGCGCAGCCGGGTGCAGCGGGTCGCCGCCGACGACCGAGCGGCGTGCCACACTGAAAGCATGGCTGCGCTTTCGGCGTTGGTGTTCTCGCTGAGTTGGTGGCTGGGGCTGTATTTGTTGGCCCGTAACCCGCGCAAGCCGGTGCTGGCGTTCTCGGCAGCAGGGCTGTGCAGCTTTGCGACCGCCGTCGCACTGGACGCGGTGCGGCTCGTCACCCATTCCGCGTTGCTCGGTCAGGTCGAGATCTATCTGGTCGCCGTCCCCGGTGTGGCTTGGTTCGCGGTGCTCCTCGAGATCGCCCGGGCGGGTGACAGCGAGCGGTCCCGCGCCGGCGAAGTGCTGCTCGTCGGTGTCACCGGTGCGCTGACACTGGTCGGCGCGACGCTGGCCGGCAGCGTCGCCGGACCGTTACGCCTCGGCCATGTGGTGATGTGCGTGGTGATTTCGGTGTCCACCCTGGGTGCGATGTTCGTCGCGCTGCGGCGTCGGGTGCGGAAGATTCCCAAGGTTGGGCTGATCGTCACCGCGACAATGTTTTTCGCCTTGGCCAACGCGATCCTGATCATTCCGCTGGGTGTGGTGCCCAGCTGGCTGGCGCTGGCGTCGACGGGCTGTGACGTGTTCTGCCTGGGCGTGGCGGTGGCCCTGTGGGATGCGTTCGACGAGGGTCAGGCGCTGCGGGCCGACATGCTGCGCTCATTCACCGGTACCGGAATGGTGGTGGCGCTGCTCGGTGGCCAGATGCTGATCGGCATCGAATTGACCCGCCGGCAGAGCACCGCGCAGATCGCGCTGACGGTGCTGCTGTTCACCAGCCTGGCGATTGCGTCCTCGGTGCAGGTGCTGGCCGACCCGCTGGCCGGGTTGCTGGACCGGATGGTGTTCTCGCGAGCCCCGGTGCTGCGGGCGGATCGGGAGACGTTGCGGCGCACGCAATCCGCGCTGCCGCTGCGGTTGGCCGATCCGCTCGACGGCTTCGACGACGACACGTTCGCCAGGCTGACCCGCCGCGCGCTGGGTCACTACGGCGATCTGTCCAAGCTGGTCGCCAACCCACTGACCGCGCTGCCCTGCATCGACGAGCGGCTGGCCGCCCGCGGGGCCGCGGATCAGCCGCTGGAGCGGGCCATCGAGCTCAAGGCCCTGCTGGCCGATCGCATCGCCGCGCTCAAGCCGCGCGACGGCGGCGACTTCGGCACCAGCGAGCAGTGGCGGCACTACAACTCGCTGTACTTCCCGTATGTCGTCGGGGTGCGGGCCTACGCCCAGAACGCCACCGCCGCCGGCCTGGATCCGACCGCCCGGCAGGCGTGGCAGTGGTTCGTCACCGAGGTGCCGCAACGGTCGTTGCACAACTGGCAGAACGCCGCGGCCAAGCTGATTGCCGCCGATCTTCGCGGCCGGGTTTCCGTCACCAGCTAGCCACCCAGTCTGGTTAACCCAGCATGCTTAGCCCGGCTAGGCAAGGAATACGTGGCCTAGGTCACTGAGTTGACCTGCGCATGGCAGTGCTTGGCAGTGCCAAGCGTCGATCTGGCAGTTCGCGATCGGCATTCTCAGAAGTGTTCGACCCGATATCCCAAGGAGTTCCGAGATGACCGCTGTTACTCCACTGCCCACCCGCCCGTTCGACGACTCGACCGACTCGCTGTTGCGGTTCGCCATGCGGCTCGACGCAACGCTGAGCGGCCTTATCGGCCTTTTCATCGCCCTGATGGCGGATGCGCTTTCGGCGCTGACCGGCCTGAGTTCCATCGCCGAATTCAGCGGGGGCGCCCTGCTGGTGCTCGGCGGCCTGGGGGTGTACGGCCTCGCCGCAGCACCCGATCTGCGCCGTGTCGGAGTCGGCCTCATCGTCGGCAATGCCGTCCTGGCGGCGGCGGCGCTCGTCGTGGTTGCCGCCGGAGCGTTGCCGCTGACCGCAGCCGGCATCGCCGCGACGCTGGCCACCGGCGGCTACTTCGCGCTGATGGGATACCTGCAATACCTCGGAGTGCGCCGCCTGCCGGCGTGACTCCCGTCCCGCCGGTGCGGGGCGCCGCCGTCAGAGGTTGCGGTGCGCGTCCCCGCATCGGCTTGTTGGCGATCTAGAGCTTGCGCAGTCGCAGCCGGTTGATCGAATGGTCGGCGTCTTTGCGCAGCACCAGGGTGGCGCGCGGCCGGGTCGGCAGAATGTTCTCGATCAGGTTGGGCCGGTTGATCGATCGCCAGATGTCGCGGGCCGCAATCTCGGCCTGCTGGTCGGTCAACCCCGCGTAGTGGTGGAAGTGCGAAGCGGGGTTGGCGAACGCCGTCGAACGCATCGCCAGGAACCGCGAGATGTACCACTGCTCGATGTCCTCGATCCGGCCGTCCACATACAGCGAGAAGTCGAACAGGTCCGACACCATCAGCGTGGGTCCGGTCTGCAGCACGTTGAGGCCCTCGAGGATCAGGATGTCCGGGTGGCGGACCACTTGCTTGGCGTCCGGCACCCGGTCGTAGTGCAGGTGCGAGTACACCGGCGCGCACACGTAGTCCGAACCCGACTTGACCGAGGTGACGAACCGCATCAGCGCCCGCCGGTCGTAGCTCTCCGGAAAACCCTTGCGGTGCATCAGGTTTCGTCGGCTCAGCTCGGCGTTGGGATAGAGGAATCCGTCGGTGGTGACCAGGTCGACGCGTGGGTGGTGATCCCAGCGGGCCAGCAGCGCCTGCAGCACGCGGGCCGTCGTCGACTTACCGACCGCCACGCTGCCGGCCACCCCGATGATGAACGGCACCGGGCGGTCGGGATGCTGCTTGGGCTCGCCGAGGAACTCGGCGGTGGCGGCGAACAGCCGTTGGCGGGCCGCGACCTGCAGGTGCAGGAGCCGGGCCAGCGGCAGGTAGACCTCTTCGACCTCGCGCAGGTTGATTTGCTCGCCCAGACCGCGCAGCCCGACGACTTCTTCTTCGGTCAGCGGCTGTGGTGTGGACATACGTAGCGCGCGCCATTGACGTCGATCGAACTCCACGTAGGGGCTCGGCTCGCTTGGCCGCGGCATGAGGTCAGTCTTGCAGCCTCGGCCTTGCTGCGGTCCGCTGGGGCGAGCAGATAGCGTTAGCTGGCGTGGAACCTGACGCGCTGGTCCGCGAGTACCTGCTACTCGGTTTGCGGTTCGACCGCATCGAGTCGGGTTACGTCGACTCGTTCACCGGCGACCCGGCGCTGCGCCACACGGTGTCGGCTGAGCCCGCACCCGACCCGGCCGATCTGGTCCGCCAGGCTCGACGGCTGATCGCGGCGCTTCCAGATGTCGAACATCGCAACGGATTTGACCAACAACGCGCCGACTACGTTGGCGCTCACCTGCGCGCGCTGGAATGCGCCGGCCGTAAGTTCGCCCGCGAAGACATCGGTTTCGTCGACGAGGTGTACGACTACTTCGACGTACGCATCGGCAAGGGCGAGCCGGAGACGTACCGGCAGGCGCATGCCCGCCTCGACGAGGTGCTGGGCGGTAACGGTCCGCTGGCCGACCGGATGGACGCGCACCGCATCGGCGAGGAAATCCCGCCCGAGCGGCTGGCCGAATGCATCGAGGCGTTCTCCAGCGCGCTGCGCGACCGGGTCCGCGCCGATTACCCGCTCCCCGACGGCGAAACCGTCGAGTACCAGGTAGTGACCGATAAGCCGTGGTCGGGTTTCAACTATTACCTCGGCGACTACCGCTCGACGGTCGCGGTCAACGCCGACATCAAACAGCTGATGTCCAACATGCCGCGACTGGTGGCCCACGAGTCCTATCCGGGACACCACACCGAGCACTGCCGCAAGGAGGCCGGGCTGGTCAACCGGAAAGGTCAGGCCGAGCAGACCATCTTCCTGGTGAACACGCCGCAATGCCTGATCGCCGAGGGCCTGGCCGACCTGGCCCTGTACGCGGCGATCGGCCCGGGCTGGGGGCGGTGGGCGGCCGAGATCTACGCCGATCTGGGCCTGCGGTTCGACGGTGAGCGCGCCGAGGCGCTGTCCGAGGCGTCGGCGGCCCTGGCCGGAGTCCGGCAGGACGCCGCGTTGATGTTGCACGACGAGCACCGCGATGCCGACGAGGTTGCGGAATTCCTGCGCCGTTGGCTGCTGGTCAATGACACCCGCGCGCGACAGATGCTGCGGTTTTTGTCGTCGCCGCTGTGGCGCGCCTACACCAGTACCTATGTCGAGGGATATCGGCTGCTGCGCGGCTGGCTGGACGATCGCCCCGCCGAGATGAGCGTTGTCGAGCGGTTCGGCCGGCTGCTCGACGAACCGTTGATCGCCTCGACATTGCCGGCCGACTAGTGTCGGGTGCATGGCAGCCGACTTGACCGCGACCACCGCCTCCACCGCAGCCCCGGGCGCTGAATACGCCGATACCGCCAGCAGCGCCTACCGCGCGGCATTACAGGTCATCGAGTCCGTCGAACCGCGCATCGCCGCTGCGACACGCAAAGAACTTGCCGACCAACGCGATTCGCTCAAGCTCATCGCCAGCGAAAACTATGCCTCGCCCGCAGTGCTGCTTACCATGGGCAGCTGGTTGTCGGACAAATACGCCGAGGGCACCATCGGCCACCGCTTCTACGCCGGCTGTCAGAACGTCGACACCGTCGAGAGTGTGGCCACCGAGCACGCCCGTGAGCTGTTCGGCGCGCCGTACGCCTACGCCCAACCGCACTCCGGCATCGACGCCAACCTCGTTGCCTACTGGGCCATCCTGGCCACCCGGATCGAGACCCCCTGCCTCGCCGAGGCTGGGGCCAAACACGTCAACGACCTGTCCGAGGCGGACTGGGAACAGCTCCGCGCCAAACTTGGCGGCCAGCGGCTGCTGGGCATGTCGCTGGATGCCGGCGGTCACCTCACACACGGCTTCCGGCCCAACGTCTCCGGCAAGATGTTCTACCAACGCAGCTACGGCACCGACCCGGAGACGGGGCTGCTGGACTACGACGCGGTCGCAGCCGCTGCGCGTGAGTTCAAGCCGTTGATCCTGGTGGCCGGCTACTCGGCCTACCCGCGGCGGATCAACTTCGCCAAGATGCGCGAGATCGCTGACCAGGTGGGCGCCACCCTGATGGTGGACATGGCGCACTTCGCCGGACTGGTCGCCGGCAAGGTATTCACCGGCGACGAGGACCCGGTGCCCTATGCCCACATCACCACCACCACCACGCACAAGTCGCTGCGCGGGCCGCGCGGCGGCCTGGTGTTGGCCCAGCCGGAGTACGCCGACGCGGTCGATAAGGGCTGCCCGATGGTGTTGGGCGGGCCGCTGGCACACGTCATGGCCGCCAAGGCGGTCGCGCTGGCCGAGGCGCGCCAGCCCGCGTTCGGGGCCTACGCCCAGCGGGTTGCCGACAATGCCAAGGCGCTGGCCGACGGGTTCCTGCGGCGCGGGGCGCGGCTGGTCACCGGCGGCACCGACAACCACCTCGTGTTGCTAGACGTGACGTCATTTGGGCTGACCGGCCGGCAGGCCGAATCGGCGTTGCTGGACTCCGGCGTCGTCACCAACCGCAACTCCATCCCCGCGGACCCAAACGGTGCCTGGTACACCAGCGGCATTCGGTTCGGCACCCCGGCACTGACCACCCGCGGCTTTGGCGCCGCCGAGTTCGACCGGGTCGCCGAGCTGGTGGTCGACGTGCTGACCAACACTCAACCCGGTTTGGGGCCCGCGGGGCCCTCCAAGGCCAAGTACACCCTGTCCGATGGCACCGTTGAGCGGGTGCACGCCGCTGCCGCCGAGCTGCTGACGGCTAATCCGCTCTACCCGGGGTTGACGCTCTAGGGGTCATCCGAGCTGACCTCTCGCTAGCGCCAAGCACGCACTGCGGGAGATTTTACGGAACCTGTGTACGCGGGTTACGGTAACCGCATGGCACAGAAACCTGTCGCTAACGCGCTGATCCTCGAGCTCGAGCCGGTTGTGGCCGAGAACATCGAGCGTCACCTCGGCACCGAGCAGCTGTGGTTCGCCCACGACTTCGTGCCATTCGAGCAGGGCGAGAACTTCGCGTTCCTGGGCGGACGCGACTGGGATCCGTCTCAGGTGACGCTGCCCAAAGTCGTGACCGACGCGTGCGAGATTCTGCTCATCACCAAAGACAACATCGCCGGCTACCACCGCGAACTCGTCGAGCACTTCATCCTCGAAGAGCCGTGGGCCGTGTGGCTGGGCCGGTGGACCGCCGAAGAACATCTGCACGCCATCGCACTGCGCGAGTACTTCGTCGTGACCCGAGAGATCGACCCGACCGCCAACGAGCAGGTCCGCTTCGAGCATGTGTCGGTGAAGGGCTACCGCGCCGACCAGTTCTCTCAGGTCGAGACCCTGGTCTTCATGGCGCTCTTCGAGGCTTCCCACGCGGTGTACACCGACAACCTCGCGGCGCAGATCGAAGAGCCGGTGCTGGCCGGCCTCATCACCCACATCGCCCGTGACGAGGTGCGCCACCAAGAGTTCTTCGTGAACCTTGTCGCGCACTGCCTTACCTACACCCGCGACGAGACGATCGCCGCCATCGCCGCCCGCGCGGCCGAGATCGACGTCATCGGCGCCGACATCGATGCCTACGCCGACAAACTGCGAAACGTCGCCGACGCAGGCATTTTCGGCCCCGATCTGCTGCGCCGGGTGATTTCTGACCGCATCACCGCGTGGGGCGTCGCCGACGAGTCCGCGCTGCAGCGGTTCGTCATCGGCTAGCCACCTCGGCGCGCCTGCACGGCGCACATGCGCCGACGAGAGTAGCGTCGCTTTCGATGGCTAGCGACATGCTCTGCTATCCGGGCGGCGCCTCTCGTCTCAACTTCGACAGGACCGCCGGCCCCGGTCCTGACGCCGCGGCCCCCGCCGAATCGTCCGTGCGGGCCGCACGGGCATCCAGCCCGGC
>NZ_DASXHW010000195.1:0-9967 GCF_036488105.1 Mycobacterium sp. | reverse complement strand
TTAGCGGATGCCGTTACCTGGGCGATGGCCTTCGATGCGGTCCCGGGTCTCATTGCCGCAGGTGTTGCATGTCCAGATCCGGCCGCTCACGCCGCCGGTGGATGAGTTGGTGAACGATCCGCGCGGCCGCCAGTCAGCGCCACACTTCGGGCACGCGAGTGGTGTGATCTCGGCCCATGTTCCGTCTGGTTGTTGTCGTAGCTTTGCCATGATGGTCAGAGTAGATCGGCTGTGACGATGGCGTTGGGTCGTGTGTTGCTGGATGCGCCGGCGATCGAGGCTGTCACCGGTGTGCCGGCTGGCACCATCCGCAACTGGGCATCGGACGGGGTGCTGACCCGGCACGGTCCTGATCAGCGTGGCCGGGTGCTGTATGACCTCGATGACGTGGTTCGGTTGGGCTTGGCTTCGACACGCCAGCGGCACAACTGGCCACGGTTGAGGGAATGCGGCGTGTAATCTACAGCCGAACGCAGTACCACACGTATGCCCAGGGGACCGACGAGCTTCAATCTCGCCGGTCCTTCGTCATGTGTTGACCCGCATACCGGCCTTGGTCTGCTGATGTGCGTGGCCTGGTGTCGTCAATCCCCGCAACGTGGCGGGCAAGGCTGATGCAAGCGCGCTCACACCTTTCGGTGCGCGGTCCAAGGCAGCGACCTGCGACGCCAGGCCACATCGTCCGGCCACCTCGTGTCCGCTGGACGGACTGATGGCGTCCGCTGTCTGCGATCGCGCGACAGGATGTCTAGCTCGGAGCGACACTCGACGAGAGGCAGCTCGATGCTGCGTCCATGTCTTGGTATGCCAGGGAATCCGTGCAACGCATTGGGTCATGGCCCGCGTTGTGCAGAGCACACACGCCAATGGGTTGCGTTGCGCAACAGCGACAGGCCATACGCACGGGCACAGCGTGCGGCTGAGCCACGGTGTGCGGTGTGCGGTAGCACTGATGACCTGACTGCCGACCACGTCGTAGCGCTGGCAAATGGTGGTAGGCATACCGGCCCCCGTCAGACCCTGTGCCGGCGCCACAACCGGGCGAAGGGAACGCGGACGCGCATCGATGGCGTCTGAAATCAAAATACGTTCCAAACCGGACATGTTATGAAGGCTTAGCCCCAAACCTTGCAGATGAACAAAACTCGGGCTAGATCACCACTTTTCAGATCACCAGCTTGGGGCGCCGATGATCACTGTTGATCAAGGAATCTGATGGGGCGCCCGACCAAGCCGCTCGAGCAGAAACGCCGGCACGCTCGCTCGGCCACGCGAGACATCGCCGGCCGCAAGCTGCCCGACGCGAGCACCGTTACGCAGATGCCCGGGGTGGCCGAGATCCCGCCGGTACCTGTTCGGCTGCGGACGACCGACGGCGCGGACAACTGCTATGTCGCCCGGGCGCGTGATCCGGCCAGGCCGTGCGAGGTCTGCCTGGCCGAGGTCGGCGCCGAGGCATGGACCCGGCTCTGGTCGGCCGGCAAGTCGTGGTTGTCAGTGCGCACCGACCTGGACGTGCTGACCCGGATCTGCCTCGGTCGCATCGACGAGCTGCACCTGCGACTCGTGCTCGAGGAAGACGGGCCGTTCACCAAAGGTCAGCGCGGCGGCCTGGTCGCGCATCCAGCGTTCAGCCAGCTGCGCGGCGTTCTCGCTGAGGTCGTGAAGCTCGAGTCGCTGTGCGGATTCAACCCGTCCGACCGTGGCCGTCTAGGAGTCGCGGAGGTGAAGCCGGGTGACGGCGAGGTCGACATCGTTGCGCGAAGGACTGCCCCGCGGCGCGCCGCCAAGGTTCCCGACCGAGCTACCGCGCGGAAACGCGCTGTGGGATCCGGCCAAGACTAAGTGGACCGACGCCAACACTGACGGCCTTCGCACCTGCGAGTTCATCGGCTCGACGATGCGGTTGACCAAGGGTGTTGCGCGAGGGCAGCTGGTGCAGCTGCGGCACTGGCAGGGCGACCTGATCAGCGACGCTCTTCGGCTGAACAACCGTGGCGTGCGGATGTACACGACGTACGAGATCTTCATCAGCCGGAAGAACTCGAAGTCGTTGCTCGGTGGCGGCTTCGCCCTGGACGGCATGTTCGACGAGCCTGGCGCCGAGGTGTACTCGTGCGCCGGCTCCCGCGAGCAGGCATCGCTGGTGTTCGCCGAGGTCGTCGCCGCGGTCGAGCTCTCCCCCGTGCTGTCCAAGCACCTGAAGATCTATCGGTCCTCGAAGGTCATCGAGTACGCGGCGACCGGCTCGGTCTACAGGGTGTTGTCGAGAGAGTCGCGGCTCCAGGAAGGGCTCAACCCGTCGCGGGTGATCTTCGACGAGCTGCACACCCAGATCGACGACGATCTGTGGAACGTCATGAACCAGGGCTCGGACACCCGCGACCAGCCGCTGACCATCGTGATCACCACCAAGGGCGTCACGAACTACAGCGACGGCACGCCCACCATCTGCTTCCGCGAGTACCAGCGAGCCAAGAAGGTCATGTCCGGCGAGGAGAAGGATCTGCGGTTCGGAGCGCGGATCTATGAGACCGAGCTCAAGAAGGGCGACAACTACCTCGACCCGAAGCACTGGCCGGACTCCAATCCCGCCCTCGGCGACTTCCTGCACCTGGACAACATGGCCGACCGGGCCAAGCGGCTACCCGAGGCGGACTTCAAAGCCAAGCGCCTGAACATCTGGGTGCAGACCGTCACCTCATGGCTGCCCGATGGCCGATGGGAAAAGCTCGCGGCGCCGCGGCGCAAGCCCATTCCCGGCGAGCGGGCGGTCGTGCAGTTCGACGGCTCGTTCAGCAACGACTCGACCGCCATCACCGCGTGGCTGCTCGGCGGCGCCAAACCTCATCTGACCCTGCTGGGTTTGTGGGAGCGGCCCGAGAAGACAACCGACTGGCACGTCCCGGTCGGTGAGGTGAAGTCGATCCTGCCGGCGCTCTACCGACAGGCCGAGGTCAAGCCGGGCGGCAAGGTCGACGGCCGGTTCCTCAAGCTGCGGTGGGATCTCGACGTCGACTGCATCGTCTTCGACCCGGCGCGCTGGCTCGATGTGTTCCGCGAGCTCGACGAGCAAGGCATACCGGTAGTGGAGTACCCGAACACCGCGACCCGCATGGTGCCCGCCACCGCGCTGTTCTTCGACGCCGTGATCGGTGAGGACTTCACTCACGACGGCAATCCCGCGCTGGCCCGTCACGCGGCCAACGCCACGACGAAGCTCACCAGCGCCGGCGTGATGTTGGACAAGAAGAACGCCCGCTCCCACATCGACGCGATCGTCTCCGCAGTGTTCGGCTACGACATCGCCACCCAGCGCGTCGTCCCGACTGTCGCGGCCGCCGGCGCTTCGGCCGCGGTGACGTCCGAGGCCGGCAACCCGTTCCGCGGCAACGGCCGACTCAACATCTAAGGGGGGTACAGCGATGGGGTGGATCAAGGACTTGTTCGGGCGACCCGAACCGGCTGCCACCCGATCGACGGAAGCCTCTCTCGACCAGCTGGTCACCAGCGGCGCGGCCGGCGGCCAGTTCGCGGTCGACCCGATCGACGGCGACGTCGGCTTCCGACAGATCGGAGCCGGCTCGCGGGAGACGCCGCAGTGGACTCTGGAAAAGCAGCGGGCCTACTCCGTCGCCGCTTACCGGCTCAACCCGATGGCCCGGGCGATCATCGACACCTACACCTCGTTCGTGGTCGGCGATTCCGGGCTGACGATCCAGTGCGGCAACGCCGACGTGATGCGCGTCGTGCAGAAGTTCTGGAACGACCCGCGCAACAACCTCAACGGCATCCAGGAGCTGCTGCTCCGCGACCACATGCTGATGGGCGAAACGGCGCTCGAGATGATGGTCGGCCCGCTCACCGGCGTCACCCGCTTCTCACCGATCGCCACGACCCGGGTGGTCTCCGTCGGCCTGCAGGACGGCAACCCACTGTGGCCGTCCAAGCTGGTCATCTCCACACCGGCCGCCGATGACCGGACCCTGGACGTGGCCTGCATCGACGACATGACCGAGCTGCGCGGCGGCAACGTGCAGTGGTGGCCGTCGTGGAAGACCACGCTCGAGGACCGCCGCGGGCAGCCGTTCCTCGGTCCGATCCTGGACTGGCTCGACGACTACGACGACGTGCTGTCCAACCTGATCGACCGGACCGCCCTGGCCCGCTACCTCACGTGGGACGTGACCCTCGAGGGCGCCACCCAGACCGAGATCGACGCGTGGGTGAAATCCCGCGGCGGCACACACATCCCGCGTTCGGGCACGATCGAGGCGCACAACGAAAAGGTCATCTGGAAGCCGCAGTCCGCGCAGTCCGGTGCGCAAGAGGACTCCGGCGCTGCCAAGGACATCCTGACCTCGATCGCCTCCGGCGCTGGCCTGGCCAAGCACTGGCTGGCCGACCCCGACAACGCCAACCGCGCGACGTCGCTGTCGATGGCCGAGCCGGTGCTGCGTCGAGTCAGCGGCGTGCAGAACGTGTGGCTCGCCTACCAGACCGAGCTCGCCCGCTACGCCGTCGACCAGGCCGTCCGCGCCGGTCGGCTACCGGCCATGGTGGAAGCCACCGATGCCAAGTCCGGTCCCGCCGGCGACGACAAGGTCACGCCTTCGGAGACGGTGAAGATCACCGGACCGGAGATCGCCGTCGCCGAGGCATCGGCCACGGCGACGACGTTGCTGAAGTTGGCGCAGGGCATCGACGTGATGCTGGCCAACGGCACGCTCTCGGTCCCTGCGGGCAAGATCCTCGCGCAGAAAGCGTGGGAGCAGTACGCCGGCGTCCCGTACACCTCCGAGCTCGACGGCCCGGACGTCAACGTCGACGACATCACTCAGGCAGTCGATGACGCCCAGCAGGCCGCCGCCGACTCAGCCAAGGCCAGGGTCGCGAACGGCACCGCGACCGTCCGGAAATTGATCGTGAGCTCGCCCTACGCCGATCCCGCCAACACCGACCAGCAAGGAGCTTGACCATGACACGCACCCCCAAGTCGGCTGCCTCGAGCGACGCCGACGCCGCTGCGGCCGCGACCGCGGCCGCTGATGACAACGCCAGCACCGATATCGCCGAGGCTGCAAAGGTCCTCGGCTGCTACGAGTCCGAGGTGACCTCGGTCGAGGACACCGAGGCGGGCACCGTCGCAACCACGTTCGACGGCCAGCGCTACCTCATCAGCGATGGTGACTTCGTGTGGCTGAAGGCGCCGTCGACCGCACCGCAGATCCTGGCTGACTGATGTCGCGCCGTCGTACCGGGCGCCTCACCGAGGGCGCGGTGGTCTCCGTGAAGGCCAAGGACTTCGTGTCCTGGTCGGCGTCGAGCGGCGTGGCCAAGGGCCGCGTCAAGTCGGTGCACAAGGGCAAGGTCCCGGCTGTGCCGGTCAAGGTCGAAGGCAACGACGTCGAGCCGGCCGCCCGCGTCGAGATGTACGCCAAGGACGGTGACGGCTGGAAGCCCACGGGTCACTACCTGGGCCTGTCCTCGGCGGAGCTGACGAAGATCGACGAGCTGCCCGCACCGCAGGCGACAACCGAGGCAGTGACAGCAGGCTCGTTCGACGAGATCCGGCGCATCGTGCAGGCGGCGATCGAGGACAAGCTCGAGCAGCAGGCCGACGCCATCGGCAACAAGCTCGACAACGACGTCTACATCTACGTGCAGGACATCGGCCCGGATTGGGCCGTCTACTGCTCCGGGATGAGCAACGACCAGTTCAAGGTCACCTACTCGATGGACGCAGCCGGGGCGGTAACCCTGGGCACACCTATCGAGGTGCAGGCCACCACGACTTACGAGCCGCTCGCAGCGGACGAGCCGGTGACCGAGTCGCGCAAGGAAGCGGACTCCATCACCGGCCACCTGATCGAGGCGAAGGGTGAGGACGCGGCGGGCGGCCGGATCTTCGGTGTCCGGATCATCGCCAACGGCGACTCGAAGAACATGCGCCGCTACCCCGCCGACGTGCTGACCGAGGCGGTCTCGCTGTACGAGGGCGCCAAGGCCTATGACCATCACCGCACCGAGGCCGAGCTCAAGACGTCCACCATCCTCGGCCTGGTCGGTTCCTACCGCGACGTCGAGGCCAAGGAGGACGGCATCTACGGCGACCTGCACCTGCTGCCGTCGGCCACTCACACGGCGGAGGCGCTGGACGCGTCTCTCGCTGCGCAGGAAGCCGGCCTCGCCGGTCTGGTCGGTATCAGCCATGACGTGATGGCCAACTACCGAACGATCGTGGACGGCGGCCGCCGGCTGTCGGAAGCAACCAAGATCCTCTCCGTGAATTCAGCGGACGTGGTAGCCGACCCGGCTGCCGGAGGCCGAGCCACTCGCATGGTGGCCGGCGGGCTAGACACTGCACAGAAGGAGAATGAGATGCCGGCAACGGTAGAAGAGCTGCTCGAGCTGCTCAAGACCGCGACCCCCGAGCAGCGCGCTGCCGTCGGTCTCGCCTCTGAAGCCCCTGCGGCCGAAGGCACCAAGGAATCCGTCAAGGTCGTCGACGACAAGGACGCACCGAAGTACGAGAGCAAGTCTCTCGTCGGCAAGATGGCCATCCGTGAGGCGGTGTCTGGCGCCGGCTTCGCGGAGACCGCCACGACCCGCGTGGTCGAGACCGTTACCGGCCTGCTGGCGGAGAACTTCACCGAGGGCGAGCTGCTCGCCCAGGTCGAGACGGTGAAGGGTCTGCTGGCCGGCTTCGAGAAGCAGGGCCTTACCCCGACGATCCAGTCGGTCGAGGTCGCCAAGGAATCGATGGACAAGAAGATCGAGGCGCTGAATGCCTCGTTCGACGGCGACTTCTCCAAGGGCTACCGGTCCCTGAAGGAGGCCTTCGTCGACATCACCGGCTACCGGCCGCGGATTCTCGACAGCGAGGACTTCAACCGCAAGGTGCTGTCCGAGTCGGTCGGCGGCGGCGAAGGTTTCGATTCGTCGCTGCGCTCCACGGAGTCGGTCGTGTCCGGCACGTGGAACACCATCCTGGGCGACTCGGTCACCCGGCGCATGGTCGCCGAGTACAACCAGCCGACGCTGGCGACCTGGCGCAACATCATCTCCTCGATGGTGCCGGTCAACGACTTCCGGACGCAGCGCATCGAGCGTCTCGGTGGCTACGGGGTGCTGCCTGGTGTGAACCAGGGCGCGCCCTACCAGCCGCTGGCCACGCCCGGCAACGAGGAGGCGACCTACGGGATCACCAAGCGTGGTGGCACCGAGGACCTGACCATCGAGACGATCGCCAACGACGACCTGCGGGCCGTGACCCGGATCCCGGTGAAGCTCGGCCTGGCGGCCGCGCAGACCCTGTTCCGGTTCGTCTGGGACATGCTGCAGTCCAACGCGGTCTGCAGCTTCGACTCGACCGCGCTGTTCGCGGCCGGGCACAACAACCTCGACGCCGGCAACACCCTCTCGCAGACCAACCTGTCGTTGGGCCGCAAGAAGATGCGCAAGCAGTCGGCGTTCGGCGACAGCACCGACCTGCTGTCGATCGTGCCGAAGTTCCTGATCGTGCCGTCCGACCTGGAGGAGCTGGCCTTCCAGCTGTGCACCTCCGCCGTCGCGATCCCCGCGACCCCGGCCGGCCCGACCAACACCCCCAACATTCACCAGGGGCTGACCCCGATCGTGGTGGATTACTTCTCCGCGCTCGCCCCGGGAACCTGGTTCCTCGCTGGGGATCCCGCGATGGTGCCCACCATCGAGCTCGGCTTCTACCAGGGCAAGCAGGACCCCGACCTGCTTGTGCAGTCCGACGTCACGGTGGGCTCGGTGTTCACCTCGGACAAGATCACCTACAAGATCCGGCACATCTACTCCGGCACGCCGCTCGACTTCCGCGGCTTCTACCGGGGCAACTGAGCCTGACGGCTCCCGGCCCCGGCGGACCGTCGGGGCTCAACCAGAACTGAACGGAGTTTTGTCATGCCAGGTTTAGCCGATACCCCCGGGGTCCTCACGATCCGGGCACTCATCCCGGCGGCGATGGCCTCAGCCGCCACCGACGACGAGACGCCGGTCGCGGTGCTGCCGACCAACGCCACGATCAAGGCAGGCCGGGTCATCCCGCTGGCCGCGGTCGTCGCGAACGTCACCAACTTCAGCATCCTGTCGGTCCGCAACCGCGGCGCTGCCGCGGCCGGCGCGGCGCTGCCGCTCGGCCGCTCCTGGGCGGCGGTCAACTCGACGGCGTTCGTGGCCGACGTCATGGCGTTGTCGGGCACCGCGGCAGACGCTGTGGCCAACGCCGGCGACGTGCTCACCGTCAGCCGGATCCACTCCGGCACCGGCGTCGTGATCCCGGCGTGCATCGTCGAGATCGACTACGTGATCCGGTAGTCGTGGCCGCACCCTCAACCCCGAAGCCGCTGGTGGCGGGGCAACTCGCCACCGGCAGCGGCTTCTACCGCGGGTTCACGGTCCGAGAGACGACCGGTGCAGCGCCGGCGGTGGTCCAGCTGTTCGACAACACCGCCGGGTCCGGGACGTTGCTGGACACGATCCAGCTGCCCCAGGGAACCGACGATCGTGGCGACTTCAGCGACGGAACCCGGTTCGTAAACGGGATCTTCGCTGTCATCATCGGCACCGTCGAAGGTTCCATCTTCCTCAGCTGATAAGGGGAATCCCATGCCGTACGGCTTTCCGCTGACCGGCGGTGGACGCCTGGAGAAGGTGCCCACCGTTGGTCGGCCCAAACGCGACCGCAAGAAGATCGCAGCTTCCCGAAAGGCGCGACGACGTGGCTGACAAGGCGAGCGTGCATGTGTTCTACCGCTGCGAGGGCTGCGGGCAGAACGACGACCACCCGAAGCTGCACTACGGGCGTCAGCAGTTCCACCACGACTGCACGCCCGCCTTCATCCTCGACGTGCTCAACGCGCAGAACCTTGCGATCGTCGAGGTCGCGAAGTCCGGGGTGCGCGGCGACAAGCTGCGCAAGCACATCACCAGCACCTACGCCGGCGCCACCCAGGAGGCCTGAGCCATGTCCGGGACTTCTGGGGCACCGTCAGCCGAGGCGAACCGCTACCTGGTCGCGAAGTACGGTGGCACCGCCTACGCCGTGACCGGCCCGATCAAGGTGCTGTTCCTGTCCGTGGTCCGCACGGCGAACAACGGCACCGACACCGAATGGTCGACGGCTGCCGGCTACACCGCGGGCACCGGCTTCTCCGGTCTGACGATGGGCGCGCCGACCAACAACGCCACCGGCGCAGTGACGGCCTCGACCAACGCCGCGCAGATCACCAACGCGCCGGCCGGGACCTGGGCCGGCTGTAAGGCGGTCGACTCCACGGGCACTCCGAAGGAACTGTCCTACGCGTCGGTCACCGGCGGCAGCAAGGCGGTCAACCTCGGCGACACCGTGGTGGTGCCGATCGGCTCCCTCACAGACCAGATGGGCTAAGCAAAAGCCGAGGGGTGCGTCGTGGCATTCCGTTCTAGCGCGATCCTGGCCTCCACGACTGCTGTAAACGGCGCAGTCCCGGTACCGACCGGCGCGGCGATCAACGACATCGCCCTCGTCGCGTACTACATGGAGAGCGCGACGACGGTCACCCCGCCGACCGGGTTCACGCTCAAGACATCGCTGGCGACCACGTCCACCACACGCGGCCGGATCGACGTGTTCTGGAAGCGGCTGACCGCGGCCGACACCGGCACGTATTCCTTCACCCACGTCTCGGCCTATCGGGGCGCAGTGTGCGTGCTGCTGTCCGGCCGGGTGACCTCGGGCGATCCGTTCGACGTCGCACCAGGCACCATCGAGGGCTCGGCCAACTCGACCACCAGCGTCAACCCTGGTTGCACGGTGGCCACCACCGGGTCCGACCTCGTCGGCTTCGCATCGAACTTCGCGGTGGGCGCCGGCACCTGGACGATGCCTGCGGGAATGACCAGCAGGCAGAGCGGCAACACCGTCGAGACCTGTTGCGCCACCGTTGACGCGGCC
>NZ_DASXHW010000190.1:0-33292 GCF_036488105.1 Mycobacterium sp. | reverse complement strand
GGCCGCGTCAACGGTGGCGCAACAGGTCTCGACGGTGTTGCCGCTCTGCCTGCTGGTCATTCCCGCAGGCATCGTCCAGGTGCCGGCGCCCACCGCGAAGTTCGATGCGAAGCCGACGAGGTCGGACCCGGTGGTGGCCACGGTGCAGCCAGGGTTGACGCTGGTGGTCGAGTTTGCCGAGCCCTCGATGGTGCCTGGTGCGACGTCGAACGGATCGCCTGATGTCACCCGGCCGGACAGCAGCACGCACACTGCGCCGCGGTAGGCCGACACGTGGGTGAAGGAATACGTGCCGGTGTCGGCCGCGGTGAGCCGCTTCCAGAACACGTCGATCCGGCCGCGTGTGGTGGACGTGGTCGCCAGCGATGTCTTGAGCGTGAACCCCGTCGGAGGGGTGACCGTGGTCGCGCTTTCCATGTAGTACGCGACCAGAGCAATGTCGTTGATCGCCGCGCCGGTGGGCACCGGTACTGCGCCGTTGACTGCGGTGGCCGAGGCCAGGATCGCGCTAGAGCGAAACGCCACGACTCACCCCTCGGCTTTTGCTTAGCCCATCTGGTCTGTGAGGGAGCCGATCGGCACCACCACGGTGTCGCCGAGGTTGACCGCCTTGCTGCCGCCGGTGACCGGCGCGTAGGACAGTTCCTTCGGAGTGCCCGTCGAGTCGACCGCCTTACAGCCGGCCCAGGTCCCGGCCGGCGCGTTGGTGATCTGCGCGGCGTTGGTCGAAGCTGTCACCGCGCCGGTGGCGTTGTTGGTTGGCGCGCCCATCGTCAGACCGGAGAAGCCGGTGCCCGCGGTGTAGCCGGCGGCCGTCGCCCATTCGGTGTCGGTGCCGTTGTTCGCCGTGCGGACAACGGACAGGAACAGCACCTTGATAGGGCCGGTTACCGCGTAGGCGGTGCCACCGTACTTCGCGACGAGGTAGCGGTTCGCCTCGGCTGACGGTGCCCCAGAAGTCCCGGACATGGCTCAGGCCTCCTGGGTGGCGCCGGCGTAGGTGCTGGTGATGTGTTTCCGCAGCTTGTCGCCGCGCACGCCGGACTTCGCGACCTCGACGATCGCAAGGTTCTGCGCGTTGAGCACGTCGAGGATGAAGGCCGGCGTGCAGTCGTGGTGGAACTGCTGACGCCCGTAATGCAGCTTCGGGTGGTCGTCGCTCTGGCCGCAGCCGTCGCAGCGGTAGATCACGTGAATGCTCACGGTCTCCCCTTCCGGGAATCAGCTGATGAAGACGGAGCCTTCGACGGTGCCGGTGATGACTGCGAAGATTCCGTTGACGAACCGGGCTCCGTCGCTGAAATCACCCCGGTCGTCGGTCCCCTGCGGCAGCTGGATCGTGTCCAGCAATGTCCCGGAGCCGGCGGTGTTGTCGAACAGCTGGACCACCGCCGGCGCTGCGCCGGTCGTCTCTCGAACCGTGAACCCGCGGTAGAAGCCGTTGCCGGTGGCGAGTTGCCCCGCCACCAGCGGCTTCGGGGTTGAGGGAGCGGCCACTACCGGATCACGTAGTCGATCTCGACGATGCACGCCGGGATCACAACGCCGGTACCGGAGTGAATCCGACTGACCGTGAGCACGTCGCCGGCGTTGGCGACTGCGTCGGCCGCGGTGCCCGAGAGCGCCATGGTGTCGGCCACGAACGCCGTCGAGTTGGTCGCCGCCCAGGAGCGACCGAGCGGCAGTGCCGCGCCGGCCGCAGCTGCGCCGCGGTTGCGGACCGAGAGCACGGTGAAGTTGGTGACGTTCGCGACGACCGCGGCCAGCGGGATGACCCGGCCGGCCTTGATCGTCGCGTTGGTCGGCAGCACCGCGACGGGCGTCTCGTCGTCGGTGGCAGCTGAGGCCATCGCCGCCGGGATGAGTGCCCGGATCGTGATGACTCCGGGGGTATCGGCTAAACCTGGCATGACAAACTCCGTTCAGTTCTGGTTGAGCCCCGACGGTCCGCCGGGGCCGGGAGCCGTCAGGCTCAGTTGCCCCGATAGAAGCCGCGGAATTCGAGCGGCGTGCCGGAGTAGATGTGCCGGATCTTGTAGGTGATCTTGTCCGAGGTGAACACCGAGCCGACAGTGGCGTCGGACTGCACCAGGAGATCGGGCTCCTGCTTGCCCTGGTAGAAGCCGAGCTCGATGGTCGGCACCATCGCGGGATCGCCGACGAGGTACCACGTCGCCGAGGCGAGCGCGGAGAAGTAGTCGACGACGATCGGGGTCAGGCCCTGGTGAATGTTGGGGGTGTTGGTCGGGCCGGCCGGGGTCGCCGGGATCGCCACCGCGGAGGTGCACAGCTGGAATGCGAGTTCCTCCAGGTCCGGCGGCACGATCAGGAACTTCGGCACGATCGACAGCAGATCGGTGGCGTCGCCGAAGGCCGACTGCTTACGCATCTTCTTGCGGCCCAACGAGAGGTTGGTCTGCGAGAGGGTGTTGCCGGCGTCGACGTTGTTGTGCCCGGCGGCGAACAGCGCGGTCGAGTCGAAGCTGCAGGTCGCGTTGGTCTGCATCATGTCCCAGACGAACCGGAACAGCGTCTGTGCGGCCGCCAGGCCGAGCTTGACCGGGATACGGGTAACCGCCCGCAGGTCATCGTTGGCGATCGTCTCGATCGTCAGGTCCTCGGTGCCACCGCGCTTGGTGATCCCGTAGGTCACTTCCTCGTTGCCGGGCGTGGTGAGCGCCTGGTACGGGGCGCCCTGGTTGACGCCAGGCAACACACCGTAGCCGCCGAGGCGCTCGATGCGCTGCGTCCGGAAGTCGTTGACCGGCACGATCGAGGAGATGATGCTGCGCCAGGTGGACAGCGTCGGCTGGTTGTACTCGGCGATCATGCGCCGAGTGACCGAGTCGCCGAGGATCGTGTTCCAGGTGCCGGACACGACGGACTCCGTCGAGCGCAGCGAGGAGTCGAAACCGGCACCGTTGCCGACGGACTCCGCGAGGATCTTGCGGTTGATGTCGGCAGTGTCGAGCAGGCCGGAGCGGTAACCGGTGATGTCGGCATACGCCTCCTTGAGGGACTTGTATCCCTTGGAGAAGTCGCCGTCGAACGAGGCGTTGAGCGCCTCGATCTTCTTGTCGACCGCTTCTTGGCCGACCTCGACCGATGTGATGCTGGGGGTCAGGCCCTGCTTCTCGAAGCCGGCCAGCAGACCCTTGACGGTCTCCACCTGAGCGAGCAGCTCGCCCTCGGTGAAGTTCTCCGCCAGCATGCCGGTGACGGTCTCGACCACGCGTATCGTGGCGGTCTCGGGGAAACCAGCGCCAGACACCGCTTCGCGGATGGCGATCTTGCCCATCAGCGACTTGCTCGTCAGCTTGGGGGCGTCCGGGTCCTCCACGATCGGAGCGGACTCCGTCACGGGGGTTGGCACTGCAGCCGAGGCGAGACCGGCGGCAGCAAGCTGCTCGGGGGTCGCGGAGGCGGCGAGCGCGAGCAGCTCTTCCAGCGTCATCTCGTTCTCCTGATCTGTTTCGGTACCGCCGGCCACCATGCGAGTGGCGCGGCCTCCGGCAGCCGGGTCGGCTACCACGTCCGCGGAATTCACGGAGAGGATCTTGGTTGCTTCCGACAGCCGGCGGACGCCGTCCACGATGGTTCGGTAGTTGGCCATCACGTCGTGGCTGATACCGACGAGCCCGGCGAGGCCGGCCTCCTGCGCCGCGAGCGAGGCGTCGAGCGCCTCTGCGGTGTGTGTGGCCGACGGCAGCAGGTGCAGGTCGCCATAGATGCCGTCGTCCTTTACTTCGACGTCGCGGTAGGAGCCGACGAGGCCGAGGATGGTGGACGTCTTGAGCTCGGCCTCGGTGCGGTGGTGGTCATAAGCCTTGGCGCCCTCGTACAGCGACGCCGCTTCGGTCAGTACCTCGGCGGGGTAGCGGCGCATGTTCTTCGAGTCACCACTCGCGATGATCCGGACGCCGAAGATCCGGCCCCCCGCTGCGTCCGAACCCTTCGCCTCGACGAGGTGGCCAGTGATGGAGTCGGCTTCCTTGCGCGACTCGGTCACCGGTTCCGCTGCGAGCGGCTCATAGGTCGTGGTGGCCTGCACCTCGATGGGCGTGCCGAGCGTTACCGCACCAGCCGCGTCCATCGCGTATGTGACCTTGAACTGGTCGTCGCTCATTCCGGAGCAGTAGACCGCCCAGTCCGGACCGATGTCGACCACGTAGATGTAGACGTCCTTATCGAGCTGATTGCCGATGGCATCGGCCTGCTGCTCGAGCTTGTCCTCGATCGCTGCCTGCACGATTCGCCGGATCTCGTCGAACGAGCCGGTGGTGACCGCCTCGGTGGTCGCCTGCGGCGCGGGTAGCTCGTCGATCTTGGTCAGCTCGGACGACGAGAGCCCGAGGTAGTGACCGGTGGGCTTCCATCCGTCGCCGTCCTTGGCGTACATCTCGACACGCGCAGCGGGCTCGAGGTCATTGCCTTCGACCTTCACGGGCACGGCCGGCACCTTGCCCTTGTGTACGGACTTGATGCGTCCCTTGGCCACGCCGGTGGATGCCGACCAGGACACGAAGTCCTTGGCCTTCACGCTCACGACCGCGCCCTCGGTGAGGCGCCCGCTACGGCGTCGCATCAGTCAGCCAGGATCTGCGGCACGGTCGAGTCGGCCTTGAGCCAGAGGAAGTCGTCGCCGTCGATGAGGTAGCGCTGGCCGTCGAACGTGGTGGCCACGGTGCCCTCGTCGGTCTCGTCGACCGAGGTGACCTCGGAGACGTAGACGCTCAGGACCTTCGCAGCGTCCTCGACGCTGACCTTGCTCTTTGCAGCCATGCTCATGCTCCTTGTTCTTGATCGGTGGTGTTGGCGGGGTTGGCGTACGGAGAGCTCACGATCAACTTCCGCACAGTCGCCGTGCCGTTTGCGATCCGCGCTTTCGCGGAGTCGTCGACTGCTTGGGTGATGTCGTCGATGTTGGCGTCCGGGCCGTCGAGCTCGGAGGTGTAAGGGACGCCTGCGTACTGCTCCCACGCCTTCTGCGCGAGGATCTTTCCCGCCTCGACGGAGAGCGTTTGGTTGGCGAGCATCACGTCGATGCCTTGCGCCAGCTTGAGCAATGTCGTGGCGGTCGCCGACGCCTCGGCCACCGCGATCTCGGGACCGGTGACCTTCACGGTCTCCGATGGGCTGACCGTCTGATCGCCCACCGCGCCCGACTTGGCGTCGGTGGCCTTCACCTTCGCGGGCAACCGGCCGGCGGCGACCGCCTGGTCGACGGCGAACCGGGCGAGCTCGGTCTGGTAGGCCAGCCATACGTTCTGTACACCGCTCACGCGGCGCAGTACCGGCTCGGCCATCGACAGCGAGGTGGCGCGGTTGGCGTTGTCCGGGTCGGCCAGCCAGTGCTTGGCCAGGCCGGCGCCGGAGGCGATCGAGGTCAGGATGTCTTTCGCGGCGCCGGAGTCTTCTTGCGCACCGGACGGCGCCGACTTCGGGCTCCACACGACCTTCTCGTTGTGCACCTCGATCGTGCCCGAACGCGGGATGTGTGTTCCGCCGCGAGCCTTGATGAATGCGTCGATCTCGGTCTGGTTCGAGCCGGTCATCTCCACGTCCCACACCAGATAGCGGGCAAGCGCGGTCCGGTCGACCAGGTTCGACAGCACGTTGTCGTAGTCGTCTAGCCAGTCCAGGATCGGGCCTAGGAACGGTTGGCCACGACGGTCCTCGAGCGTGGCTTTCCATGACGGCCACCACTGCACGTTGCCGGCGCGCAAGCCGGTCATGTCGTCGATGCCGGCGACGTCCAAAGTTCGGTCGTCCATGGCGGGTGTGGAGATGGTCAGCTTGGACGGCCACAGTGGGTTGCCGTTGTTGAGCCCGACGGAGACCACCCGAGTTGTGGCGATCGGTGAGAAGCGGGTGACGCCCGTCAGCGGACCGACCATCATCTCGAGCGCGGTCTCGCCCATGAGCATGTGATCGCGGAGCAGCAGCTCCTGGATGCCGTTGAGGTTGTTGCGCGGGTCGTTCCAGAAGTCCTGCACGACCGCCATCACATCGGCGTTGCCGCACTGGATCGTCAGGCCGGAATCGCCGACCACGAATGACGTGTAGGTGTCGATGATTGCCCGCGCCATCGGGTTGAGTCGGTAGGCGGCGACGGAGTAGGCGCGCTGCTTCTCGAGCGTCCATCCCGGTGTCTCCCGCGAGCCGTTGCCGATCTGGCGAAATCCGACGTCGCCGTCGATCGGGTCGACCGCGAATTGGCCTCCGGCCGCACCGGATACGACGAGCTGGTCCAGGGATGCCTCGGTGGCGCGGGCGGGCTGGGCCCGGTTGCGCCGATCCTTGCCCTTGCCGTTGCCCTTGCCCATTCGATGCCCCCCTCAGATTCGCAGTCGTTGGTTGTTGCGGAACGGGTTGCCGCCGGCGGCGTCGGGGTTGGCTGACGAGGTTGCCGCGGGAACGTCGGCGACTACCCGCTGCGTGGCGATGTCGTAGCCGAAGACGGAGCAGACGATGCCGTCGATGTGCGCCCGGGCGTTCTTCTTGTCCAGCATCACGCCGGCGGACGTCAGCTTCGTCGAGCAGTTGTCCGCGTGCCGCGCGAGTGCCGGGTGGCCGTCGTGCGTGAAGGCCTCGCCCATCACGCCGTCGTAGAACAGTTGCGTTGCCGGCACCATGCGCGCGGCGGTGTTGGGGTATTCGACAACCGGCACGCCGTCCTCCTCGAGCGTGCGGAAAGTCTCGAGGTAGCGGGCCGGGTCGAAGACGATGCATTCGACGTTGAGGTCCCAGCGCAGCTGCAGGAACCGGCCGTCGACCTTGCCGCCGGGCTCGACGGGTGTGCGGCGGAATAGCGCCGGCAGGATCGCATTGACTTCACCGATCGGCACGTGCCAGTCAACGGCCTTGTCCGGCTTCTCCCACAGACCCAGCAGCGTCAGATGCGGCTTGGGGCCGCCGAGCAGCCACGCGGTGATCGCCGTCGAGTCGTTGCGGAACGATCCGTCGAACTGAACGACCGCGCGCTCGCCGGGGATCGGCGCCCGCCGTGGCCGGCCGAGCTTGTCCCACTTGCCGTCGCGTAGCCAGGAGGTGGTCTGCTGCACCCAGATGTTGAGCCGCTTGGCCTTGAAGTCGGCTTCGGGCAGCCGTTTGGCGCGGTCGGCCATGTTGTCCAGGTGCAGGAAGTCGCCCAGTGCGGGGTTGGCGTCCGGCCAATGTTTCTGGTTAAGGTAGTTGTCCGTCTTCTTGAGCACGGTTTCGTAGATCCGGCCGCCGAGGCGCAGGTCCTTCTCCTCGCCGGACATGACCTTCTTGACCCGGTCGTACTCGCGCCTGCAGATCGTCGGCGTGCCGTCGGAGTAGTTCGCGACGCCCTTGGTTGTGATGACCACGACCAGCGGCTGGTCGCGTGTGTCCGAGCCCTGGTTCATCACGTTCCAGAGGTCGTCGTCCTTCTGTGTGTGCAGCTCGTCGAAGATCACCCGCGACGGGTTGAGGCCTTCCTGCAGGCTCGACTCGCTCGACAGCACTTTGTAGATGGAGCCTGTCTTGGCGTACTCGATCGTCTTCGACGAGCGGTAGATCCGCAGGTGCCTCGACAGCTCCGGCGACATCTCAACGGCGGCGACCACCTCGTTGTAGACCAGGGCCGCCTGCTCGCGTGAGCCGGCACAGGAGTAGACCTCGGCGCCCGGCTCGTCGAACAGCCCGTCGAGCGCGAGGCCGCCTCCGATGAGGGACTTGGAATTCTTCCGGCCGATGAAGATCTCGTAGGTCGTGTACATCCGGACGCCGTTGGCGTTGAGCCGCAGTGCGTCGCAGATGATGTCGCCCTGCCACATGCGCAGCTGGACGAGCTCGCCGCGGGCGGCACCCTTGGTCAGCCGGATCGTGGAGCCGATGAAGTCGCAGGTGCGCAGTCCGTCGGTGTTGCGCTCGGTCCACTTAGTTTCTTCGGGCACCCACAGCGCGGGGCCGCGCGGGAGATCGGCCGGGAACCTGGGCGGGGCGCCGCGGGGCAGTCCTTCGCGCAATGATGTCGTCCTCGACGGCGGCACTCGGCTCCTCCTGCGCGACGAGCCGGCCGCGATCGGAGGGGTTGAAACCGCACAGCGACTCGAGCTTGACGACCTCCGCGTTCAGCGCGCGAAGCTGGGCAACAGCGGGATGCGCGACGAGTCCGCCGCGTTGTCCCTTCACGAACGGGCCGTCCTCCTCGATCACCAGCCGAAGGTGCGCCTCGTCGATCCGGGCGCGACAGATTCGGATGAGCACGTCACGGTCGCGGCTGATCGACAGCCAGCTCAGACCGGCCGACCAGAGTCGCGTCCACGTCTCGGCACCGCGATCGGCCAAGCACACCGAGCACGGTTCGCCGTCGTCGTTGCCGCGCGCGATGAAGCACGTGGCGGCCTGCGCGACGGTGCGCAGTTCACTCGGTACGTCGGGCGCTTCGTCGGTGCCGGGCATTTGGGTGACGGTCGGGATCTTGCGGCCACCTGAGTCACGGCCGGGTGCGCGGCCGGTGAGGTGCTTCTGCTCGACGGGCTTCGTGGGCCTGGCCATTGGTGCACCCCCGAGTGATCTTTCTGGACGTAGCGGTGATCCGGCCGAAGTTTTGAGCGTTTACGCGATGAGGGGCTAAGCCTTCAGCGCCCGGCCGTCCCGAAACGTATTTCCGTTTGCCGATGCTGCTCAGTCGCTGCGTGCGCCCTTGCTGGCGTTGTGGCGGCGGCACAGGGTCTGGCGGGGGCCGGTATGGGATCCACCATTAATCAACGCCAGAACGTGGTCAGCAGTCAGGTCATCGGTGGTACCACACACCGCACACCGTGGCTCAGCCTCACGCTGTGCCCGTGCGTGTGGCCTGTCGCTGTTGCGCAACGCAACCCATTGGCGCGTGTGTTCTGCACAACGCGAACCATGACCCAATGCGTTGCATGGTTCGCCTGGTAATCCAAGGCACGGTCGCAGCATCAGCGGATGTTGCCGGGCCTGGCGCCGCAGGTCAGTGCCTTGTACCGCGCAGCGAAAGGTGTGACCGCGCTTGCACTGTCCTTGCCCGTCACGTCGTTGCGGGGTTGACGACACCAGGCCACGCACATCAGCGCCCACTTCCACAGCCAATCCAGTAGGCGCTCGATCAGATGACTCGACGGCACGCGCCCGCCGTGGTGATCAGGTAACCGGCTGATCCTTCACAGGAACGGATCATGAGCACACCGTTGTGCAGATAGACCGCGTCGTTGTCCACGCCTGCCTAGTACTCAGCGATCAGCGCTGGTGAGCAGACGATCTGGTCTGGCCATTGGTCCTTCATGTGCAGGACCTGGTGGCTGTCGCGCCACATCATGATGCCGGGCGCAACGATGACCGGGGTCAGTGGGTTGTCGATCACTTCGGGCATCGCAACCCCCTGGGCGTGCGAAAGGCTCCCGATCGCTGTGGATTCGGGAGCCTGGGCATAGTCGTCCTAGCCGCGCTCATGATGACATTCGGACATCACGGACGCAAGTACCCGGTTTTCGCGGCGTGGCGCTGTTCAGGCACCGAGCTGCTGATCCCCCACCTTTTGCCGCATTATGTCCAGGACATCGCCGACTCTGTAGAGCGGCTTGCCTTCGGCATCCTCACGCCAGGCGAACAGTTTCTGACGCTTGGCCATGAGCCGGATCTGGCCTTCGGTGACGTGGTAGCCGGCATTGCGCAGCGCGCTGGCGATCACGGCAGGTCTGGCCATGTCATCCTGCGCCTGGTCAAGCGCCCACTGCACACGCTCGCTGGCCGGGTACTCCTTGCCGCAGCCAAGCAGCTCGTTGGTGTCCTCGTCGCGTGCGTTGCAGCGGATCGTCGAGGCGCCCGGCCGGCTGAACAGCGGCTGATCGCACACGCGCGGTTCTGCGAGCAGCTCGGCCTTGACCGTGCCGTCGCTTACGGTGACGGCCACCATGACCATCGCCGTGCACGGTCCTGCGTAGCGCTTGCCGTGGTTGTCCACGGCGTTGGCCAGCGCGTGCTGCAGATCCTTGAGCCCACTCAGGATCTCGCCGGCGAGCTGGTCCTGACGGATCGCCTCTATGTGGCCGTGCAACCAACGAGCCAGATCGGCGGTCGGCACCGGCCGGCCCGCGTCTTTGATCTGCGGCACGCGCAATCCGCGCGATTCGCAGAGGTGCCTGATGTCGCTGACCAAGCCGTTGCGGGCAAGGTCGGCCAGATGCGCCGCGCGAAGATCTATCGGCAACGGCTGCGAGGCCGCCTTGGTGTGCCCACCGCCACCGCTGCCGCCGGCTCGAGCTTGCCGCGTGATGGTGGTCTGTAGCTCGCTCAGTTGGGCGGGCATCTCAGCCAGGATCTTCTCGAGCACTTTCGTGCAGCGCTGGCAGAGGAACGCGTCCGGTGATGGCCGCCCGCAATCACAGCGTGGCTCGTTCGTCACGCAGACGTCCGCTTGGCCTTGTTCATCTTCAACGGGAACCGCGGGTACGTGATTGCTGCCGCTCTGCCCAGCGCCAGCTGGTGGTAGGCCCGGCGGTAGTAGTTCAATCCCCACGGCCGATGCTCGGCCCAAACGGTGGCCACAGCGGCACCAATGGCGGCTGCGGCGAGTAGTCGGGTCATGAGGCGTCCTTCCAGGCGTAGGAGGGCTCGGATGCCTCGGCTTTGATGGGCACTCCGGCCAGCGTGGTTTCCATGGAGGCCACAAGTGCGGCAGTCGCGTCGGCCGCTTCGGATTCGTCGATTACGGCCACGATCTCGTCGTGCACGGGCAGCAGCACGGCGTCGGCCCAACGGGTCTCGCGCCAGCGCATCAGGGTGTCCACCAGCAGCTCGCGGGCAGTGCCCTGGATGCAGTAGTTGGGCGCCGCGTGCGGGCGCATCTTGGGCAGGTGGATCACTCGTCCGGCGTAGCTCGGGAATTGCGTGTGCCCGCTCTTGACCGCGTCGGACACGGACCGGGACCAGGCAGTCAGCTGCGGTGTCATCGCATCGAGGGTGTCCACCATCGAGGCCGCCTCTGATTCGCTGATCCCCAGCGTGCGGGCGATGCCGGGTATGCCGCTCCCGTAGAGGCGGCCGAATACGCCGCGTTTGACGTTGTAGCGATCTTCCTTGCTGGCTTCGGGGCCGTAGACCTGGCGGGCGATCTCCCAGTGCAGGTCAACGCCGGCGGCCAGCATCTGCTGCAGGTTCTGGTCTCCGGACAGCGCGGCCGCCACCCGGATCTCGACACTGGCGAAGTCAGCGGACACCAGCAGCGAGCCGGGGTCGGCCGTGATGCAGGCGCGGATGCCGCCTTGGCGGGGCATCTGCTGCAGGTTGGGCCGCACGCACGACATCCGGCCGGTGTCGGCGCCCAGGGTGTAGATCGTCGGGCGGGCCCGGCCGTCACCGCGCTCCACCAGGACCCGATAGGGCTCGAGGAACGTGCCCAGCACGGTGTCGTGGTGGCGGTACTGCAGCACGTTGCGGACCAGGTCGCCCACCGCGCCGTCGGCGTTCTTGAACGGGTCGAGCACGCCTTTGGCCACCGACAGCCGCCCGGTGCGCGTACGGGGCAGCTCAGCGCCGAGAGCGGCCAGCGCTGCACCCACCTGCGGATCGCTGCCGGGGTTGTCGATGCCGGCCTTGCGGACCAGTTCGCCGGCGGCGGCCCGGGCGGCGGTGTGCACGGGGATCAGCTCGGCCACGTGCTCGCCGTCGATGCGCATGCCCTCATGAGCCACGCGGGCGGTCATCCGCTGGGCGGTGCGCTCGCGCTCGAGGACGGCCGACGGGATGGCGGGGAATGTCTTGTGCAGCGCGGCGGTGTCCAGCACGTCGGAGGCGGCGTAACGGACCATCGTGGTACAGCGTGAATCCACCTGGGCCCAGCCGGAGCGCTCGAGCGGCGTGGTCGGCTTGGTCTCGGTCAGCCACTTGCCGGCCTTGAACAGGGCCGATCGGGCCTCCTCGGCAGCCGTCGAGACCGCACCCAGACCGAGCACCGCCTCGGCGATCTCCTTGAGGCCGCTAGCGTCCGAACGCGCCGAGCGCGGGTCGGTCAGCTTGGCCGGGATGACGGTGTCGTGCATGCGATCCCAGAGCGAGTCCAGGTCCAGCGACGAGGCGATCGCCACCGGGATCAGATCGGCAGTTGCTGAGAACGCGTGCAACATCGCGGCGGCCTCAATCAGACCGCACGCAGCAGCGAGCTGGTCCTGGTCGCCGGCGTCGAAGACCGCCACAACGTGCTCGTTGCCGATCTGGATGGTGCGCAGCGCGTAGTCGGGGTGCCCGATCGGGTAGCCCGTGTGCTCGACGTCCACGGTGAGCTCGGCGAGCATCCCGAAGGCGTCGACCAGCTCGGCCACGGCACCCAGCGCGATCGGGCGGACCGCGCCGTCGCGGGTGACCACGGCCGGCATGGTGAGGATCTCGCCGCCGGCCTCGGCGATCGCATCGGCCAGCGCCTGAGCCTTGGCGGCGGCCTTCTCGGCGGCGCGCACCGCGGGATCGACCTTGACCCGCTTCGGCTTGGCCGGGACGGGTGCCGCAGCTGCTGCCGCCGCGGCCGCCTTCTCGTCGTCGAGCCGGTGGGCCTCGGCCTTGTTCGCCAGCAGCAGCTGGGTGAGTGCCGAGACGGCCGGTCTCGCCGGCTCAGGCTTGGCCGGTGCTGGTTCGCCCGGATTCGCCTCGCCGACCGGTGTGCAGGGGGTGGAGGGGGCTGGTGCAGGGGTTGAACCGGCTGCATCCCCCGTATTTGCTGGGATTGTGCAGGGTGTGCAGGGGGTGGGGGGTTGGTTGTCCGTCTGTGGCTCATGTATGTGCGTGCGCGCGTGTGCGTATGCGCTTAAATGGTTTGAACCCTGCACCCCCTGCACCCCCTGCACCGGAGGGCTGTTTTCCCCAGTGTTTACGGGCGTTTCGGAGGGTGCAGGGGT
Source organism: Mycobacterium sp. (assembly GCF_036488105.1). GTDB lineage: Bacteria > Actinomycetota > Actinomycetes > Mycobacteriales > Mycobacteriaceae > Mycobacterium. Next base: position 20,408 of record NZ_DASXHW010000190.1, on the reverse strand, counting down.
TGTGTCCGTACCCTGCACAACCCCTGCACCGGACAGCCACGAACCGAGGGACCTGATGCGTAATGCCCGATAGTGACCGGCGCGCCGCTTGACTACGGGGTAGCCGAGTTTGCCCAGTTCCATTCCCCACTTGGTCATGGTGGGTGTGATGCCGTCGCGCATGCCCATGTCGCGGGCCCAGTCCACGAACGCTCTGCGCAGCTCGTGGGAGGGGGTGCCGGCGTCGTCCGGCTCGCAGGCCGCCTCGATCCAGGCCCTGACGGTGTTCTGCTCGGCCGCGATCTCCTCGGCGCGGTAGCGGTAGCGCTCGGGTGCTGATTCGGTCCTGGCGGTGGTCTCGTCGGCCAGCCAGCCGGCCGCCTCGCGCATCAGCGCAGCCAGCACGCCGGGGGCCTCGGCCCGCCACGCTGCGCCGGCCGGGCTGCCGATGGCGCGGCGCGCTGCGATCACCTCGACCGGGTCGCCCTCGCAGGGGACGAGGCGCACCCGCCGGCGCACTGCCGGGTCGGTGAGCAGCGGCGGCTCGTTGGCGGTCAGCACCAGGGTGTGGGTGGGTGTGAACGTGATCGGGTTGCGGCCCATGTCGTTGCCGGTGAGCTCGCCGCCGCCGGTGAGCTGCTTGAGCCGCTCCTGGCTGGCCGAGCTGTCCCGCGGCGCCTCGTCGATGAACGAGAGCCGGCGGCCTTTGAGCGCGGTGACGATCGAGGCGTGCGAGCGATCGGTGCCGCCCAACAGCCGCGGGTCCGCGGCATGGGCGTAGGAGCCCAGCACGCTCATGATCAGCACGATCACCTGCGTCTTGCCGCGGTCACCCTCGCCGACCAGGATGGGCAGCACCTTGGCCGCGTCGCCGGTGACGGCGACCGAGAGCACCCGCAGCGCCCAGGCCCGCAGCTCGGGGTCAGGCCACACGGCGGCGGTGAAGGCGTCCCAGAGCGGCGTGGGCAGCGCGACCGGGGCGACCGCGGCCGCGCGCAGGTGCGGGGTGGCCGGGTCGATCAGCGCCGGGGTGGGCTGGGCGTAGCTGGCGCGCAGGTCCCAGGCGATCCCGCCGGCCCACAGCAGCCACGGGTCGCGGTCGAGCTCGGCCGCGGCGACCGAGCACGGATGGGTGCCGCCGGCCAGCAGCGCGCGCATCTTCCTGGCGATCGCGCCGGACGGCCCGCCCGACATGAACCGCCGGCGCCGCGCGGCCTGGATGAACGCCTCCGAGCCTTTCTCGGCGTCCGGGTCGCCGTGCGGCATGAGCCCGGCGACCTCGGTGACCGCCCACTCGGACAGGTCGGTGAGGTCCTCCCAGTATTCGGGGCCGCGGCGCAGCCAGCCGTGCGAGTCGTAGGCGTAGCGCATCACCGGATACATCCGCTCGAGCACGCACTGGCCCAGCGGGTGGTCCAAGTGGAAGGGCGGGTCGAACAGCTGCGCGCCGATGATCTCCCGGGTGCTCCACGGGCGCGGCGGCGCGATCGGCTCGGCCGGGTCAGCGCCCGGCACGGTTCCCGGTGCGGGTGCGGGCACGAGGGTGAGGCCCATCGCCTCGAAGCACGGGTCACGGTCGACCGGGGTGGTGCGGGCCAGGCGGGTGACGGCCTTGCGGGCGGCGGTGACGAACATCCGCAGCCACTCCTCGCCGCGGTCCTCGCCGGCGGTGATCTGCTCCCACAGCGCGCTGAGCTCGGCGAACGCGGCGCCCAGGCCGGGGTGCCCGTCGGCTGAGAGCTGGATCAGGTTCCAGGCCCGGTCGTCGGCCGCGTCGTGGCGGGTGCCGCTGGTGGAGGCCTCGATGAGGCGCTGGGCGTCGAGCAGGGCGCTGGCCATCTGCGCGCAGGCGGGCCGATCGTCGTAGAAGATCGCCGACCACATCGCCTCGCCGGCCGACTGCGGCGCTGCCAGGTCGCTGGCGCCGGCCGCGCCCTCGCGCAGGCCGTCCACCCAGGCCTGCGGCAGTTCGGGCAGCTCGGTGGGCTTGGGCGGCTCGCAGGCCAGCCCCTGCGGGTCATACCACCGGTAGATCGCGCCGGCGCCGACGTGCACCGAGGGCCAGACGACGGCGTAGCGGTGGTGGCGCTGGATGATCTCGACGTCCGGGCCGAGCACCGTGGCGTAGCGGTCCACCGGGACCCGGTAGAACATGATCTGGCTCGGGCCCGGGCCGGTGTCGCTGCCGCGTGCGGTGCTCGACCAGGTGGCGGGCAGCGGCCCCCAGCGCTGCCAGGCGTCGTTGACGGTCGCGGCGCCGTGCTTGGTGACGCTGCCTTTGACGTACTCGTCGACGTCGATGCCGATCACGCCCTCAGGCATCCGGACGGCGATCGAGCTGTCGGCGTGGCTGCCCGCCCAGCGCACCAGCTGCTCCGGGTCGGCGTCGACGCCGCTCGCCCCGGTATAGCCGGCCGGCGGCGGCGTCTTGGTCTCCGGAGGCACCGGGACGACAGGCCACCCCGCCAGGGCGTAGGTCGCCACGGCGTCGGCGAACGGGCGCAGGTTCATACGGTCCTTCCTGAGGGCATCGCTGCCGGGATGTCGTGGCGTCTGCGGACCTGGCTGATGCTGTTGCCGGGCAGTCCGACGCGCTGGCCTATTTGGCTGTCGTTCAGCCCCTGGTCGGCCAGCTGCCGGATGGCCTCGATGCGTTCGGGGCTCCTGCTGCGGAGCGGGACGCGCAGCGAGCCGTTCATGATGCGGTGCACCGCGATCTCGTCGATCGTCACCGGCGGGAGCTCGATGTCAGCCCTGGCTGTCGGGTCGTCCAGCTCGTCGTCGTCCCAGGCCAGCGGCGGCAGCCAGTTGTGCTGCTTGGCGTAGCCGATGCTGCGGGAGTAGGCGATCTTGTCCCGGTGCGTATCACGCGGCGGAAGTGTGTTCCAGAGCTGCTCATACAGCGCGGCCACAGCGCGGTGCGTGGTCAGCTGCACGCTGTCGCGCTGCATCATGCCGCCGAAGTTGCCGCGCTCCAGGCCGAGGCGATCGGCAAGCTTGGACTGCGACCAGCCGATCGCCACGAGGGCCTGCAGTCGCCGATGGGTGCCGATGCTGGGAACACACTGGCCGCCGGCCATCGTCTCGGGGCTAATCGGTATGGCGAGGATGCGCTGAGCCGTCTCCGGCTTGATCCGGCGCGCCGGCGGGCGCCTGGTGCCGTCGGCGTTGGGGTGGCCGTACATCAGCTTGTTCATCACGCCGCTCGACGGACCACCGAGGCGTGTGATCTGCTTGAGCCCGATGCCGGCGGCCTGCAGCGCGAGCACGTGCTGGCGGGTCGGCTCGGCGTCGATCAGCCCGTCGAAGCGGCCGTAGAGATGCTTCCTGGCACGGGTGTTCTCGTACTCCCGGTTGGCCAGCTTGCAGGGCAGGCAGCGGCAGACGTCGAGCACGTAGCAGGCGTGGGTGCCGTGCTGGTGGTCGGCGATCTTGTGCAGACACGGCCGCGTCTCGCCGGCTGTCTGCAGCTTGCGCCGGCGGCGGGCGTAACGCGCGTCACGGGCCAGCTTGAGCTCGCAGGAGTGCCGATCGAGGGCCATCCGCGCCTGGTTGGGGCGTAGCGGCCGGGTGGAGTAACCGCAGTCACCGCAACGCATCCTGGTGGCCATCACGCACACAGCCCGGCGTGCACGGTCCAGCAGCGCCCGCACGGCTTCTCACCGGGCGCCAGGTCGGCCGCGGTAAGGGCCGGTGTCGGGCAGTCGACGTGCACCAGGTCGTCGCGCAGGTTGTAGACGACCTCCTGGCCGGGCACGATCGGCTCGAGGCATTCGGCGCAGGTGCCGTGATAGGCCGCGGTGAAGGGGTTCATGCTGACGCCTCGACCTTTGTGCGGCGGGCCAGCACTGCACCGGTGACGCTGTTGCACAGCCCGCATGCCGGCCGGATGTTGTTGCGCCGGTAGGTGCCGCCGAGGCAACCGGGAATGATCCGGTCGACAGTCACCGTGTCGGCGGTGAGCAAACGTCCGCACCGGTAGCACCGGCATGCTGGGACGCCGTCGTTGATCCAGACCGAGTTGACGTAGCCGTCTGTATCGACGACGACATCGCAGTCTGCTCGGAACGTCTCGATCAGCCAGATACGGCGAGCGAGCCGGTCGGCCGACGATCCGCGGTCGTTGCGATTGGTCGTGCCGCGAGAGGCCGTCATCGCAGCGCCGCTTTGCTCATCGGGTCGCGGAATCCGCTCTGCACGGCCGCGTAGAGCGCGTGCCGGGCAGCGTCCCGGGCGTGGCCCATGCCCGCGGTGGGATCGAGCAGGCCGGCTGCGGCGAGCTTGCGGTCGGTGGCCCACGGCTTGACCTGGCCGGCCGCCCGCAGCACGACGTCGTCGCCGAACTCGGCGGACAGCGCGCCGATCAGGTTGCGGGTGATCCGGCCGGCTTCGGCGCTGCCCGAGCGGCCGCTGCGCGGGCCGACCACGAACTGCTCGACGGCCACGATCGTTTTTGTCGGCTGCATGAAGCCGTGCGCGATCACGTCTGCGAAGAACATCGTGCTGTAGTGATCGCACTGCAGGATCACCGGATCGGACATCGCGTCGACGTCGCTGAACAGCAGCGCGACGATGCCCGTGGTGGGACCGGGGTCGATCCCGATCACGAGGGTGCTGGTCATGAGTCGTCCTCTGCTCCGTGTGGGACCCGCAGGCCGTTGTCGTCGAAGTACCAGAGCCCGTCGGTGTGATGGCCGTGGTGACCGAGAGGGCGACGGCAGGTCTCGTCTATGTCGACGTCCCACCAATGCACCGAGTACTCGCAGAGGGGCTCCGTCGGGAGCGTCATCGGGGCTCGCCCCACAGCGGCGGTTCGCCCTTGCGCTCACGGTGGATGTCGATCGCGATGGCGGTGAGGATCGCCGCGAACACGGGCACGGCAGCGATCAGCAGCACGGTCACGACTCGGCCTCGTCAACGTCTGGGTGCGCCGAGCGGATGTGACTCATCAGGCCGGACTTGGAGCGATTCACCTTCGGGCAGTGCGGGCACGGCGCCGGTGCCTCGGGCGTACGAGGCCGGGGCTCTCGTTCAGCGTCGGCAGGTGCGCCCCTGAGCAGCGCCCGGGCCGCTCGCAGCTTCTCCTCGAGCTCGGCGATCTCCTGCTGGGCCTGGGCGCGCTGCCGGTCGGTCTCGGCCTTGGCGATCGCCTCAGCGGTCTCGCTCAGCAGCCGGTCCTTGAGGTCGGCCAGGAGACTCTGGATCTTCTCGGCGAGCTGGCGGGTACGGACCTTAGGCGAGGCCAGACCGTCGCGCAGCACGCTGCGCCCCGGCGCCTGCGGCGCGGCAAACGCTGACGGCTGCATCGTGGCGAACACCGTCGGCTTGCGTGCCGGTTCGACGCTCGGCGGCAACGGCAGAGACGCCGCGGCCGGGTTCTGGATGCGCGGCGATGCACCTTGAGCGGGTCCCGGCGGCACGACCGGCAGTGTCATTTCGGCGTCGGAGCTCGCATACCCGCCCTTCGCCAGCATCGTGCCCAGCACTGTCTTTGGCGCATCGTGGCGCTTCTCCAGGTCGACCGGAGCGTCGGTCTCGCGGAAGTCCATGCAGCCGCAGCCCGCGGCGACGCAAGCGCCCTCTTGGTCGACGTGGCGCCGCTGCGTGTGGGTGCACAGGCAGGTCACGAACGCCGGCGCGCTCATGGCTTGTCCACGGCGGTGACGTGCGGCAGGACCGACAGCGCGATGCGCCGCCAGGCGAGCCTCGTGTTGGCGTTCAAGTCTGTCCAGCGTTTTGGCTGGGCGTTGTATCTGATGAACGACTCATAGGCGCTTCGGGCAGCCGCATCGGGGTCGATGGTCAGTGTCAGGCTCAAGTTGCTCGCCATGGCTAGGACGCCTTTCGGAGTTGGCGGATGGATGCGCCACCGAGCAGCTCGGCGACGATGCGCGGGTCCTGGACGAGGTCGGCGAGCTGGCCGGCCTTCTCGCGCAGGACCGATCGCACGCGGGTGTCGATGGTGTTGGCCGCGACGATGTCGACGATCTCGATCGAGTCGTGGATCTCCGAGCCGATCCGGTGGCAGCGGTCCTCGGCCTGCAGGCTCTCCACCAGCGACCAGGGCCGCTGCAGGAACACCACGGTGGAGGCCGCGGTAAGAGTGATGCCGACACCGCCGGCGCCGGTGGTGGCGCAGATCAGGTCCAGCTCGCCGGCCTGGAACTGGGCCACGGTGTCGGTGCGGTCCTTCATCGACTGGCCGCCGATGATGTAGCCGACCCGGTATCCGGCCTTGGTGGCTGAGTCGGCCGCCAGGCGCATCAGCTGTGCGCTGGGGGCGAAGGCCACGGTCTGCTTGCCGGGGCGCTCCTCGAGCACCTCGAGCAGCGCGTCGACCTTCCAGGACGGTGCGGCCAGCCGGACCGAGACGTGTTCCTTCTCGGTGCCGTCCTCGACCTGCTCGACGGTGACCGTGACGTCGGCGGCCGCGCTGGCCAGCTGCGAGAGCCGGGTGAGCTGGGCCAGCACGCTCATGACCGAGATCTCGCTGCCGTCGGGCATCTGCGCGAGCATGTCGTGCTCCATCGCGTCGTATGCCTTGCGGTAGGGGCCGGGCAGTTCGACGGTGCGCACCGAGTAGACCTTCGGGGGCAGCTGGTCGAGCACGTCTGCCTTGGCGACGCGGCGCTGCTGGCCGAGCAGCGACAGCCGGAACTCGGCCTCGGTGCCCGGGTTGAGGCCCAGGATCATCTCGCCGTAGTCGGCGGGCACGGTAAGGCAGTAGCGGTTGACCCAGCGCTCCCGCGAGGGCCACGCGCCCGGCGCAAGGCACACCAGGGTGGGCCAGAGGTCGGCGGGGTGATGGGTGATCGGCGTGCCGCTCAGTGCCACGAACGCCTTGACGTTGCGGGCCAGCCGGCGCACGGCCTGACTACGGGCCGCCTGCGGGTTCTTGATCAGGTGGCACTCGTCGGCGACCAGGGCGACCGGGTTGAGCGCGATCAGCGGGGACTTGCCGGGGTTGGTGTCGCCGGCGTCCATCCGCGCGGTGTCATAGCTGGTGACGTAGACGTCGGCCGTGCCGATCATCTCGCGCCGGCGCTTCGGTGAGCCGCGCCAGGCGGTGGTCGTCCAGTAGGGCGCCCAGTTGCGGAACGCCTCCACCCACGGGTCGACGACACTGGCCGGGCAGACGATCAGGATCGGCAGGTTCATGCCGTCGAAGTCCTGGGACCATTCGGCCAGGCCGAGGATGGTGGTGATCGTCTTGCCGGTGCCGGGCTCGTCGGTGATCATGGCGTGCCCGGTGCTGGCGATGAGCAGCGCGCCGTCGACCTGATAGGGGCGCGGTGTCAGGTGCTGCGGCACGTCGATCTGCAGGGAGTCGCGGGCCTGTGCGCTCCGGACGCCGGCCTGTTGGTTGATCCAGTCCTGCAGCCGCGGCCCGGGCACCCACGCGCCGCCGTAGATCGCCGCGAGCTGCACGACCGCGGGCCAGGTCGCCGGCAGCACCAAAGCGCCCTTGGGGTCGCTCTGCTTGATCAGCGGCGTCATCTGGCCCAGCTGCTTGGCCGCGTACGCGACGTCGGCGATCGGCCCGGCGGCAACCAGCACAATGCGGTCGCCTGCCTGGGTCAACTCGGCGTGGATGGCGGTTGTGGACATGGCGATTCCCCTCCTTTCGCGGTCGATGGTTTGGGGGACCGAGCACCCTGCCGCGGGGAAGTCGGCAGGGTGCTCGGGTGGGGGTCAGCCGCTCGGTGTGCCTGTGAGACGCGCGAGCAATTGCTGCTGCTCCGGCGAGAGGTCTGCCGGCGGCTGAGGTGCCGGTGCTGCTGGGACCTGCTGTGCGGGCTGCTGAGCTGCCGGTGGCGGCTGCGGGAACGGCAACGACGGAGCCGTCGCCGGTGGCGCGTACGCCTGCTCTGGCTGCGGCGGCTGGGCGTACTGCTGGACCGGAGCCTCCGGCTGGGCGGCCGGAGCCGCTTGCTGGGGTGCAGGTGCCGGAGCGGCGCCGTCCGGGCGGGTGTAGATGACCTGGAACTGCTTGGCCGGGTTCATCCCCGCGCCCGCCTGCCGATCGCTGACATAGGTGATGTCGATGATCGAGCCGGCCTCCGGCGGTCCGGCCGGCGCACCGACCTCGCTCATCGCGCGCACCAGCTCGTCGCGCGCCTGGCCCTTGACGAACCAGGTGCCCAGCCCGTCCGGGTGCTCGGCGCTCGGGTACATCTGCAGCGGGACCTTCATCACGAACTTCGGCCGGCCGTCCTTGAAGAACTGGGGCCGCTGCAGGGTGTCGGTCTGCTGCTGGATGTCGCCGGGGCCCAGAGGCCGCGTGACGACACCGACGAACCGGGTGCCGATCACCTTGAACGCCAGCGACTTCCCGCCGCCGGCCGAGGGCTGGTTGAAGAAGTCGTCGATGCTGCCGGTGGCCAGCGGCTGGGCGGGCGGCGCCATCTGGGGCTGCGGGTAGCCCTGCGCCTGGGGGTATTGCGGTGGGTACTGGGGCTGCTGCGGGTACCCCTGCTGCGGGTACTGAGGCAGTTGCCCCGGCGCGGCCGGGTAGCTCGGTTGCGCCGGGTACTGCGTCGGCGGCGTAGGCGGCGGCGTTGGCGGGAAACCGGGATAGGTGGGCTGGGTCATGACGAGGATGTCCTTTCGATTCTCAGCGGGCGGTGAGCATGCAGGCGTAGGCCTCGGCGATCTGTTCGTCGCTGATGACCGGCTGCACGTGTTCGGTGAGCGCCTCGAACAAGTCGAAGGCGCGTTGAGCTTGGGACAGACGAGCTCCCGTCTGTCCAACTGCGTCGGCGGCGTAGGCGGCGGCGTAGGCGGCGGCGTAGGCGGCGGCGTTGGCGGCGTTTTCAGGACTGGGGTCCGAGATCCATTAGCTCGGTTGCTTCGATTGCGCGCAGCGCTCTGTCCCTGCGGGTGTCCGGTACCAGATGAAGAACCGATCGCGCCTGGTCGACTGCGACCTTGACCCACACGATGTGGCGCTCGTGCTCGGTCAGCGCCAGCGTCCCTGTTCCGACCGTCCGGTGTCCGAGCTCGAGGACGAGCATCGAGCAGGGCGGGCAGAGCAGATCGCCGTCACGGTGCGTGCAGATGTTGTCGTTGACCCCCTGCACGATCCGGGCCAGCATCGGGTCGGCGCAGCTGGGCAAGTCGGTGATCGTGGTGTCGCCGGACTCCCAGCTGATGAGGTTCATGGCGCAGCCCTTACCGCTGCCTGCGGCGTGGCTACCGACAGCGAGGCGCAGGGGCTCAGTGATGTTGTTCGTCATTGCAGGGCTCCTTTCAGAGCGTCTTGGGGGTGGCGGTCCCGGGGCATCCGGGACCGCCGTCTCGTGCGGACTGCGGCCGGTAGAACGGGCAGAAGTAACAGCTGTCCGAGTCAGGTGTCAGTGGGATGTCGTTGAGCGATAGCCGGCCGTTGATCAGTTGCTCCGCCAATTGCTGGCGGTGTGCTGTCTGGGCGAAAACCTCCTGCAGCAGGAGGTCGTCGGCGCTGGTGTATGTCCGCTCCCAGACGTAGAGCCCGTCAAGGCTCGACGCGGTGCGCGGGTATGCCGCCAGCACGACCCGGCGGACGGGCAAGCCCATGCGCCGGTACCCCTCGCCGTACAGCACGAGCTGCACGACGTACTTCCTCGACGGGCCGTTGGCCGATCTGACCTTGGCCATTGACGACTCGGCGAGAAACTTGTGGTCGACCACCGCTTGCTCGGCCGCGTCGTACAGGTCGGCGGTGCCGGGGTGATCGGGGTGCGGGGTGACCCGTTGCTCGGCCACCCACCGCAGGACGTTGTGCCGCACGTTGTCGGCCGTGAAAGCATCGGCCGCCCAGGCGTGACAGGCGGTGCCGACGATCGAGGGCCAGGGGTCCAGCACGTGGTTGGTGGCAGGAAGCCGGGCCATCTTGCCCGCCACCTGCCGGTCACACGGCTCGCCCAGCTCGGACGGGCCCAGGTGTGACTGCAGGCTGCGCGGCGCCCGGGCGGCGTGCTCGGTGAACACCCGGCGCAGCTCTGCCGCGTAGCGCGATGCCCAGGCCGAGCTGCCATTCAGCGGCGCCGGCGCTGTCGACATGAACTCCGCGGGGCTGATATTGACGGCTGTCATGCCTTGCCGGGCCAGGTGTCGGTGGAGCGTTTGAGGCTTCCTGCGCGCGGTTGACGGCTCCGCGGCACGTCGTCGAACCACGTGGTGAACACGTTCTTGCGGCGCCACTTACCGCTGCGTGGGTTGGCGTTCGGATGCACGCTTGCGACGTGCCCGCCCAGCTGCGGCCCGGACCTGAACGGCGCGCGGCAGACAGGACAAAGATGCAGGTCGAACACGTCGATCTTCTCGACGTCGACGGCGGTCATGCGCTGCACCGCGCGTATCGGTTACGGCGCCGACCCGCGCGGGCCTTCGCAGCCGGCGCGACCAGGCCGAGCGCTTCGAGCACCGTGCGCGCGTCGTCGGTGTTGGTGGCCATCGAGCAGACGGCCAGCGCGGCGCGGTGCTCGGTAGCCTCGTTGACGGGCGTGAGCGCCAGGTCGATGACCGGGAAGTTGTCGCTGGACTTCATGACAGCCTGCGCAACGTTCCGTACTTGCCGCTGTCAGTCGCGGACGCGAGGGCCAGGGTGGCGTGGACCTGCGCAGCGGCCAGCAAGTAGCTCTCGTGGGCGTAGTCGGTCGCGGTGTGATCGGTCGCCATCTCGAGCAGCTGCTCGGCCTGGGCGTAGTGCTCTGCGCCGGTCATCGCGACACCGGGGCGAGCCGCCAGCTCGAGGTCTGCACCGCGTAGCGGACGTAGACCTCGGGGGCCTCGGCCTTGAGCTTCTTGGCGTCCACCCGCCAGCCGGTCACGTTGGACAGGCGCAGCGGTCGGGCCAGCTGGTCGCTGACCAGGTCAATCTCGGTCTCGCCGGGCGCGGCGTTGGTCATCTCGAGCTTGATGGCGTCGGTGATCGCCTTGAGGTCGTCGGCGGCTTTCTTCGCCTCGGCCTGGGCCATCTCGTACTGGGAGACGAGCTGTTCTAGGCGGCTGTCGGGCGCCGGCGTGATCGCGGTGCTCATGAGTACACCGACACCAACAGGCCGACGGCCAGCCAGAAGCCGACCGTGAACAGCGCGGCGCAGCCCAGCACCTTCCAGGCCAGCCGCCGACGCCGGGCGGCCTCGGTGGCCTGGAACTCGGCGAAGTCGAACGACTTGGCAGCCGGCCGGATCGAAGAGGTCAGGTCCTCGGCGGTGGTTTCTTCGGCGACGTCCTGGCGGTCGATGGTGTCGAGCAGGTGCACGGCCTTGGCGCGCAGCTCGCGGGCTTCGCGGTGCTCGTGCAGCTCGTCCAGGTCGACGGCGCGCGAGTGCAGGCGCATGGCCAGCTCGAGGCCGGGATCGTGGAGGGTGGGGAGGACGTCCATCACAAGCTCCTGCTCTTGCGGATCGGGCCGTGGTCAGCGGGCGGGTCTTTGCGGTGCGGCAGGTTGGCGAGCCAGGTCAGAAGCCCGACGAGGATGGCCGCGACCGCCGCGATGAGAGGCAGGCGCAGGTCGACGCCGGTCGAGGCAAGAGCCGCGGCGGGGGCTGGCGCTGTTGCGGACGGGAGACCGCTTCCGGCCCCCGCCGGGCGTGCTAGGTGGCCGGCTAGCGCAGTGCCGATTGAGCTAGACGGCGACGGCGAATGCGCGCCAGCGGGAACCGGCCGTGAAGTAGCGGAGCTCGACCTGCTGGCGCTCGTTGACCCGTTTGGGCGCGTAGCCGTTGTCCGGACGATCGGTGGCGTCGAGGCTGGCGTGCTTGCCGATGTACTCGGCGGGATGCTGACTGGAATCCGGGTGCTCGCGGGCGCGCTCGACGTCGCAGGCGGAGCCGACGAGCTCGTGGAGCTGCTGGTCGGTGAGGACGTGTGACTCGTCGATGAACCCGTGGACGTTGTCGGCCATGGCGTGGCTACTTTCGTTGAGGTGGACCCGATGCAGTGCTGGCCGTGGACGTACTGCCCGGGGCCGCCGTGGTCGCAGGAGTAGGTGGGTGAGGGCGTCGGGCGCGGCTGCACCTGGCGCGGTGTCGCGCAGGCCAGCATCGCCGGGATAGCGAGGGCGACCGGGATGACCAGCAGCCGGCGGGACAGGCGCATCATCGGTTGCCCCGATTGATGCGACGGGACTTGCGGGCCACGCGGTTCTTGATCCGCCGATCGGCCTTGACGGCCGCGGGCACCGTGCCGCCGTAGATCATGCGGTTCTGCAGCGCGCCCAGCGTCATGTGCTGCCAGGCATTGGGCTTGTCCATTGCTATCCTCGATTCGTTGTCGGTAGGGCCGCTATTCCTTCGAGGGGGTGGCGGCTCTGCTGTTTGAGAGGGGCCGGGTTAGGTTGCTTCCGGCAGTCGTTTGACCCAGGCGTGCAGGTCGTCGATGTCGATCAGGTACTTCGCGCCGATCATGTGAGCGCGCAGGTTGCCGGCGTGGATCTCGCGGCGGATGTAGTCAGTCGAGACAGACACGGCCTCGGCCGCTGCGGCGATGCCGTAGGCGATCTTGGCCGGCGCGGTCATGCGTCCACCGCGTCGAAGATGACCGGGAAGCAGTGCGCCCCGAAGGCGAGCATGGCGCCGGCGATGAACTTGTTGCCCGGCAGCGTGTGCCCGTTCTGCACCTCGTTGATCGACTTACGGGTGACTCCTAGCGCTTTCGCCCGTTGCAGATCGGTTAGGAGATTCGCTCGCTCGCACTGTTCAAACCAAGCGTCGGTTTTGAGCAGCACCTTGGGTGAGCGGTCCGTCATGGAGCGTGAGGGCATGACCGAGAACCTACACACGTGTCACCTACACGTAAAGGTGACACGCCCAGGTAGTTACGTATAAGTGACACAGGTAAGGCACGTTCCTGTTGCACGTGGGGGCAATGTTGCGGGAGGATGTCACCTATGCGTGACACCGAGAACTGGTCAGGCCCAGCGCTGGCGGCCTACATCGACCGGCTGAGCGATGCCACCAGCGTGCGCTCTTTTCTCAAGAGCAGGGGGATGGACGCCGCGCAGTACTACAAATGGGCCAGGGGCCAATCGCCGACGCTGCTGCAGATCCGCCTCGTCGCCGATCAGCTCGGCGTCACCCTCGGCCAATTGCTGCTCGAGATGGGGTGGGGCACGGCGGAGGACTTCACCGTGGTCAAGTCCGCCGCCGTGCCGCCGCGGCCGCCGAGCGTCAGCGCTGCGGTGACGGTGCTGGCCGAGAATGCGGAGGAGGAGAAGCTGATCCGCGACTTCCTCGTGTTCCTGGCCAACATCCGGGCGGGCGGCGAGACGATCAGAGTCTCAGTACAACCCTCAACCAAGAGCACGAAAGCAAAAAGATCGGCATCCTGACTTAACAGGCTCCCAACGTTGTGTAACTATCGGTGCGCGCGCCCTTACTTAGGGGGTTCGCCGCGCCGCGTTGCACAGGGAGTTATACGCCGACATGAGCAGACAGACCCATCCATACCACGAGTTCGTTTACCAGACAGCCAGAGCCCGGGCTCACACCCGACGCATGCGCGGACTCAAGCGCACAGCCGCCGCCGGCCTGCTGGTCGCCATCCTGTACGCAGGGTCACCGCTCGAGGAAATCCCGCACTCGAATCCGATCTGCCAGTTGACCCCTTCTTGCTGAACGGGGGTTAGCGCTCGGTAGCGCTCCTGGCGTTACGGCGAGCTAACAAGGTGTGTCACCAGGCGGATCTGTCGAACAGGCCGTATACGTCAGTCGTGACGCGCGCGGGCTGGGCCAAACTCGGGGAGTTGTTCCGGCGGGAGCGACTGGCGCGCAAGCTCACCCAGCGTGATTTCGGCGCCGTCGTCGGCATGTCCCCGGCCCAGGTGCGAAACATCGAGAAGGGTTATCGCGAGGGTTACGACCCGGACACCCTCTTTCTCGTTGATCAGATCATGGATTGGGAATCAGGATCAGCCGAGCGGGTGTCCCAGGGCGGACGGCCACAGAAGCGCACCGAGCCCGAGATGGTCCGCTTGCGCGAGCTGTGGGCCGAGCTGACCCCCGAGCAGCGCGAGACGCTCCTGCGGCTCATGGAGCACCTCCGTGACCGCTAACTAGGCAACTGCAGAACCTGGGCCAGGCCGTCCATCGCCTTCCGGGCGAGCGCCTGCGAGACGTGCTGATAACCCTTCGTCGTCACGATCGACGAGTGCCCGAGGATCGCCTTGATCACCTCGGTGTCGATGTTCGCCTCGAGCAGCAGGGTCGCCGTGGTGTGTCGGGCCTCGTGCAGCTGGTAGCGCCGCCCGACGGTGCCGTCGAGCTTCGCGACCTGGGCCGCGTCCTGCAGATCGCGCCACGCTGCGGAGTCGGCCGAGGCGGTCTGCGGACGACCGTCCGGACGGGGCCAGATCAGCCCGTGCGGCGACTCCGGCGCGATCGCGCGCCACTGGGCCAGTGCGGCCGCCATCCACGGCACGAGCGGAATGAGCCGCTGGCCCTTCTCAGTCTTGGGACGTGTCAGGCACAGCGCACCGTCGAGCTGGCGGTACTCGTACCCATCAGGAACCCGCAGCGCTCCCGAGCGGCCCGAGACATAGGGCAGGGCCTGCAGTTGCCAGCTGATGTCGATGACACCCTTGGCGGTGTCCACCGCGGGCCAGGTCAGGCCGAGACACTCGCCCTGGCGCATGCCCTGCAGGAACGCCGCGACCCAGCGCGAACCGTCCGGCAGATCCAGGGCCAACCGCAGCAGGTCGAGCGCGTCGGTTATCTCGATGGCGTCGCGGTCGGACACCGCGGCCGCCGGAGCGTCGACCATCAGCACCCGCGGCGGCACTTGGTGGCCCTCGACGATCGCGTCCTTGAGCATCTTGGTCAGCACGACCTGAGCTCGCAGCGCCGTCGAGCTCGAGCGGCCGGCCTTGCGGATGGCGATCGCCACCGAGCGCACGTCGCCGGGCGTCAGGGTGTCGAGGCGTTTCTGCCCGATCGTCGGCACGATCCAGCGGCGCACGGCTGAGCGGTCGGTCGCCCACGACTTCGGGCGCAGGTGCCGCTCGGTCTGCTCGAGCCAGACGTCGGCCCAGCTCTTGACCGTGGTGAACGCCGAGACGCCGGCGGTGGGCACGCCCTCGGCGGCGATCTGCTTCTGCTTGGCCTTGAGCCGGCGCTTGACCTCGGCCTCGCCCTGCTCGGCGGAGCAGGAGACCGTGATCCGGCGGCGCGTGCCGTTGGCGTTGTAGCCCTGGAGGATCGATCCGAACCAGCGGCCGTCGACCTCGCGCTGGTAGATCGAGCCGGTGCCGTACTGCCGGCGCTTCCGCTCGGTGGTCACAGCGGGCCTCCCCGTGTAAGCAATCCTGTAAGCAAAGTCCAGCATAAGGCACCGGACGCTACCGTAAGCGCCTGCCCAATGAATACGGGGGCTCTGAGCCTGAACCTCGGCCATTCGGGAGCCGTCTGAGACTAACATATTCACTCGTAATGAGAAGGTCCGGAGTTCGATTCTCCGAGGCGGCTCAACGGTTACAAGGGGTCAGGGGTCACAGGGGATGACGGTGTAAGCAATCCCGTCAGCAATGTTGCAGGATGGTATCGATCGGTGTTCGATCCCCGTCAGGTGTGCCACCCTGTGCCACATGAAGCTCATCGGCGGTCTGCTGGCTCTGTTTGGTCTAGTGCTCGTCGCGGTCGGACTCATCCTCGGCCTCGCGACCGTCAGTCGTGACGGGTTGAGCTGCGGCTCGGCGTTCAGCCCACAGTCCGCCACGGCGGCCAGCCGTGACCTCACCAACGAGGTGAACGGCTCGCCGAGCACGGTCGTTGCCGACTGCAGTGCGGCGACCGGCGATCGCAAGCCCATCGCCCTGGCCGTGACCGTCGCGGGCGGCTTGCTCATCGCCGCGGGTGGACTGACCGCTGCGGCCATGTACGACATGAATCACCGGACCCCCCGAACGCCGGCGTTACCATGACCGGCATGTACTTCGGCGCAACCGACTCGACGCCCTGCCCTCGTTGCGGTGCCGCCGGTAAGTGGTGGCAGACCCGGCACAGCCGTGAGTTCTACCCGCCGCCCGGGCATACCCTCATCACCCGCAACCCGCTGGTGATGCAATGCCCACTCGATGTCCAGACACACGAAAACCGCCCCACCCGGCCGTAGCCGAGCGGGGCGGTTCCGTTTTGTCGTGCGGTCAGGTTGCCGAGCGGATCGTCCAGAAGTCCGAGGCCAGGTCTGGGTCGGTCAGGAATGTGTAGGGCATCAGGAAGTGGCCGTTGATTCCCCAGTCGGTGCCCCAACTGTTGCGGACCAGGAACATCCCCTTGGCGTCGTCGTAGCCGACCACGGCGACACAGTGCCCGCCCACGATCTGCTCACCCCGCTGAGGCATCGGCACGACGCCTGTGGCCGCAACCTCGGGCGACTCGAAGGACTCGAAGACGGTGAAGCCGATGTCGATCGGGAATCCCTCGGCGAGACAGGCCCGCATGTGAGTCAGATCCTGCGGGACCCGCCGGTAATCGACGTCGACGTTGGCCGCTGCCGCCTGCACAACCTCGGGCGGTGGCTGGACCGTGAACTTGTCGATGTCGTATGGCCACAGCGACTCGGGCGCGATGCCGAGCGTGGTCGCCTTGATCGCGTCGCGGATCTGGCCGCCGGCGTCCTGGCCGACGGTGCCTTCGATGGCGCGTGTGTTGTAGTACAGCTGCAGCCGCGACAGCATCGGGTCGCCGGCGCCGAGCTTGTTGGCCGCGAACAGGAAGCAGCCCAGGGTGCCGTGCGCGGTGCACGAGCCGAGCTGCTCCTGATTCCAGATCGGCGGCATCGCCGGGGCGGTGGACAGGTCGACCAGCGCGGGCAGCTGCGCGATCACGGGCGCCGGCGCAGCGTAGGTCAGGTCACGTGGGTCGTGATCGTCCTTGATCCAGCCGTAGGCGTTAGTCATCGGACCCGCCGCAGTTTTCGGCCGACCGAATAGCCAGGCTGATGCCGGGTGGCGGGACGTCTGTGAGTCCTTCGGCATAGAGCTTGGTCCAGCTCCGGATCCAGAGCCACATCGCCACTGCGCCAGCGCCAGGCAGCGCCAGGCCGATCACGAGAATCCTCACACCAAAACTTCCTTTCGGCTCATCGCCAGATCGCGAACACGAGGTGCACGGAAAGCCAGATCATGAAACCGGTCAGGAGGACGTGGGCTGTGCCCCACTGCCAGACCGTTTGGCCCGGGAGCACGTTGCACCAACGCCAGATGGCCTCGGACAGCGTCCACTCGGGATGCTTGGTGACGATCGCGACCGTCTCCACCCCGCCGAATCCGATCAGCAGGAATCCGGCCCAGTACCAGTTGAACCAGGTCATCACGCCGCCTTTGCTGCCATGACTTCGAGGATGTGGTCGTGGGCGATGTCGAGGACCGACCGTGCCCTCGCGCAATGCATCGCATCGCGGACGACGGTGAGCTCGTTGTCCTGCAGCGTCTCGCCGCTGGTGCTCCAGTTCGTCGAGCCGCCGATCCACCACAGGCCGTCGACGATGACCATCTTGCGGTGCACGATGGCGCCCTTCTCGGAGCGCCCGATCGCCACCGAGTTGCCGGTCATCTCGTGCTTGAACTTCTCGAGGATCGCCTTCTCGTGAACCCCGCCGGCCTGCGACGAGTCGAGGGTGATCTGCACGTGCATATTCGGGTTCAGCAGCGCGCTGTCGAGCATCGCCGCGAGCTTGTCGTCGTCGTAGCCGAACATCGACACGACGACCGAATGCAGCGCGGAGCCGATGACCCTCTGGAGCACCAACGGGACCTTGTCGATCGGCGCGTAGAACGACCGGATCATGTCCAGGCTGCCCACGGGCGGGGCAGCGAGCAGGAACTCGTCCAGGTCGGCGATGCTGAGGGTCACGCTGCTGGCGGGGTGACCGGGGTTTTGGCGTTGGGCACCCGGTACACGCCGAGGGCCGTGGCGACCGAGATGACGCAGGTCGCGATGGTCAGCGCGGTGCCGTGCACGAATCCGAGGGACACGAGCTCGGCGACACCGCCGAGGACCGGGACGATGGCCTTGCGGACGGTGGCGATCTTGGGCAGCTTCATGTTGTTCTCCTTAGTGGGCGGTGAGTTGGATGTGCTGGGCGAGTACGGGCGCCATGGCGATCGCGAGTGCGTTCGCGTCCGGCTGCCCGGCGGGGTGTGCGGCGACGGCCGCGTTGATGACCGGGGTCAGGTCGGCGACGAGCGCGGTCTCGCTGACGCCCGGCACCTTCGCAGCGACGGCCGTGGCGATGTTGGCAGGCAGCGTCGCCAGCGAGTTGTAGGTACGGTCCGCTGCGGACGATGCAACCGTCAGCCACTGCGAGGCGGCCTTCGCTGGCCCGATCGGCTTGCCTGTGGCGTCTTCCGGTGCGATCGGGTGCTCCCAGATCTGGCCGAGTTCCTCTTGCGTGAGCGTCATTCGTTCTCCCATGAGTCCGAGCGGGGTGTGCTGGATGTCGTTGACGTCGACCGGTAGCCCGGCAGCGCGCGGGTCGTTGTAGCGCTGCAGCAGGTCCGCGTGGGGCGACGGGCCATAGCTGAATGAGGTGGAGTTGGACTGCCAGCCGTGCTTGGCGTGGCCGTGGCTGATGATGTAGTCGATCGCGTAGGAGTTGCCGTACAGGCCCGGGATCGGGATGTGGCTGGCGAAGGCGGCCATCCCCGCGTCGACCGTGCTCTCCTGTGCGACTGCGGTGTTCCAATCGGCGGCCAGGTACCCGACGAAGCTGGAGAGGTCGTAGCCGAGGCTCTTGACGCCGGTGGCGAGGTTCGAGCCGAGGTAATGACCGGCTGGGGCGCCGCCCAGGATGTCCTCCGCGCCGTTCTCGATTACGACGCCGAGCAGCAGACTGTGGGCGAGCCAGTCGTCAACGTTCGCCTTCGTGGCGTTCTTGCGGGTGTCGTCGCACCCCGCGTAACAGATGACGCCGACGCAGCCGCGCGCTTTGAGCGTCGCGCCGCTGACGTTGTCGTGGCCGAAGGACAGGTCAGCGATCCACGGTGCAATCGTCGTCATGGGCTGGCCTCCTCCGGTGGGAATTCGGGGTCGAGTCGATTGATCTGGTCCTTGATGGAGCTGCCGCCGTTGGGCTGTACCTCGTGGTGCACGACAGCGACCTGCTCCTCCACCCCGCCGAGTCGGACGTCGAGGTCGGCGAGTATCGCGGCGGTCCGCTTCTCCTGCGCGACGAGCGCTGCCTTGACCTCCTCGCGGGTGCGGGCCGATTCGGATTCCGCGGCGCCCAGCGCGTTCTTGACGTCGACACGGTCATCGCTGAGCGTTTTCTGGTTGGCCTCGATGGATTTGAGCCGCTCCATCACGCCCGGGCGTGCATCGACCCCTGGTCGGGCCGGGGTTCCCTCGTAGTCGTCGAGGAACAGCACGAGCCTCTTGAACGCTTTCCAGCCCTTGCGGACCGCCCACAGGATCGGCGGGACGAACGCGGTGACACCGGCGGCGAGGCCTGCGACTGCGAACCAGAATGTGTCGCTCATCAGCAACCCACCGCCAGCCAGAAGACGAACGACGTGCCGGTGGTGAGCTGGGTGCCGGCGGTGTTGTAGTTCTTCACGATGATTCCGACCTGGCTGCTGCCGGTGATGTCTGCGCGGCCGCCGCCGTTGAGGGTCACGAACGGCGCGACGAGGCCGTTGGGAAACGTGAACGGGAAGTTGATCGTCGTGCCGCCGGCGGCGTTCGCGACTGACGCCGTGCCGGACTGCAACAGCAATGGCGCCACGAGAGCGCCGGTGTCGATCCCGCCGGTCCCGAACCATCGCGGGGCGTTGTTGACGTCGACGAGGTTGTCCCGGACGTGGGTGTTCATGATCGCCGCGGTGATCGTCTCGCCGGCGACCCACGTGCGGGGTGTAGTCCAGGCCATCAGCCGACTCCCATCGCACGGTTCTCAGCTCGGATAAGTGCGACGGTTTCGCCGGGCAGCCAGTTGCGATTGGTCGTCGGCCGGCTGGACAGTGCCCGCTCGAGCGCGGCTCGGTTGCCAGGCCACTTGATCGGCCGCCAGCATCCCTCGAGGGCGCCGTTGCCGCAGCAGTGGCACATGAACCGCAGGTCGGTCGCGCAGGCCAGCTGCGCGGCGTGACAGTCCGGGCATTCGGCGATCCAGCGGCCCTCGTTGGCGAACACCAGGAT
The DNA here is from genome assembly GCF_036488105.1 of Mycobacterium sp. GTDB lineage: Bacteria > Actinomycetota > Actinomycetes > Mycobacteriales > Mycobacteriaceae > Mycobacterium. Next base: position 312 of record NZ_DASXHW010000190.1, on the reverse strand, counting down.
CGGCTTGACCTTGGTCAGCTTCGCCGCCGGCTGGAAGGGGCGATCGGCCGTCCATAGGTCGAGCCGCGCGGGGCACCATTCCGCGCCGGCAGCGGCCGGAATGTGGCGCACCGCCGGGTGATCGGCGTACCAGGCAGCGTCGCGCATCAGTAGGCCAATCTGGTCGTCGAATCGAGCTGGCTGTGGGTTGCGGAGTCGAGCTGCCAGACGCCCGTCAGCCCGACCGGGGAGCAGTTCGCCATCCACTTCCAGCCGGTGTCGCTGATGGTTTCCGCCCAGCCCTCGATGAACATGTCGATCGAGGATGCCGGC
>NZ_DASXHW010000169.1:0-4782 GCF_036488105.1 Mycobacterium sp. | reverse complement strand
TCGAGGCGACGGTCGAGTTCTTCTTCGGACAGCTTGTCGCCGATCAGCCCGCGGTCGATTACGGTCTGCCGAATTGTCTTGCGCTCCTTGAGTGCTTGCTTGGCCACTGCGGCCGCTTCGTCGTAGCCGATCGCGGAGTTCAGCGGCGTGACGATCGACGGGGACGACTCGGCCAGCTCCCGCAGGTGCTCGACGTGGGCTGTGAGCCCGACGATGCACCGCTCGGCGAACAACGTCGAGACGTTGGTCAGCAGCTTGAACGACTCGAGGACGTTGCGGGCCATCATCGGGATGTAGACGTTGAGTTCGAATGCGCCCGACAGGCCGCCGACGGTGACGGCGGCGTCGTTGCCGATAACCTGCGCGGCGACCTGGGTAACCGCCTCGGGCAGAACGGGATTGACCTTGCCCGGCATGATCGAGCTACCCGGCTGCAGATCTGGCAGGTGGATCTCGCCCAGACCGGTCAGCGGACCCGATCCCATCCAGCGGACATCGTTGGCGATCTTGGTCAACGACACCGCGATGGTGCGCAGCGCGCCGGACGCTTCGACCAGCCCGTCACGGGCGGCCTGGGCCTCGAAAGAGTTTGTCGCGGTGCGTAGTTCGGTCAACCCGGTGTCTTTCACCAGCACCTGGACAACCTTGGCGCCGAACCCCTCGGGGGCGTTGAGGCCGGTGCCTACCGCGGTGCCGCCGATCGCCAGCTCGCCCAACCGGGGCAACGTCGCGCGGACCCGCTCGATACCGGCCTCGATCTGGCGGGCGTAGCCGGAGAACTCCTGGCCCAGCGTCACCGGAACGGCATCCATCAGGTGTGTGCGACCCGACTTGACCACGGTGTGCCATTCGCGGGCTTTGCCGGCCAGTGCGTCGTGCAGCACTTGCAGCGCCGGGATAAGGTGGCGCACAGCGGCTTCGGTGGCCGCGATGTGGGTGGCGGTCGGAAAGGTGTCGTTGGACGACTGCGACATGTTGACATCGTCATTGGGATGTACGGTCACGCCGTTGGCGGCGGCGATGCTCGCGATCACCTCGTTGGTGTTCATGTTGGAGCTGGTGCCCGACCCGGTCTGGAAGACGTCGATCGGGAACTGATCGTCATGCCGGCCGTCGGCGATTTCGGCGGCGGCGGCGATGATCGCGTCGGCCTTGTCGGCTGCCAGCAGTCCGAGGTCCTTGTTGACCTGCGCGCAGGCACCCTTCAGCAGACCCAGGGCGCGGATCTGGGTGCGCTCAAGGCCGCGGCCCGAGATCGGGAAGTTCTCCACGGCGCGCTGAGTCTGGGCCCGCCACAACGCTTTCGCGGGCACCTTGACCTCGCCCATGGAGTCGTGCTCAATGCGGTATTCGGTGTCTGCCATTTGGGGCTTTCTTGGTATATATGTGGTCTTGGTAGATATGTGGTCTCGCTAGGTAGTGCTTACGGCAGTGGGTACGCGGCGCTGCTATCGCCGGTGAAGTCGATGGCCGAGTATTCGTTGAGCTTGGTCAGGCGGTGAAACCCCTCGACCATCCGCAGCGTGCCGGACTTGGATCGCATCACGATCGACTGGGTGGTGCAGCCGCCCGGCTCGTAGCGCACTCCCTTGAGCAGGTCGCCGTCGGTGACGCCGGTCGCGCAGAAGAAGACGTTCTCCCCAGACACCAGGTCGCCGGTGGTCAGTACCTGATCCAGGTCGTAACCGGCGTCGAGTGCCTTCTGCCGCTCGGCGTCGTCCTTCGGTGCCAGTTGCGACTGAATCTCGCCGCCCATGCAGCGCATGGCCGCGGCGGTGATGATGCCCTCCGGGGTGCCGCCGATACCGGCCAGCATGTCGGTGCCGGAGCCGGGGCGGCACGCCGCGATCGCGCCCGCCACGTCACCGTCGGTGATCAGCCGGATCCGGGCCCCAGTGGCCCGCACATCCTCGATCAGCTGCGCGTGCCGCGGGCGGTCCAGGATGACCACCGTCATGTCCGGCACGGACAGCCCCTTGACCTTGGCGACCGCGCGGATGTTCTCGGCGATCGGAGCGGTGATGTCGAGGACGTGGGCGGCGTCGGGTCCCACGGCGATCTTGTTCATGTAGAAGACCGCCGACGGGTCGAACATGGAGCCGCGGTCGGCCACCGCGAGCACCGAGATGGCGTTGGGCATGCCCTTGCTCATCAGCGTGGTGCCGTCGATCGGGTCGACGGCGAAATCGCATTCCGGGCCGTCGCCGTTGCCGACTTCTTCGCCGTTGTAGAGCATCGGCGCGTGGTCCTTCTCACCCTCGCCGATCACGACGACGCCGCGCATCGAGACCGAATTCACCAGTTGGCGGATCGCGTCGACGGCAGCGGCGTCACCGCCCTCTTTGTCACCGCGGCCCACCCAGCGGCCGGCGGCCATGGCGCCTGCCTCGGTGACCCGGACGAGCTCGAGGGCGAGGTTGCGGTCCGGGGCTTCGCGACGAGAACCTGCGGTCATGGTTGCCGATTGTCCCAGAGGCGGGTTGCCGCTCGGGAGCTGGGATACTCGTGCTGTGACCTCGCAGCCAGAGCCGACGGCCAAACCGGCCAAGCCCCGGCTGCTGCAGGACGGCCGGGACATGTTCTGGTCGATCGCGCCGCTGGTAGTGGCCTGCATCGTGCTGGCCGGAATGGTCGGGATGTGCTCCTTTTCGCCGGGTGGAATCAACCGCGGACCGGTGCCGCCCTATGACGCCTCCAGCGCTCTGCGGGCCGACGCGCTGACGCTCGGCTTCCCGGTCCGGTTGCCGCTGCTGCCCCGGGGCTGGCAGGCCAACTCCGGCGGCCGCGGAGGTATCCCCGATGGCCGGACCGATCCGTCGGCCCACCAGCGGCTGCACGCCGTCACCTCCACCGTCGGCTACATCAGCCCGGGCGGTGAGTACCTGAGCCTCACCCAAAGCAACGCGGACGAAGTCAAGCTGGTCGGTTCGATTCACTCGTCGATGTTTCCCAGTGGAACCGTCGACGTGGACGGCATCCGGTGGATCACCTACCAGGGCGACGGTGGGGTTGAACCGGTGTGGACGACGCGGCTGAATAACCCGGCAGGTCCCGCCCAGATCGCGATCACCGGTGCGGGCAACGCCGACGAGTTTCGTACGCTGGCCGCGGCCACTCAATCGCAGCCGCCCCTACCCGCACACAGGTAAGAGAAGGGACCCTCAATGACTGCACCGGAAGCCGACCTCACCGGCTGGTCGGCGAAACCGTTCACCGGCGGCGGGTATACCCACGACGTCTATCGCCGTGGCGAGGGGCCCGGCGTGGTGCTGATTCCCGAGATACCGGGCATCCATCCCGGCGTGCTGGGCCTGGGAAATCACCTGGTGGACAACGGTTTCACCGTGGCGATGCCGTCGCTGTTCGGCGAGCCCGGCCGTCCGGTCACGGTCGGTTACACGCTTGATTCTCTCCGACGTGTTTGTGTGGCAAGGGAATTCGCCGCGCTTGCGACCAACAAGCACCGGCCGGTTGCGGATTTCCTGCGCGCATTGGCTCGTGACCTCAAAGCCTCGACACCGGGCAAAGGCGTCGGTGTGATCGGCCAGTGTTTCACCGGCGGATTCGCGCTGGCCGCCGCGGTCGACGACAGCGTGCTGGCACCGGTGCTCAGCCAGCCGTCGACGCCGTTTCCGTTGACCCCGCGCCAGCGCCGCGATGCCGGCCTCAGCGACGTGGAACTGAACGCATTCAAAGACCGCGCCACCAAGGAAGGCGTGTGCGCGATGGGTTTGCGATTCAGCAAGGACTTGATGTCACCGAGCGAACGGTTCACCACGCTCAAAGAGCGGCTCGGCGACGCGTTCGAGGTGATCGAGATCGACTCCGGCCCAGGCAATGAGCATGGGTTTAGCCGGGCGGCGCATTCGGTGCTGACCCTCGAGGTGCGAGAGGTCGACGGTCACCCGGCCTACGAGGCGCGCAAACGCGTCGTCGAGTTCCTCAAGGAGCGGCTGGTTTAGCTGCCTGGCGCTCGCGCTGATCGGCGATGAACCGAATCGACATGCGCTGCAACAGACCCGGCGCCAGCCGGGCGAACACCCAGGATGCGTAGGCCTGCTTCGGTTTGACCAGCAGGCCCTTGTTGCGGCTGATCGCCTTCAGCGTGTCAAGGGCCAGTCGGTCGGCGCTGTAGGCGTTCTTCATGCCCTGCCCACGCAGGTAGTAGTCGCGACCGACGAAACCGCCGATCGCGCCCTTGTCCAGAATCGGCGTCTCGACGGCGCCCGGACACACCGCCAGCACACCCACGCCGCGGGGAACGGCTTCCGAGCGCAGCGCCAGCGACAACCCGACGATCGCGTGTTTGGTCATCACGTAGCTGGTGATCTGGCCGGCCGCGGTCAGACCGGCCATCGATGCGGTGTTGACGATGAAGCCGTGGCCTTGCCGCAGCATCACCGGGTAGGCGGCGGTCACGCCGTGCACGACGCCGCGGATGTTGACGTCGATGATGGCGTTCCACTGCTCCAGCGTCAGCAGTTCGGTGTCTCCGCCCCAAGCGATTCCGGCGTTGTTGAACATCAGGTCGAGCCGTCCGGCGCGGGCGACGACGTCGTTGACGGCGGCCTTCACCGCGGCCGGGTCGGTGACATCGAGGATGGCCGACGTCGCTGACCCGGGACCTCGCAAGCTCTCGACGGTGCGGGCCGCCGCGGCGCCGTCGACGTCGGTGCAGACCACATCGGCGCCGGCGGTGACCAATGCACGGCACAGCGCGGCGCCGATGCCCGAGCCGGCACCGGTGACGATGGCCTGCTTGCCGGTGAAAGCCCTTGCAGT
>NZ_DASXHW010000154.1:0-32998 GCF_036488105.1 Mycobacterium sp. | reverse complement strand
TAACGCGGAACACGGTCGATCCGGTAGCGGGTGAACGAGAAGGAGTGCACAAGATTCGACAGGAACCGGTGGAAGCCCATCGGAGCGCGCACCGAATTCAGCATCTGCTGGGTACCTTGGCACTGCAACGCTGCCTCGGCCTGCGCGACGAATTTCGCGTCCAGGTAGCCCGGCACACCCGGATACCACTTCACCCACGGCCCGTCGGCGATCACCCAATCCGGGAAGAGGTTCTTGTCGTGACCGATCCGGCCGTGCTGCAACCGGGCGGTGTGCGCCGCGAGCGGGTTGGCCAGCCCGATCTGGTCGATCACCCGGACATCCAGCCCGACATTCATCCCGACCATGCCGAGGTTGGTGAAAAACACTGTGTGCGGGCCCTTTTGGGCTGCCGGCGGTGGGGCGGGCGGCACACCGTCCGGTGGCGTGCCCGGCTGTTTCGGTGGAATCGGTGGGCCGACGGGCGGGACCAAGTCCCACTGGTCGTAGTTGCCCGACGGCAGCAGCAGCGCGCCCTCCGGGGTGTTGTTCAACGCCACCAGCACCGCGCGCATCCGGGGGTAGTCCAGGTAGTCGGCGGCCGTCAGCGGGTGCGCGTGACCCGTTGCCTGCGAGTAGAAGCGGCGCTCGTCGACGATCCCCGAGTAGGTGACGCGGGTGGCGTCGGCGCCCATCCCGGGCGAATTGGCGGCCCATAGCGACCAGCCCGCGATCGCCATCCACAGTGCGCTCACCCCGCCGGCCAACCAGTAGCCGGCCTCGCGGGACAGCCGGGTGCCCTCGGGAAACACCACCGGCACCACCGCCACCGGTGCGAGCAGACACAGCAGCGGGACCAGCAGCACCCGGCCATGCATGAAATCCCCACCCTGCCGAATCCAGTACAGCGCCTGCAACAGCCCGCTGACCAGGATGAACACCACGACGGCGGACGGGGTCTGCACGGTGCGGGCAAGCGGCCCACCGGCGGCCGGCAAGGCGCTGGTGCCCTTGCCCCGGCGGGCCGACGCCCACAGGACCAGCCCCAGCCCGGTCAGCAGCAACGCCGGCACCCACAGCGCGTAGGGCCCGTTGAAGTTCGACAGATAGATCAGGCCCTGCGACCACTTGTCGCCGCCGGCGTCCTTGGCCAGCGCGGTGCCGGGAAACAGCAAGCCGTAGTAGCCCATTCGGAAAATCTGGTAGCCCACCGGCAACAGCCCGCCGGCCACCACGATCTCCAGCCGGCGCCGCCCGCCCTGCACGGCGATCAGCATCATGATCAGCGCCCCACCCCCGATCAGAGCAAGCTCGGGGCGCACCAGGACGCTACAGCCGGCCACGAAGGCCAGCGCGATGACGAACACCCGTCCCGGCGGCCGTCCCCGTTTGGCCTGCGACCAGCAGACCAACATCCACCAGAGCAGACCGAGGTAGGCCATTACCAGACCGCTTTCCAGGCCGGACGTGGCGAAGTCGCGCGCCGGCGGCACCGCGATGTAGACCAGTGCGCCGGCCGGCAGCATGATCGCGCGCCGGCCCACCAGGCTGGGAGCGAACAACCGACCGGTGCCCAGCATCAGCATCGCCAGACCGGCCAGGCTCATTCCGAGCGCCAATGCCAGGGCCACATACTCCAATTGCAGGGGCCGGGTCACAGCGCTGGCTGCGTACACCGCGTACGTCCACACCACCGACGTATTGGCCTCGACCCGCTCGCCCTGATTGAACACCGGGCCGTTGCCGGCCAACAGGTTTCGCACAGTACGCAACACGATCAGCCCGTCGTCGGCGATCCAGCGCCGCTGCCAAGCGCCCCAACCGAACAGCACGGCGACCACGGCCACACTTGCCCACAGACTGGCCCGAACCGTGACGTCGTAAGGGAAAGTAGGCCGGCCAAACGATTTGAGCACCGGCCGGCGAATCGCGGCCGGTGGATCTGAGGCGACGTCAGCCGAGGATGACTGCGGCACCGATGGTTCCGATCCAGGCCAGGAACAGCATCTGCAGCACCCGGTCGCGTAGCGCGATGTCTTCAGGCTCGCCGGCCACACCGCCGTCGACGTCCACCGCGTAGCGCAGGATCGCGATCGTGAACGGCACCATCGACACCACGAACCAGCCGGCCCTGCCGTGATCGCGCTCGAATGCCCACAACCCGTAGCAGACGACGACCGCAGTGGCCGACATCGTCCAGACGAACCGCAGGTAGGTGCTGGTGTAGTTCTCCAGCGACTTGCGGATGCTGGCTCCGGTGCGCTCGGCCAACTGCAGCTCGGCGTAACGCTTTCCCGCCGCTTGGAACAACGACCCGAATGCCACTACCAGCAAGAACCATTGCGATAGATGGGTATTGGTGGCGGCACCGCCGGCGATCGCGCGGATCAGATACGCCGACGAGACGATGCTGATATCGATCACCGCCTGGTGCTTGAGTCCGAAGCAGTACCCCAGCTGCATCCCGATGTAGACGGCCATCACCAGCGCCAGGTTGGGCGTGAGCAACCACGCGATGCCCAGCGACGCTGCGGCCAGCGCCGCCGACAGCGTGTAGGCCAGCCACTGCGGCACGATGCCGGCGGCGATCGGGCGGAATCGCTTGGTCGGATGCTGGCGATCGGCCTCGACGTCGCGGATGTCGTTGACCAGGTAGATCGACGAGGCACCCAGGCTGAACACCACGAATGCGACCGCGACCTGGATGAATACGTCGCGGTAGTTGTAGTGGGCGGCGGTGCCCCAGGCAGCCAGCGGAGCCGCCGCCACCAGGATGTTCTTCACCCATTGCCGGGGACGCATCGCCTTGACCACGCCGACAATCAGGTTGGCCGGCGGTCTGGCTACCTTGTCGTCAACCTGCTCGCTCATCGTTACGCTCCACCTGTCGTCGGCCAGCGCCGGTCGACCCGCGCGGCAACCGCCGCCACCGCGGCCCCGACCGCCACACCGGTGGCCACGTCGCTGGGGTAGTGCACGCCGAGCAGCACTCGGGAGAGCGCCATCGGCGGCACCAGCATGCCAGGCAGCGGCGAACCGGTGACCCGGGCCAGCAGGATGGCCGCCGCGGTGGTCGAGGTGGCATGCGCTGACGGGAAACTCAGGCTGCTCGGGGTGCCGACATTGACCGCGACCGCGGGATGATGCGGCCGCGGGCGACGCACCAGCCGTTTGATCACGACGGCCGCGGCGTGCGCGGCGAACGCCCCCGCGCCGGCCACCAGCCAGCCGCGGCGTCGGGCCGGCTGCAGGATCGCACCGATCGCCGACACCGCCAGCCAGCCCAGGCTGTGCTCACCGAAATAGGACATCGCCCGTGCCACCGCCAGCGCGCCCGGGCGATCCGCCAACGCCGACTGCACGGCGACGAGTACGGCCACTTCGCCGCTCGGCGAAGCCGTTTCAGCTGTGATGTCGGCCATTGCCCGACACGTTGTTGTGGGCCGGCAACAGCACGGTCTCCCATTTCTCCTTGCTGGACAGCACCGGTAACGCATCGCGGTAGGCGCGGCGCATCTCGTCGAAGCGGCGCAACAGCTGGCGTTGGCGGCGCAGTGACTGCCACAGCAGCGCGAACATCTTGTCCCGGTCGCGCTGACGGTAGACGGCGCCGCGGCCGTCGGCCGTGGTGACGGTGGCACCGTCCAGGGTGGACAACCGGAACCACCGGGCATCCTGGGTCGGCACGTTGAGCTGCGGACGCTGATGATGGTCCGGCTCAGCCGCTTTGAGCTGGTGCAGCACTCCACGGATCAGCCGGTAGCCGATGGACAGCGGATGCACCGGTGGCTTCATCTCGTAGTTCCGCTTCGACGGCGTCGGCAACTCATCCGACGATGGCAAAACCACCGCGTCCGGATACTGCTTGCGCATCCGATGTATCTCTGGCAGAGCGGATTCCAGGATCGAGAAGATGTGCTCCGGGCCGGCGAGGAAATCGTCGATCGCCTTGTTCTGGATGGCGACTGTCGAATACTCAAGGCAGGAAAGGTGTTTGAGCGTCGCCTTGAAGTGGCTGCGGACCAGCCCCCGGACCTCGCCGTCCCAGTGCATGGCCGCCACCACCAGCCGGTTGCGCAAGTGGAAGTAGGCCTGCCAGTCGATGGCGTCGTCTTTGTCGCTCCACGCCATGTGCCAGATCGCCGCACCCGGCAGCGTCGCCGTCGGATAGCCGTGCTCGGCGGCGCGCAGCCCGTAATCGGCATCGTCCCATTTGATGAACAGCGGCAACGGCTGACCGAGCTCCTCGGCCACGTGGCGCGGGATCATGCAGGTCCACCAGCCGTTGTAGTCGACGTCGATGCGCCGGTGCAGCAGCTGGCTACGAGGGTTGTTGTCGCTCAACGGATACTCGGCGAAGTCGTGGTCGTATTCGGTGTACGGCGCCGCGGTCCACATGAAGTTCGCCCGGTCGACCATCTCGCCCATGATGTGCAGGTGCGAGGGCTCCTGCAGGTTGAGCATCTGGCCGCCCACCAGCATCGGCGCCTTGGCGAAGCGGTGCATGGCCAAGATGCGCAGAATGGTGTCCGACTGCAGCTCAATGTCGTCGTCCATGAACAGGATCTGCTGGCAGTCGGTGTTTTTCAGCGCCTCGTACATCACCCGGCTGTATCCGCCGGAGCCGCCGAGATTGGGCTGGTCGTGGATCGACAGCCGATCGCCCAGCGCCTCAGCGGCAGCGGCGAAATCGGGGTGGTCGCGGACTTTCGACGTTCCCTGATCCGGAACGATGACAGCGCCGATCACCTTGTCCACCAAGGGATCTGCGGTTAGCTCGCGCAGCGCGTTGACGCAGTCGTTCGGCCGGTTGAAGGTCGGGATCCCGACCGCGACGTTCGCGACACCCGGCGCAGGCTGGTCGGAATACCAGCCGGCACTGCGCAATTCCACGCCGGTGTCGGTGGTGATGTCGAACCAGATCCATCCGCCGTCCTCGAACGGATCGAGACCGACCTGGAATTCCAGGATCTCGGGCTCGCCGCCCGTCGCGGCGAAATTGCGGCCGTCGACGAAGATCCGGGCCCCGGTGGCTTTGGTGCGGTAGACGTCGACGCGCCCCTTGCCGGTGAGCTCGGTACGCAGCACCACCGACGTGCACGTCGTCCACCGACGCCAGTAGCTGGCCGGGAACGCGTTGAAGTAGGTGGCGAACGACACCTCGGACTCGGCAGCGATCTGCAGCGACGTGCGGTCGGTCGCATGCGCGCGCCGGGCATTGGTGGCCGACTCCTCCAGGTACAGCTTGCGTACGTCGAGCGGTTCGCCCGGGCGCGGCAGGATGACGCGCGCCAGCAGACTCACCGCCTTGCCGGATTGCTGGGTCGCGGCACGGTTTGCGTCGTCGACCGTGGTCTTACTCATCCCCGGATGCTTCCTCTGCTGTTCTCGTCAGCGGCGCGCCGTCACGCAGGTGCGGCGCCAGGACGTTGTCGTACATGTTCAATGCGCTGGCGATCGCCATGTGCATGTCGAGATACTGGTAGGTGCCCAGCCGTCCACCGAAAAGCACTTTGGCCGAAGCGGTTTCGTTCGCGGCTCGGCTCCGGTACGCGGCCAGCACCGCGCGGTCGGACTCGGTGTTGATCGGGTAATAAGGCTCGTCGTCCTGCTCGGCGAACCGGGAATACTCCCGCATGATCACCGTCTTGTCGGCCGGGTATTCCCGCTCCGGGTGGAAATGGCGGAACTCGTGGATGCGGGTGTAGGGCACATCGGCGTCGTTGTAGTTCATCACCGGGGTGCCCTGGAAGTCGCCGGTTGGCAGCACCTCCAGCTCGAAATCCAAAGTACGCCAGCCTAAGTGGCCATCCGCATAGTCGAAGTAGCGGTCGAGCGGACCGGTGTAGACAACCGGAGCATCCGGGCTGGCGGCGCGTAGTTCGTCGCGGACGTCGAACCAGTCGGTGTTCAGCCGGACCTCGATGCGGTCGTCGGCCGCCATGTTCTGCAGCCAGGCCGTGTATCCGTCGACCGGCAGGCCCTCGTAGGTGTCGTTGAAGTAGCGGTTGTCGAAGGTGTAGCGCACCGGCAGTCGGGTGATGTTGGCCGCCGGCAGCTCCTTCGGGTCGGTCTGCCACTGCTTGGCGGTGTAGTGCTTCACGAACGCCTCGTACAGCGGCCGGCCGATCAGCGAGATCGCCTTCTCCTCGAAGTTCTGCGCATCGTCGCTCTTGATCTCGGCGGCTTGCTCGGCGATCAGCGACCTGGCCTCGTCGGGCGTGAAGTAGCGGCCGAAGAACTGCGAGACCAGACCCAGACCCATCGGGAACTGGTAGGCCTGGCCGTCGTACATGGCGAAGACCCGATGCTGGTAGCCGGTGAAGTCGGTGAACTGCCGCACATAATCCCACACCCGCTGGTTGGAGGTGTGGAACAGGTGCGCGCCGTACTTGTGCACCTCGATACCGGTCTGCGGCTCGGCCTCTGAATAGGCGTTTCCGCCGATATGCGGACGCCTGTCGACGACCAGCACCCGCTTGCCGAGCTGAGTAGCCACGCGCTCGGCAATCGTCAGACCGAAAAATCCGGAGCCGACGACATAGAGGTCAAAGCGACCGGAAGGAGAAGTCATCGGTTGCCTAGGGTATCGGACTGCGAGACCACAGCCCGCTTGGCGGCGGCGTTGCGCGCGGGTCTTAATGCCACGACCTTCACTGCAAGCGTCAATACCGGCGTGGCGGGTAACGATAGAGCAGATTTTGATGACGAAAGTCGCGATTGGCTCACGATTGGATCTCGTCACTCTAGTCACATCATTCACGTCCGTACCATCGGTCATGTGTGCTGAGAACGACCTATCAGGCACCTTGCCCGCGGGCATGACAGTGACCGCTTTTCCAGATTGAGGAGACTTCCGTGCCGAACCGACGTCGACGCAGGCTCTCGACAGCCACGAGCGCGTTCGCCGCTCTGGCGGTCGCGAGTCCTTTTGCTTACATCGCTGTTGGCGACTTGACCGCCAAGCCCGCACCCGTGCACCACGAGTTCGTCCGGGCCGCGGCCATGACCGACCTGCCTGGCGAGCTGATGGGCGCGCTGACGCAGGGGTTGTCGCAGTTCGGGGTCAGTCTCCCGCCGATCCCGAGCCTGACCGGTGCCACCAGCCCCAGCAGCCTGGGCACGCCCGGCCTGGGCTCGCCCGATCTGGCCAGCCCCGGGCTGACCTCGCCGGGCCTCACGTCGCCGGGCCTCACGTCGCCAGGTCTCACCTCGCCAGGTCTCACCTCGCCGGGCCTGACGTCGCCGGGCCTGACGTCACCGGGCCTGACCACTCCGGGCCTGACGCCCGGCGCGACCCCGGGGCTCACGACTCCGGGTCTGACCCCGGGCGCAACCCCGGGCCTGACCCCAGGTCTGACGCCTGGAGCGACTCCGGGCCTGTCCACGCCCGGCCTGACCAGCCCCGGGCTGACACCTGGGTTGACCAGCCCGAACGCCTTTGCCCCGGCGACCGGTGCCGGTGGTCTGTCGAATCCGAGCGAACTGCCGATAAGCGACCCCGTCGGATTGGACCCCGGCGCCGGTGGCACCTACCCGATCCTTGGCGACCCGTCTCTCGGTGCGTCGCCGGCGGCCCCCAGCGGCGGGCTCGTCAGCGACATGATGAGCGCGGCCAACCAGCTGGGCGCCGGTCAAGCCATTGACTTGCTCAAAGGCATGATCCTGCCGGGGCTGACGCAAGCGGCACACGGTGCGGCCGCGCCGGTTCCTCCGCCACCTGCGCCGGCGCCGATCCCCTGATCGCACGCACGGCTTCGGATTTCCCCCGAAACGGCACCGCAGAAGTGGGATCCCTGGCTTGACCAGGGCCGCCTAAACTCTGCGGTGCCGTGCCGTGTCTAGATCACTTTGTTCACTTAAGTAGCGTGTCGAACCATTTGCACCACTAGACACATACGTAACATCGGGTCGTGCCGTCCCGCCGTCGCCCGCCGACGATGCTGTTCACCGCCATCGCGGCGACCGTCGTCGTCCTGCCGTGGGCGGCAAGCGAACATCGGGAGCAGCCGGCCCGGCACGGCGGCACCCAACTTGCCCAGCAGCCGCTGATCGGCATCGGCGGCGGCGTCACGGTCCGCGAAATCAGCCAGCCCACGCCGTTTTCCATGGTGGCGCTGACCGGCGGAGACCTCACCGGCACCTCGGCGCGAATCCGCGCCCGGCACGTCGACGGGTCGTGGGGGCCGTGGTACGACACCGAGACACTGCTCTCTTCGGGCGACCACCGCTCGACTTCGGGCCCGCGTGGCACCGATCCCGTCTTCGTCGGCAAGACCACGACGGTGCAGATCTCAGTCAGCCGTCCGGCCGGCGCGCCGCAGACCGTCCCGCCCAAGACCCCGCCGCCCGCCGGCCTGGGTTATGTCCCGGCCACCGCGGAACAACCTCTGGCGCAGAACATCTCGGCCATTCTCATTTCCCCGCCACAGGCACCCGCTGACACCCAGTGGACACCGCCGACCGCGATCGTCGCGGCGGGCCAGGCGCCGAACATCATCGCTCGCGCGCAATGGGGCGCCGACGAAGCGGTGCACTGCGGAAACCGGCCGTTCGACCAACCGATCCGCGCCGCGGTGGTCCACCACACCGCCGAGAGCAACGACTACCAGCCGCAGGATTCCGCGGCGATCGTCCAGTCGATCTACGCGTATCACACCCAGATCCTGGGCTGGTGCGACATCGCGTACAACGCGCTGGTCGACAAGTACGGCCAGGTATTCGAGGGCAGAGCCGGGGCGCTGACCGGGCCCGTGCAGGGCGACCACACCGGCGGCTTCAACCGGGACAGCTGGGGTGTGGCGATGATCGGCAACTTCGACGACGTGGCGCCGCAGCCGATCCAGCTGCACACGCTCGGCCGGCTGGTCGGCTGGCGGCTAGGCCTGGACCACATAAACCCAAGGGGCACAGTCGCTTTGCCGTCGGCCGGCGGGGAGAACACCAACTTCCCAGTCAATGCCGTCGCGACGCTGCCGACCATATTCGGCCACCGCGACGTCGGCGCCACCGACTGCCCCGGCAACGTCGCCTACGGGTTACTTGACGAAATTCGGGATACCGCAGCACATTTCAGTGGACCGCCGAGGCCCGAAGACCTGGCCCTATCGCTGCGGGGCGGTGCCATCTACGACCGCTGGCAGACGATCGGCGGCCCGAGCAGCATCCTGGGCGCACCCACCTCACCAGAAGCGACCGGCGAAGGCGATGTCCGCTACGCCAACTTCGACCTCGGTGCGATGTACTGGTCACCGGCGACGGGTCCGCAAGCGGTCACCGGCGCCATCTACGACGCGTGGGCCTCACTCGGCTACGAGCGGGGAGCCCTGGGCCTGCCAACCAGCTCCGAATTCCAAGAGCCGCAATGGGTCAAGCAAAACTTCCAGCACGGCACGCTGAACTTCGACCGGCTCAGCGGCCGGGTCAGCCGGGTCATCGACGGCGTGGTCGAAGAACTGCCGGCACCGTCCGCGGCCGGACCACCGGTTCAGCTCGAGCGGTTCTCTCCCGTGGCGCCGGCCGCCTAGCAACCGCCTACCACCACCAGCGTTCCAACACCCGCGCCACCCCGTCGTCGGTGTTGGGCGCGGTGACCTCATCGGCAGCGGCGATCGCGTCGGGGTGGGCGTTACCCATCGCCACTCCGAGACCGGCCCGCAACAGCATCGGCACGTCGTTGGGCATGTCACCGAAAGCGACGATGTCGGCGTCGGTAATGCCAAGTGGCCCAGCGATTTCAGCGATGCCGGTGGCCTTGTCGATGCCCAGCGGCACGATTTCGACCAGTCCGTTGTTGGTGGAGTAGGTGATGTCACCCTCGATACCGACGTGCTTGGCGAGTTCGGCGGCCATGTCGGAACTGCGCGCGCCGGCCTTGCGGACCAGAAGTTTGACGGCGGGCGCACTGAGCAGGTCGTCCATCGACACTTCGGTGTTGTCCGGGTTGAGCCACGCGTGCTCGTAGCCCGGCGAGCTGACGAATTGCGGTGTTGCGCTGTCATGCGCGCTGGCACCGACCCGCTCGACGGCCAGACCGGCGCCCGGAATGACTCGGGTGGCGATCTCGGCCAGGGCAGCCAGCGTGGCGACGGGCAGCGTCCTGGCCGACAGCACCTTGTCGGTCGCAGGGTCGTAGATCACGGCGCCGTTGGCGCACACTGCCATTGGCGCGAATCCGAGCCCGTCGACCACCGGCGGAATCCACCGCGGCGGGCGACCGGTGGCCAGCACAAACTGCGCACCGGCCGCGACAGCCGCGTGTACGGCATTACGGGTGCGCGCAGTGACTTTTTCGTCTTCGCCGAGCAGGGTGCCGTCAACGTCGCAGGCGATCAGCGCGGGCAACGTCACTGTGACGATCTGCTTTCGCAGCAGGCGATCAATGTATTCCGCTTTGGCTCTGTCCCGGGCGGGTGACGCCATCGGTCCCGTGCTTGTGGAGGCGCTGTTGCAATTCGTTAAATCGGATCGCCTGGGAGTCCTCGCGCGTCGGCGCGCTACCGCCAAGCCGGCGCGGTACCCAGTACTCGCCTTCCGGGTGCGGATACTCCTCCTGCACCTGGTAGAGCAACTCGTTCATCGCCCGCCGCAGAGCGGCGTTGACTTCTTCGGCGGTCCCGTGCGGGGGCAGCGGGCGGCCGACGGCGACAGTGATCGGAATCTTGTTGCGGAACAACTTCTTTTCGTGATCCTTGGGCCAGATGCGGTGGGCACCCCAGACGATCAGCGGGACGATCGGTACCTGAGCCTCCAGCGCCATCCGGGCCGCTCCGGTCTTGAACTCGCGCAGCTCGAAACTGCGGCTAATGGTGGCCTCGGGATGCATCCCGATCAACTCGCCCTCACGCAGCCGCCGCACCGCGGTGTCGAATGCGTCGTGCCCTTGCCTGCGGTCCACCGGAATCAGCCGGGCGTGCTTGATGACGTAGTTGACCGCCTTCACATCCGCCATCTCGGCCTTGATCATGAAGTACATCCGTCGGCCGCGCGCGCGGGCGGCGAACACCGACGGAAGCCAGTCCAGGTAGCTGGTGTGATTCTGGGCGAGCAGCGCGCCACCGCGCTCGGGGATGTTCTCCACGCCGCGGAAGGTGAACTTCGTCCCGTTCATCGCAACGACCGGCGGAACGACCCACTCGCCGAACCGATAAAACGGCTCTGCCATCCCGGTAGCTCCCTTTCTCGGCTACATCATCCCCGGCCGCATCCACCCCTCAGGGTCCGTTCTCTGCCCGCCTGCGGGCACGCTCGGCCTTTTCAGTGTCCTCAATTATTTTTGCCTCCGCTACCGTAGGTGCGCTGCCGCCCAACCGCCGCGGTACCCAAAAAGCACCCTCTGGGTGCGGATACTCCTCTTGAACGCGGTGCAGCAGCGATGTCATTCCCTCGAGCAGGGCGGCGTCCAGATGCTCCGCGTCGCCGGTTGGCGGTAACGGCCGGCCGACCGCCACGATCACCGGGATTTTCTGGTAGCCCACATTGCGCGGGTGGTCTTTGGTCCAGATCCGCTGGGCACCCCAGACGATCAGCGGGATCGTCGGAACTCCGGCCTCCAGCGCCATCCGGGCCGCACCGGTCTTGAAGTCCTTGAGCTCGAAGCTGCGGCTGATCGTCGCCTCCGGCATCAGGCCGACCAGTTCGCCGGCCCGCAGCAAGCGGACCGCTTCGGCGTAGGCCCCCGCGCCGGATCGGCGGTCGACCGGGATCGTCTTGGTGTGCTTGATCAGGAAGTTGACCACCTTCACCTGCTGCATCTCCGCCTTGATCATGTAGCGGATGCGCCGCCCGCGAGCCTCGACAGCCAGCGCAGCAGGCAGCCAGTCCACGTAGCTGGTGTGGTTGATCGCGATCACCGCGCCACCGGTCTGCGGGATGCGCTCGATGTGCTGGTAGGTGATCGTGGTGCCGGTCGCCCTGACCAGGGCCTTGGCGGCGATCTCGAGCGCGCGGAATACCGGCTCCATGGCCGTCGCTATGCGGGTCCCGCCTCACGAGCCGCCTTGGCGGCCGCGCGGCGGCTGGCTTCTTCAGCGTCGAGCTCGGCGGCCTCGGCCAGGGTCGGGGCGCTGCCACCGAGCCGGTGCGGAACCCACCACTCGCCGGGCGGATGCGGACCGTATGCGTCCTGCGCGCGCTCCAGCAGATGCTGCATTCGGGAGTGCAGCAGCGTCGTCAGCTCGGGTGCCGGCAGCGTCGGCTGAATCGGCTCACCAACCATCACCACGATCGGCACCTTCGGCCGGAACATCTTCTTGGGATGGTCTTTGGTCCAGATCCGTTGGGCGCCCCACACGATGTGCGGAATGATCGGCACGTCGGCCTCGATCGCCATTCGGGCGGCGCCGGACTTGAATTCCTTGATCTCGAAGCTGCGGCTGATGGTCGCTTCGGGATAGACGCCGACAAGCTCGCCGACCCTGAGCCGGTCGACGGCGGCGGCATACGACGCGGCGCCGCTGGACCGGTCCACCGGGATGTGCCGGCAGGCCCGCATGAGCGGTCCGGTGAGCTTGCTGTCGAAGACTTCCTGCTTGGCCATGAACCGGACTTTGCGCGCGCGGTGCTCCCGGAAGACAGGTAGCCCCGCCAGGGTGAAGTCCATGTAACTGGTGTGGTTGATGGCGATGACGGCGCCACCGGTGGCAGGGATGTTCTCCTGCCCGATGACCGTGAAACGCAAACCCTGCACCCACCACACAGTCCGGGCGAGCGCGATGACCGTTCCGTAAACCGGTTCCACGGTGATCAAGCCTAGTGTTCGCAGCTGGGTGGCTCTAGCGGGTCGGGCGTTTCATCGCTGTCCCGCTAAGCTCGGAGCGGCAGACGAGCGTCGCGTAACCAGTCCTTGAAGGGTGTCAGTGCAGGTCACAAGCATCGGCCACGCCGGCTTTCGGATAGATACTCCGGCCGGCAGCATTCTGTGCGACCCGTGGGTCAACCCGGCCTACTTCGCCTCGTGGTTCCCGTTCCCGGACAACAGCCGGCTGGACTGGGACGCGCTGGGTGACTGCGACTATCTATACGTCTCGCATCTGCACAAGGACCACTTCGACGCCAAGCTGCTGGCCGAGCACGTCAACAAGGACGCCACCGTCCTGCTGCCGGACTATCCGGTGCCGGATCTGAAAAATGCTTTGCAGATGCTGGGCTTTCACCACTTCTTCGAGACCACCGATTCGGTGAAGCACCGGCTTAGCGGTCCGAAGGGCGAGCTGGACATCATGATCATCGCGCTGCGCGCGCCCGCCGACGGTCCGATCGGCGACTCGGCGCTGGTGGTTTCCGACGGCGTCACGACCGCCTTCAACATGAACGACGCCCGGCCGGTGGATCTCGACGTGCTGACGAACGAGTTCGGTCACATCGACGTGCACCTGCTGCAGTATTCCGGTGCGATCTGGTACCCGATGGTCTACGACATGCCGGAACGCGCCAAAGAGACGTTCGGCATTCAAAAGCGGCAACGCCAGATGGACCGGGCCCGCCAGTACATCGCGCAGGTCGGGGCGACATGGGTGGTCCCGTCCGCCGGCCCACCGTGCTTCCTGGACCCCGAGCTACGTGACCTCAACGACGACCACGGGGATCCAGCCAACATCTTCCCCGACCAGATGGTCTTCCTCGACCAGATGCGGGCCAACGGCCACCACCGAGGCCTGCTGATGATTCCCGGATCGACCGCTGAATTCTCTGGCGCACAACTTGATTCGCACCAGCATCCGCTGCCCACCGAACAAGTCGAGGCGATCTTCACCACCGGCAAGGCGGACTACATCGCCGACTACGCCGCACGGATGGAGCCGGTGCTGGCGGCGGAGAAGGCCGGCTGGGCGCCCGCGGCCGGCGAATCGCTGCTCGAGCCGCTGCGCACGGTATTCGAGCCGATCATGCTGGCCAGCGACGAGATCTGCGACGGCATCGGCTACCCCGTTCAGCTCGTGATGGGCTCACAGCAGGTGGTGCTCGACTTTCCTAAACGAACTGTGCGAGAAGCCATTCCCGATGAGAAGTTCCGATACGGGTTCGCCATTCCGGCCGAGCTGGTGCGCACCGTGCTGCGCGACAGAGAACCGGACTGGGTCAACACCATCTTTCTGTCGACCCGGTTCAGGGCTTGGCGGGTCGGTGGCTACAACGAGTACCTGTACACGTTCTTCAAGTGCCTCACCGACGAGCGGATCGCCTACGCCGACGGCTGGTTCGCCGAGACGCACGACGATGCCGCGTCAGTCACCATGGACGGCTGGGAGATTCAGCGGCGATGCCCGCATCTGAAGGCCGACCTGTCCAAGTTCGGCGTGGTGGAGGGCAACACCTTGACCTGCAACCTGCACGGCTGGCAGTGGAACTTGGAGAACGGCCGCTGCCTCACCGCCCGCGGTCATCAGCTTCGGAGTTCGCGGCCATGAGCGCATCGAACTCCTACGACGACGGCCTGGTCCAGCTGGACCGGGAGGCGATCACGCTGCGCCGCTACCATTTTCCGTCCGGCACGTCGAAGATCATTGCGCTGAACAACATTCGCGGATACAAGGCCGAACCGCTGGGTCTGCTGATGCACCGGTTCCGCCTCTGGGGAAGCTCCGACCTGCGCCGCTGGCTGCCACTGGACATTCGCCGCCCGCTGCGCTCGACGCTGATCACGCTGGACGTACCGGGTACCCGGCCCAGCCCCGCGTTCACCCCGGCCGACGCGCAAAAGTTCATCGCGCTGCTGGATCGGCTGCTCGACGAGCGGGACTAGCGCCCCGCGTCAGTCAGCGCCGCACGGGCCGCGTTGTAGCCCGGGATGAACGTGATACCAGGGCCGCCGTGGCATCCGGTACTGGCCAGGTATAGTCCGTCGATCGGAAGCGGCTGTCCGAGAAAGCCTTTCGGGCCGGGCCGGTTGGGTCCGACCTGCTGGGCGTGGAACAGCCCGTGGCAGTAGTCGCCGCCGGGGGCGCCAAACATCACTCCCATGTGTTTGGGCGTGAACGTGGTGTGCCTGCTGATGCTGCGCTCGAAGTTCGGGGCCAACCTAGTGATCTTGTCGATCACCCGCTGACCCATCTCGACCTTCGCCGCGCCGTAGTCCACGTCGCCCTCGATCGGGAACCACAGCGCGAAGGCCGACGCCGCGTGCTTGCCCGGGGGCGCGAGGTCGGCATCGTTCTGCGAGGGAACCTGAAAGACGACCGTCGGGTCGGCGGGCACGATCCCGCGCCGGCAGTCCTCCCACTGCTGCTGAACTTCTTCGGGCGTGCTGAAAATTCCGATCGACGCCTGCATGCTCGGCTCGTTCAGCGCTTCGTACGGAGCGGCGAACTCAGGCGCCTCGTCCAGCGCGAAGTGCATCTGAATGTAGCTGCCGCGGTGATCGATGCGGGCGTAGCGCTCGCGGATATCGGCGGGTAGTGCCGCGGGGTCGACCAGTTCGTTGACGGTCAGGTCGGGCGCGACCGCGGAGACGACGATCGGCGCGGTCAGGGTCTGCCCCGCCTCGGTGCGTACCCCGCCCACCTTGCCGTCGTTCACCAGTACCTCGGTCACCTTGGTGCGCAGCCGCACCTCACCGCCCTCGCGCCCGAGCACCTCGGCCAGATGCTCGGTGAGCGCGCCGATGCCTCCGCGCAGCTTCTTCATCTGCATGGTGTCGCCGTCGGGAACGCCAAGCCCGAAGGCCAGTGCGGCGGCGCTGCCCGGTGTCGCGGGCCCGCGGTAGAGGGTGTTGACGGCCAGCACCGTCATCGAGCCGCGCAGCGCGCCGTGCTTTTCGCGGTCCGGCAGATACCGGTCGAGCACGTCGGTGACCGATCCGAACAGCATGTCGTCGATAGCGGAGCGTTCGAATTCGTTTGTCGCACAGGCATACATCTCATCGAGAGTCTTGGGTGGTGCGCCGGCCTCGAACCGGCCGAGCGCCCGGGTCGGCGCCTGGGCCCAGCCCATCAGCCCCGCCATGCCGTTGACGGCGTCCGCCCCGTGCACCTCGTTGAGATGGGTGAACAACTTGATCGGGTCGCTGTACTGCACCATCGGGTCGTCGCCGACACCGCGTAGCGCCACCGACATCACGTCCAGGTCGATGGTCGGCAGCGTGTCCAGGCCGAGCGCCTCGCGGACCACCGGCGCCGTCGGGAACTGCACGGACCCGGCGATCTCAAAGTGATAGCCGTCGAACAACTCCACCGTCGACGCCATGCCGCCCGCGTAGAGCTTGGACTCCAGACAGAGCGTCCGCAGTCCCGCCTTTTGTAGCAGCACCGCGGCGGCTAATCCGTTGTGTCCGGCGCCAATCACGATCGCGTCGTAGTCGGTCATGTCCTGCCCTCCAGAAGTGCAGGCTGGCATGTGCCGAAAGTTTTGTCAATTATGACGAAACTGGATCACGCGCCCAGGTATCGGTGATGCCGGCTCGCAGCGTCTCCAAGGCGACGTGGCAGACCCTCGCGAGCTCGCCCAGCGATCGATTGTCGCCGAGCATCCAGACCTCCATCGCACCGAATACCGCCGCCGCGATGCAGCGCGCGGTCACCGCGAAGTGCACCCGGTCGTCCGGCGATGGATCGCCCGTAGAGCTACGGCGTTGCAACTGGTTGGCGATGGCGTCGGCGAAGTCGGCCTGCACATCCCGGATATGCCGAACGATGCGGCCCGGGTCGATCTCGTCATCGCGTAGCGCGGCGATTTTCCCAACGGCATCAACGTCATACGGGAAGGCGAAGATCGCGGCCTGCACCGAGTCGATGATCGATTCAGTGGCGGGCCGATGGTCCAATGCCGCGCGAAACCAGTGCAACCCGGTGTAGTCGGCAAACAGCAAATCGTGCTTGGAGGAGAAGTGTCGATAGAAGGTCCGCAGCGACACCCCGGCGTCCGCCGCGATCTGCTCGGCGGAGGTGTCCTCGACGCCCTGGGCCAGGAACCGAACCATCGCCGCCTGACGCAGCGCCTCACGCGTCCGCTCGCTGCGCGCCGTCTGGGCCGGCCGGATCATGTCTGTAAGTTACCCCAGATCCTGTTATGTCAATATTGACAAAACTTCGGCAACCGAGTGAGACTGCGGCAATGGTCTCAATAGTCGTCCACTTTCTCCTAGGGCTTGGCTGCATCGTGTGGATCGTCGCGTCGAATCCGAAGATCTACGCGAAACCAGCGGGCGGGAGCTGGCTCTCCCCGCTCGAATGCGTGTATTACGCCGCCGGCATCGCGTCGATCGCGCTTGGTTATTGGTTCAACATCCATTTCGTCCTAGCCGCGCATGGGCAGGGCAATCTCATCTCGGGCCCGGCAAGCTATCCGGAATTCATCAAGGGACAGTTCGCCACCCCGGCATGCGGCTCCGGCAACCAGGACTACATGATCGCAAATGTCATTCTGATGCCGGTGTTTACCATCATCGACGGATACCGGCGGGGGCTGCGGCGCCCGTGGCTGTTCTTTCTTTCCAGCTTTTTCACCAGCTTTGCTTTCCCGTTCGCGTTTTACTTCGCGACCATCGAACGTCAACGGCGCCATGCGCAAAACTTCAGCGCGGCAACGACTGTCGACGCCTAGGCGCTGATTCCGTCGGGCGCCACCCCAGCCTCAGCCAACCCATCGCGCTCTCTCTCACCGTCCGAGATGGCCGCTCCTGCCGCGCCGGCTCCCATCCTTTGCGCACCGCCTAACCGCATCACTCCGGCAGAATGCCGCTATGACCAATCCGGCGATTATCGGACTCGGGCATCTGGATTTCACCGTCACAGACGGTGACCGCGCCGTGCGCTGGTGGCAAGAGGTGATGGGCTTCAGGCTTCTCGCAGAATGGGAGCACGCGGGTTTTCGGGCGTGGACGATGGCGCACCCCTGCGGTTTGGTTGTCACAGCTGTGATGCATGCCCGGGGCGACGCTTCGGCCTTTGACGAGCGGAGGGTAGGACTCGACCATGTCGCCTTTCGGGTGAGCGACCTTGGCGCTCTTGAAGCGTGGGCGAACCGCCTTGACGCCCTGGGTGTGACGCACTCGGGCGTTCAGGACGCCCAAGGAGTCCGCGGGGGTCCGCTCATCGTCCTGCGTGATCCTGACAACATTCAGATCGAATTGACTGCCGGTTGGCACCTGTCGAAGTAAGGGACCTGAAGGGTACTTTCGCTAACCGCTGCCACCACCGGCAAAGCGGCTACGCCGGCTCGAGCACCTCGGTGCCCACATAAGGCACCAGCGCCTCCGGCACCCGCACACTGCCGTCAGGTCGCTGGTGGTTCTCCAAAATTGCGACCAGCCAGCGAGTGGTGGCCAGGGTGCCGTTGAGCGTCGCGGCGATCTGCGGTTTGCCGCTGGGATCGCGGTAACGGGTGGCCAGCCGGCGGGCCTGGAAGGTGGTGCAGTTGGACGTCGAGGTCAGCTCGCGGTAGGCCTGCTGGGTGGGCACCCACGCCTCGCAGTCGAATTTGCGGGCCGCCGACGAGCCGAGATCGCCTGCGGCGACATCGATTACGCGATAGGGCACCTCGATGCGGGCCAGCATCTCGCGCTGCCAACCCAACAGCCGCTCGTGCTCGGCCTCGGCGTCGGCGGGGTTGCAGTAGACGAACGCCTCGACCTTGTCGAACTGATGCACGCGGATGATGCCGCGGGTGTCTTTGCCGTAGCTGCCCGCTTCCCGTCGAAAGCAGGACGACCAGCCGGCGTAGCGCAGTGGCCCGCCGGAAAGGTCGAGGATCTCGTCGGCGTGGTAGCCGGCCAGCGGAACCTCCGACGTGCCGACCAGGTACAGGTCGTCGGCCTCCACCCGGTAAATCTCGTCGGCGTGCGAACCTAGGAACCCGGTCCCCGACATCACCTCCGGGCGCACCAGCACCGGCGGGATGATCGGGACGAAGCCGTTGTCGGCGGCCAGCCGGATCGCCATCTGCAGCAGGCCCAGCTGCAGCAGCGCACCCTGTCCGGTCAGAAAGTAGAACCGCGACCCGGATACCTTGGCGCCGCGTTCCATGTCGAGCAGACCCAGCGCCTCGCCGAGTTCGAGGTGGTCCTTGGGGTTGTCGATCGCCGCCGGTTCGCCGACGACGTCGAGGACGGCGAAGTTGTCCTCGCCGCCGGCCGGGACGCCGTCGATGATCACGTTCGGGATCGCCATGTGCGCTGCGGTGAAAGTCGCCTCGGCCTCAGCCTGTTGGGCTTCCGCCGACTTCACCTGCTCGGCCAGTTCCTTGGCCTGCTGCAGCAGCGCGGGTCTTTCTTCGGGCGATGCGCCGCCGACCTTCTTGCTGGCGGCCTTCTGGTCTGCGCGCAGCGAGTCGGCCGTCGAGATCGCGGTCCGGCGGGCGGTGTCGGCGGCCAGCAGCGTGTCGACCAGCGTCGGGTCTTCGCCTCGCTTCTTCTGCGACTCACGCACGGCGTCGGGATTGTCCCGGAGCAACTTCAGGTCGATCACGGGCTAAAACCCTACGCGGGTGTCATTGACCGCCGAGAATCATTTACTTCTGCAACAGCTGTCACTAAGTGCGGTGGGCCTGTCAGAATGGACCCGATGTGGCACGAATCCGCGCACGACGAGTCCCGGGCTGACCGGCCGGGTCGTCGGCTGCCGCGGGTCGGGTGGATGACGGCCGGGACTCTGCAGGCGTCGGCGACCCGGCGGGCGCTGCTGCTGGCCGCTCTGGGCGGTCTGCTGATCGCCGGGCTCGTCACCGCGCTGCCGATCGGCGGCGGTCCCGGGCGGCTGGCCGGCTACATAGACCCGGTGCCCCCGACCGGCGCCAAGGGCAACGACGCGTTCAACCGCGCGGCCAGCGGCAACTGCCTGATGTGGCCGGATCGAATGCCCGAAGCCGCCAACATCGTCGACTGCAAAGACGAGCACCGCTTCGAGGTCGCCGAGTCCATCGACATGCGCACCTTCCCCGGCTCGGAATACGGCCCGTCGGCCCCGCCGCCGACTGGCGCCCGCATCGAGCAGATCAGCCAAGAGCAGTGCGAGTCGGCAGTACGCCGCTATCTGGGCGCCAAGTTCGACCCCAACAGCAAGTTCGTCATCAGCATGCTGTGGTCGGGCGACAAGGCCTGGCGGCAGTTCGGCGAGCGACGGATGCTGTGCGGCCTGCAGCTGCCGGGGGCGGGCAACGAACAACTCGGCTTCAAGGGCAAGGTCGCCGGCGTCGAGCAGTCCAAGGTCTGGCCGGACGGCACCTGCCTGGGCATCGACCCGGCGACCAACCAGCCCACCGACATTCCGGTCGACTGCGCGGCGCCGCACGCGATGGAGGTCACCGGCACGGTCAACCTGCTCGCCAGGTTCCCGGAGGGATTGCCCCCTGAGCCCGAGCAGGACGGCTTCATCAAGGATTCCTGCACCAAGCTGACCGACGCTTACCTCGCGCCGGTGCAGTTGCGCAGCACCACGCTGACGCTGATCTACAGCACGCTGTCGCTGCCCAGCTGGTCGGCCGGTAGCCGCCAGGTGGCCTGCAGCATCGGTGCGACGCTGGGCAACGGCGGCTGGGCGACGTTACTCAACAGCGCCAAGGGCCCGCTGAAGATCAACGGCCAGCCGCCGGTTCCGCCGCCGGACATCCCCGAAGAGCGGCTCAACCTGCCGCCGATTCCGACCGGCCCGACCCCGGGCGGAGGCGGCGCATCGTCGACCGGATCGAACGGCTCGTCGAGCTCGTCCGGTTCGTCGAGTTCATCCGGATCGAGCGGCTCGTCCGGATCGTCCAGCCAACGGCAGGGCAACCAGCACCTGCCGGGCGCACAGCCGGCTCCGCCCCCGCAGGCGCCCTCGCCGGCTCCTGAGGCCCCGCCACCGCCGCCCGAGGGTGCCCCGGGACCGCCGCCGCCACCTGGGCCGGCCGAACCCCCGCCGCCACCCGCGCCGGGGCAGTAGCCGGGTGGCCGTGCGGATGGATCCGCAACGGTTCGACGAACTGGTCGCCGATGCACTCGACCTGATTCCGCCACAGCTGGCCGCGGAAATGGACAACGTTGTGGTGCTCGTCGCCGATCGTCATCCCGACGAGGACGACCTGCTCGGGCTGTACGAGGGGGTGGCGTTGACCGAACGCGATTCGCACTACGCCGGGTCGCTGCCGGACACCATCACGATCTACCGCGATGCCCTGCTGGACATCTGCGACAACGACGAGCAGGTCGTCGAGGAAGTGAAGATCACCGTCATGCACGAGGTCGCCCACCACTTCGGTATCGACGACGACCGGTTGCACGAATTGGGCTGGGCCTAGCCCGGCGACCAGGCGGCGCGGCATCGCGGATTTGTCGGCGATCGGTGCTAAGACTGCGGCATGAAATGTCGCGAATGCCAAGCGGGCTTAGAGCACTGCCATGGCACGCTCATTCGCCATTGGCTGCACCGCTCGGAATGCACCGACGAGGACTGCGCCGGCCCCGATCTGCTGCCGCACACGTTCGTCGTCGACTGTGACGCCGTCGGCTGCGACTGCACGCAGATGGACGCGCCGTCGGCCGTGGCGATCTGAGCCGTCAGCCCATCGGGTCGGCGCTTGACTCCAGCGCGTCGGCCACC
Organism: Mycobacterium sp.; assembly: GCF_036488105.1. Classification (GTDB taxonomy): domain Bacteria; phylum Actinomycetota; class Actinomycetes; order Mycobacteriales; family Mycobacteriaceae; genus Mycobacterium. The sequence continues at coordinate 11,510 of NZ_DASXHW010000154.1, read as the reverse complement.
GGCTCGGCATCCGGCGCCGGATAGAACGGCGGCGTCTGGGTTCCCCACTGCGCGCAAGCCCAACGCCCGTCGGCGGCCGGCGCCAGGACCACCGCCTCGGTGTTGGCAAGATGATGGTCGAGCGCGAAACTGCTTTCCACGTCGGCCAATACCGCAGCCGTCAGCCGGATCGCCGCTCCGTGGCTGACGACGACGATGTCGCCGGCCCAGTCGTCCTCGTCGAGGTAGCGGGTCCGTAGCTCGGTCAGCACCGGCAGATAGCGGTCCAGCACCTGGTCAGCGTTTTCTCCGCCCGGCATCGACACGTCCCGCTCGCCCTTGAGCCAGCGTTCGTACACGGCGTTGAACTGTGCGACCGCGTCGTCGTCGCTGCGGCCCTCCAGATCGCCGACCTGGACCTCGTGAATGCCGGTCACTTCGCGGGCCGGCACGTCGACCACCGCGCTGATCTCCGCCGCGGTCTGCACCGCGCGGGTGGCCACCGAATGCAGCAACAGCCCGGGCCGTGACGTCGCGGCTTCGGCGAAAGCCCGCGCCTGCTCGCGGCCCAACGGCGTCAGCTCCGCCCCGGGCGGCCGGGTGTCCAGCCGCTTGTCGACGTTGCCGAAGGACTGCCCGTGCCGCACCAGGACCAGCCGGCCGCTCATCGCGCCGATCCGTCCACCGAGCCGCCGCGCAGCCCCGCCAGCCAGCGCGCGGCCTCGTCCGACGGCGGCGGCGGCGCGCCGTCGACCTCTCCCGTCGGCCATGAACCCAGATAGCGCACATCGGTACAACGCTGATGCAGCGCTTTGAGTGCCTCGGCGACCGCGTCGTCGTCGATGTGGCCGACACAGTCCAGGAAGAACACGTAGGTCCCCAATTCGGTTCGGGTGGGCCGGGATTCGATACGGGTCAGGTCGATACCGCGCATCCCGAACTCGGCGAGCGTCGACACCAGCGCGCCCGGTGCATTGTCGATCCGTAGCACCACCGAGGTCCGGTCGGCGCCGGTCCGGGCCGGCGGCGGGCCGGGCCGGCCGACCAGCACGAAGCGGGTGCGCGCGTTGGCTTCGTCGACGACGCCCTCGGCCAGCGTCGACAACCCCCGGTGCGTCACGGCCAGCGGGGAACTCACCGCGGCGTCGACAAGCCCGTCGGCGACCTGTTGCGCCGCATCCGCGTTGGAGATAGCCGGGCGCAGTTCGGCAGCGGGCAAATGAGCCGCCAGCCACTGCCGCACCTGCGCGGCGGCCACCGGAAAGGCGGCCAGCGTGCGCACGTCGGCGGCGGTGCGACCGGGCTTGACGGCGATGCTGAACGCCACGTCCAGCGTCAGCTCCGCGAACACCTGCAGCGGCGTCCCGATCGCCAGGCTGTCCAGCGTGGGCATGATCGAGCCGTCGATCGAGTTCTCGATCGGCACGCAGGCGAACTCGGCCGCACCGTCGCGGACGGCGTCCAGTGCGGCGGTCGTGCTGTCGACCGGCAGCGGCTGCCAGTCACCCCCACCACGCTGGGGAACCATGCCGGCGCCGGTCATCTGCAACAGCGCGGCTTCGGTGAACGTCCCCGCGGGACCGAGATACGCGATGCTGGCCACGATCAAAACCCTATCGGGTCGTAGGTCTTGCGCCGTCCGATCACACCTAGTTAAGTTAGGCTTACCTCACTTGTTAGGACGGTCGACGATGACACTCGCGCACAGCCCGGCTCCGACGACGGCCGAGCGGATCCGCAGCACCTGCGTTCGCACCGGTGGTGCGCTGCTCGCGGTCGACAGCGCAGAGCCGCTCGCCACCCCGCTGCACCACCTGCTCGCCGACGGTTCGTTCGCCGTCGGAGTGCCGATCGGTGGCTCGGTGGCCGAGCAGGTCGTCGACTGCGGAGCCACCGGAGCCCCGGCCGTGCTGGAGCTGGCCGACTACGCGCCGCTGCCGCTGCGCGAACCGGTCCGCTCGCTGGTGTGGATTCGCGGGCGACTGCATCAGGTGTCGCCGTCGACGGTGTCCGGGCTGCTCGACCTGATCGCCGCCGAGCACCCAGACCCCGCGCTGCTGCAGGTGCAGACCCCCGGGTCCGGCCCGGTCGCCCACGGAGACACCCGGTACCTGCTGGCGCGGCTGGAGATCGAATCGGTGGTGGTGACCGACGCGACCGGCGCGGAGGCTGTGGACGCCGCAGCGCTGCTGGCCGCGCGCCCCGACCCGTTCTGCGCGTTGGAATCGTGCTGGATCAAGCACCTGGACACCGCCCACCGTGACGTGGTGGCGCGGCTGGCCGCCCGCCTGCCGGCGCGGCTGCGGCGCGGCGATGTCCGCCCGCTCGGCCTCGACCGCTACGGGGTGCGACTACGGGTGGAAAGCGCCGAGGGTGATCGCGACGTCCGGCTGCCGTTTCACAAACCGGTCGACGACATCGTCGGACTGAGCCAGGCCATTCGGGTGCTGATGGGCTGCCCGTTCGTCAACGGCTTGCGAGCGCGCCAGGACTGAGCGGCGGCGCGGGCGGTTACCGTGTCGGGGTGATTTCGCCCCACAGCGAGGCCGACGGTCAGCCGGCTGAACGCCGGCCGCTGCGCGTCGAGCTCGCGATCGTGTTGGGCGTGACGTTCGGTCTCAGCGCCGTCACCGCGATCCTGCAGCTCGCCGACGCGTTCTTGCGAGGCCTGAGCGGGCAACGAATCCCGCTCAACCCCAAGCGGTCCTACTTCGACCTGATCGACCTCGGCCTGAATGCGACCGTCGTCGTACAACTGGTCGCCTGGGGCGCACTCGGCCTCTACCTGTTGTGGCGCACGGGATTACGGCCGGCCGATGTCGGGTTGGCCCGTTTCCGGTGGCGCCCCGACCTGCTCGGCGGCGTCGGCCTGGCCGCCCTGATCGGGCTGCCCGGGCTGGGGCTCTACCTGGCGGCGCGGGCCCTGCACATCAACGCCTCGGTCATCCCGTCCGGCCTGGGCGACACCTGGTGGCGGGTCCCGATGCTAATACTCACCGCCTTCGCCGACGGCTGGGCCGAAGAGATCATCGTCGTCGGCTATCTGCTCACCCGGTTGGACCAGCTCGACGTCGGGCCGCGCGCAGCGCTGGTGTGGTCGAGCCTGCTGCGCGGTGCGTATCACCTCTACCAAGGCTTCGGCGCCGGGCTGGGCAACATCGCGATGGGCCTGGTGTTCGGCTACGCCTGGCAGCGCAGCGGACGGCTGTGGCCGCTGGTGATCGCGCACGGACTGATCGACACCGTGGCGTTCGTCGGGTATGCCCTACTGGCCGGCCACCTGGGGTGGCTGCATTGACCGTGCCTTCCGATCACGAGGCGGGCAACCGCCGGCGCCGGCGGCCACCGCCGCCGGGCACACCACCGCCCAGGCCGGTCGCGCCCAATCGGCTCAGCACGCGGCAACGTCGCCCACGGGACCGCGTGCCGCGCCGCAAACAGCCTTGGGCGCAAGTGATTTCGCTGAGCCTGGTCATCGCCGTGCTGCTGGGCTGCGCCACGGCCCTGGGTGGCGCACTGTGGCTGGAGACCGTGCTGCACCGCGAGACGGTGCTGACGGACTACCCGGGCCGCCCGGCCGCCGGGCAGGGCAACACCTGGTTGCTGGTCGGCTCGGACAGCCGCCAGGGCCTCACCCCCGAGCAGCAGCAGGCGCTGGCGACCGGAGGCGACACCGGCAACGGGCGAACCGACACCGTTCTGGTGGTGCACGTGCCCACGCTCGGCTCCGGCACCCCGACGACGATGGTGTCCATCCCGCGCGACTCCTACGTGCCGATTCCCGGGTATGGCCGCGACAAGATCAACGCGGCGTTCTCGATCGGCGGTGCGCCGTTGCTGGCCCAGACGGTCGAGCAGGCCACCGGTCTGCGGATCGACCACTACGCCGAGATCGGGTTCGTCGGCTTCGCCGGGCTGGTAGACGGCCTGGGCGGGGTCACCGTCTGCCCGACCGCGCCGATCGACGACCCGCTGGCCGGCATCAACCTGCCCGCCGGGTGCCAGAAGCTGGCGGGCCGTGACGCGCTCGGTTACGTCCGCAGCCGGGCCACCCCGCGCGCCGACCTGGACCGGATGGTCGACCAGCGCAAGTTCATGGCGGCGCTGCTGCATCGTGCCGCCAGCCCGGCGGTCTGGCTCAACCCGTGGCGGTGGTACTCGGTGCCGCATGCAGCGGTCGACGCGTTGACCGTCGACCGCGAGGACCACGTCTGGGACCTGGCCCGGTTGGGTTGGGCGCTGCACGGGTCGACGAGCACGTTGACCGTGCCGATCGGCGAACTCACCAGCAGCGGCGCCGGCTCGGTGGTGGTGTGGGATCACGAGAAGGCCGCCGCGCTGTTCGATGCACTGGCCGCCGACCAGCCGGTGCCGTCGACCGTTATCGGCGACCAACCATAAGCATTAACAATGCTTCACATATCCGCTTTTTCACGATGCCAGAAATAGCGCGGCACATTTACACAACGTAGCCTGTCTTAACTTAGGAAAAGCTGGCCTCAGTAAGCATTACCTTCGATGACAGGGCTTCTGACCTGCGGTAGCGTGGCCGCCATGACCGATCACGATGCCCATAAAACAAAGTTCCTTGCGTTACTGCAAGAGCAGGTTTATCACGAATTCACCAACGCTCAGCAATATATTGCGATGGCCGTTTATTTCGACGGCGCCGACCTCCGGCAACTGGCGAAACATTTTTATGCCCAGGCCGTCGAGGAACGCAACCACGCGATGATGCTGGTGCAGTATCTGCTCGACCGCGATGTGCGGGTGGAGATCCCCGGTGTCGACGCAGTGCGCAATGCGTTCGACACCCCGCGGGACGCGCTGGCGCTGGCACTGGATCAGGAGCGGCTGGTCACCGAGCAGGTCAGCAGGCTGGCCGCGGTCGCCCGCGACGAGGCCGACTACCTCGGCGAGCAGTTCATGCAGTGGTTCCTCAAGGAGCAAGTCGAGGAGATGGCGTTGATGACCTCGCTGGTGCGGGTCGCCGATCGCGCCGGGGCCAACCTGTTCGATCTGGAGAACTTCGTCGCCCGGGAAATCGACTCGGCGCGCAGCACCGCCGACGCGCCCGCCGTCGCCGGCGGCCGCCTCTGACTAGTGCGGGTCGGCGCCGGCAAGGCCGTCTTCCAGCCAGGCTTTGACGCGGCCGGGATGGTTGGTGGCCAGCCAGGCCACGCCCACGTCTCGGCAGAATCGGACGTCCTCGTAGTCGTCGGGCGTCCAGCAGTACAGCGCCCGGCCCTGCGCGGCCGCCTGGTCGACGAGTTCGGGGTGTTCCCGCAGGGTGGCAATCGACGGCCCCACGGCGGTGGCCCCGATCGTGCTGGCCGCCCTGCTGGCCAGGTATCGATGGCTCCTGCCGAGTAGCACCGTCGGCAGCAGCGGCGCCGCCCGCCGAACCCGCCACAGCGCCGCCGCCGAGAACGACATCACCACCGCCCGGGATCGATCAGCGGATGCCGGCGCCGCGATGCCGTAGCGGTGCAACAGCGCCAGCACTTTGCTTTCCACCAGTGCGCCGTAGCGGACCGGATGCTTGGTCTCGATGAAGATCTTCACCGGCCGCTTCCAGTCCAGCACCAGCGTGACAAGCGCGTCCAGAGTCAGCAGGCCGGTGTCGCCGTCGGCGCCATCGGCGCGCCAACTGCCGTGCCATGAACCGAATTCCAGCTCGCGAAGCTGCGCCAGCGTCATCATGCTGACCAGTCCGGCGCCGCTGGACGTCCGGTCCAGCTTGCGGTCGTGCACGCAGACCAGGTGCCCGTCGCGGGTCAGCCGCACGTCGCACTCCACGCCGTCGGCACCCTCGCGAAGCGCGAGATCGTAGGCGGCCAGGGTGTGTTCCGGCCGAGAGGCCGAGGCGCCGCGATGGGCCACGACGAACGGGTGCCGAGAGACCACCTCCTCGGCCCACGTCATGTCCCTATGCTGCCGGTTCTTCACCCGGCAACTCAAGCGCTGCAGCAGATTCCGTGTCGAGGAGTTCGTCGTCGGCCACCACGACCCAGCGGTGGGCGGGCCGTTCGACCGGCTTGGCCTCGAATCCTTCGAAGACTTTCGCGGTCGCCAGCACTGCCACCAGCGCCAGCAGGTAAGCGACGATCATCGCGACCGTGTTGTTGGCGATTCCCTGCGCGTCCTGCGCGCCGCTGGTCACCGACGCGAAGACCGACGTCACGGTGCTGAGCAGCCACAGCAGCCACCAGCCCCAGATCACCTGGCGCAACCGGGCGTAGTGGTCCTCGGTTTTGGCCAGCTCGATGACGTAGACCAGCGACCAGACCCCCGCCAGCAGGGGCAGACAACAGAACCCGACACAGGCCGCCATCAACGCCCAGCTGGCCGAGTGCTCGGTTGTCGCCGCGACGACAGCGAACGTGATGGCCAGCGCCATCGCCGCCGCCGGCGGCAGCAGCGTACCGGCCCACAACGCGCGGCGTGAACGGGTTTCCGGTCGGCCGGCGTGCTCGAATGCCGCGGCGCGACGGGCGATCAACCATCGCGTCAGCACCACCGCGCAGTTCATCACCGCCACGATCGCGGCCAGGCTGGCCAACACACTCAACAGTGCCGCCGCGTCCGCCACCACCCAGTTCAGCAGCGTGTTGCGGTTAATGACCAGCAGCAGATACCGCACCAGATCCACCACGGCGGCCGCCCCCAACGCCACCGCGGACACGAAGAACGCCGTACGAACCCGCTCGGCCGGCGGCGCCGCACGCTGGGTCCGGCCCGGCCCGCCATCGTGATCGACCCGGTCCACCAGACCCCAGCGGGGAATCGCCAGATACCGCGGGGTCGGACCGAGCGGACGGCGACGACGACGGGGACGGGGAGGCGGACCCGGACGCACTGCGATCCACCGGTAGCCGGGTGGCAGCCGGGGCGCCGTCCGCGGGCCAGGGCCCCACCCCGGAGCGGCACCCGGAGCCGGGGGAGCCCCGGTTTCCGACGGCGCCAACAGCGTGCCGTTGCAGCGCGGACACCACGAGCGTTGCTTGTCGCGGACATTCCAGCGTGTGCCGCACTGGGAGCACACTTGGATCATTGGCGCCGCTCCTCATCATCGCTGCGCTCTGCATCGTCGCCGACGCGGATCATGCGATCAGACTAACCGGGCGGTCGAAATCGGCTGCTAGCGCGACGGTCGGCCGGTCAGATGGTTCCGGGGCCGCCGTCGGCGGCGATCACTTGACGGCCCGCTTCGGCCCACGCCAGCATTCCGCCGTTGACGTTGATCGGCTCGTACCCGTGATGGGCCAGCAACTGGGCGACCTTCGCCGAGCGCCCGCCGGCTTTGCAGATGACGTACAGGGTGGCCGACCGATCGATCTCGTCGAGCCGCGCCGGCACCTCACCCATCGGGATGTGCCGGGCGTCGGCGGCGTGGCCACGATTCCACTCATCGTTTTCGCGGACGTCCAGCAACACCGAGCCGGTGCCGAACTCGGGCGGCAGGTCGTTGATGGTTGTCTGTGTGATTGACGGTTCTGCATCCACGGTGTTGATCTTGGCATGCGCGGACCGGCGCCGCTAAGACCGGCGTCCAGCAATCAACGGGTATCCACAGTTTCCACAGGTTTATCCACAGGCCGCCTCGATTCGCTGACACGCATGCATGCGCGTCACACGGCCGAGGCGGGCGTGCGGTTGTGGATAACCGGTGTCCGTTACCGCTTCGTGATCGACAGCCCGTCCTGGGGTTCAGCGAATTCTTAGCCAATCTCACGGTGTCGCCATGCTCGCGGCTATGTCGGAAGTCACAGCGCGTCTGCGCGCGTCGCTGTCAGCCCGCAGCATCCCGGGCGCTCTTATTTTGCCCGCGGAAGACAACGCGTTCAGCAACAAGACGCTGGTCAGCGCACCGTGGTTCGCCCAATTTTCCAGGGGGTACATAAGGGGCTATGATCGCGATCACTTAGTTAGTTTGTGACTCATCTCACGGGGGGGCAGTTGAACCGGCAGGCTGGGAACGTTCGATGACATCGCAACCGATCGGACCGCCGTCGGCGAGTTCTCCGTCGCGCTGGTACGCGACGTCGGCGACGTGCAATCGTTCCTACTTGCTTGCCGGATTGCGCGCCGGCTTGATCGCGCTGGTTTTACTGGCGGTCCTCGCCGTCATCGTCTGGTTCTGAACTCCCGCCGCCGGGTATCCCCGTGGCGCACTCGTTCTTGCGGTGCGCGCGGCGATGGAGCAGGGTTACTTACGCCAAAGCCGCCGCTTCGCTAACAGCCTGCAGTGAAGCGTCAGAGTAGATCGGCAACGATCGCGAAGGAAGGAAACCCGTGGCTGAATACACTTTGCCTGACCTGGATTGGGACTACGGAGCCCTGGAGCCGCATATTTCGGGTCAGATCAACGAACTTCACCACAGTAAGCACCACGCCACCTACGTCAAGGGCGCCAACGACGCGGTCGCCAAGCTCGAAGAGGCGCGCGCCAAAGATGACCAGTCGGCCATCGTGTTGAACGAGAAGAGCCTGGCCTTCAACTTGGCCGGCCATGTCAACCACAGCCTGTGGTGGAAGAACTTGTCCCCCAACGGCGGTGACAAGCCGACCGGGGAGCTCGCCACCGCCATCGACGAGTCGTTCGGGTCGTTCGACAAGTTCCGGGCTCAGTTCACCGCGGCCGCGACCACGGTGCAGGGCTCCGGCTGGGCCGCGCTCGGCTGGGACAGCCTCGGCGAGAAGCTGTTGGTATTCCAGGTTTACGACCACCAGACCAATTTCCCGCTCGGCCTGGTTCCGCTGCTGGTGCTCGACATGTGGGAGCACGCGTTCTACCTGCAATACAAAAACGTCAAAGCAGACTTTGCCAAGGCGTATTGGAATGTCGTGAACTGGGACGACGTCCAGTCTCGTTACCAGGGCGCGACGACGAAGGCCAAGGGGCTCATCGCCGGCTGACAGCAGTTGGATTCGCCTGTTCGGGGCGTCGCGCGATTCGCGTGGCGCCCCGAACGCTATTTCGGCCGTGTTTCTTTTCGACTTCGTCGGCGCTGATTGCCCGTGTCAGCTTGCAGGGGTTGCCAGGCTGCCGCATGCTGAGCGGATCGACCCATCGGCGTATCGCTGAATACCCGAACGGAGGGCGAAATGGACACTGGCTCAGGCCGGGCCATCGAGGTGGCCCCATTCCATTCGCGTGGTGCCCTGAAAGGGTTCGTGATTTCCGGGCGCTGGCCCGACTCGACCAAAGAGTGGGCGCAAGTGTTGATGGTCGCGGTCAGGGTGGCGTCGCTGCCCGGATTGCTGGACACCACAACGGTATTCGGCGTTCGCGAAGAGCTGCCCGACACCCCCGCGCCGGGCACCGTCGGCCTGGTCCTGGCCGAGGGACCGGTGGTCGGTGAATCCGCCATTCAGCCAGGCTATTTCGCCGATCACCAGCCGCCCGCGTTGTTGATGCTGCATCCGCCGTCCGAGACGACGCCGTCGCTGCCGGAATGCAGTGGCGCCGCGTCGGGGTGTGTGCTGCTGCCCGGTCTGCCTTATCTGGGACTCGAACACCGCGCGGCCTGGGTGGAGGCCGAGGCCGACGGCACCATCACCTCGATGGTCAGCCGCGTCGGCGTCGACCCGATCAGCCACCCCGACACAGCAATCTTGGCGATGCTGCTTGCCGCATAGCCAGTCCGACATCCGGAAGCGGACCGGTAGGACTGCAGGTCGGGCCTGCTGACTCCTCGCCGCGTTGACCGGGGATCTGGACGGGCGGTCCACATACGCCTAATATCTGCGCGTGGCAGGTCGGGCCAAACAGGTTCACAGCCGACTCCATGGCGCTCTACAGCAAATATGCTTTGCGCACGGCGACCGCGTTACATTGGTTGCCATAGGCAGGCCCGCGCGCAACCAGCGAAGCGCTATTAGTCCTTGAAGCGATGAAACTTCACACAATTCCCTTAGAATATCATGTGTATTGACTGGATAAGCGGGTTCCGCCAGCCGCGCCCGCAACCTGTGCCGTCATAAATACCGTCACCGTTAATTCTTTCCAAGTTTGCACTTGGTCGCGGGGATAACTCTGGCTACGATAATCAGCAAATACTTAGCGTGAGTTACTCGGTCTACCAACCCGGTGGAGGTCATATCGATGAGCACGACGTTTTCCGCCCGCCTGAACCGCCTGTTCGACACGGTTTACCCGCCCGGACGGGGACCGCACACCTCCGCTGAAGTGATCGCGGCGCTCAAGGCTGAAGGAATCACGATGTCGGCTCCGTATTTATCGCAGCTACGCTCTGGCAACCGGACCAACCCGTCGTCGGCAACCATGGCGGCCCTGGCGAACTTCTTCCGGATCAGGCCCGCTTACTTCACCGACGACGAGTACTACGAGAAGCTCGACAAAGAGCTGTCGTGGTTGCTGGTCATCCGGGACGAGGGTGTGCGGCGGATCGCGCTTCGAGTCAGCGGGCTGTCCCAGGAGGCCCAAGAAGACATCGTTCACCACGCCGACGAACTACGGCGTAAGGAACACCTGGAAGCCTGACGGCAGTCGGTCCGCCCGGCATGGTTAGGGTTGGCCCATCGATGCCCGCACTGGCACCGCGCTAGTCGACGAGATTCCGGGGAGGTAGTGCGCGAATGGGCCTGTTCGGCAAGCGAAAAACCCGCGCGACGCGTCGCGCCGAAGCTCGCGCGATCAAGGCCAAGGCCAAGCTCGAGGCCAAGCTGTCGGCGAAGAACGAGGTGCGTCGATTCAAAGCCGCGCAGCGCGCCGAGGCGAAGGCGCTCCGGGAGAATCTAAAGGCCCAGCGCGCCAGCGACCAGGCGGCGCTGAAGGTGGCCGAGGCCCAGCTGAAGGCGGCGCGCGAGGGCGCGCTGCTGTCGCCGACGCGGATTCGCCGACTGCTGACGGTGTCTCGGCTGCTTGCTCCGATCGTGGTGCCGCTGGTCTACCGGGTCGCCGTGGCCGCTCGCGGACTGATCGACCAGCGGCGCGCCGACCGACTCGGGGTCCCGTTGGCCCAGATCGGTCAATACGCCGGGCATGGCGGCCAACTGTCGGCCCGCATCGCCGGCGCCGAACAGTCGCTGCGGACAGTGCAGGAGAACAAGCCCAAGGATGCCGAGACCAGACAATTCGTCACCGCGATCTCCGAGCGGCTGGCGGACCTGGCGGCCGCTGTCACCGCCGCCGAGAACATGCCGCCCACCCGCCGCCGCGACGCCCACGCCGCAATCTCCCGACAGCTCGATGAGATCGACGCCGACCTGATGGCGCGACTCGGATTGACCTGATTCCCGACTCCTCTGCAGACAGGAAGGCGCTTCCGATGACACTTCAACGCAGGATGGTTTGGCGCACCCTGATCGGAAGCGCCGCAGCCGCGCTGCTCTACCTCGGCCCGGCCGCGGCGATCACGACGGCGTCGGCGCACGTCCAGGCCACCAGTGCGGACGCCGCGCGCGGCGCCTTCGCGACAGTCAGCTTTCAGGTGCCCAACGAGTCGGCGAACAATGCGGCCACCACCGCCGTCACGGTCGACCTGACAAATGTCTCCTCGGTGCAG
>NZ_DASXHW010000150.1:0-7604 GCF_036488105.1 Mycobacterium sp. | reverse complement strand
TGCCGGCGCCCAGCGCCTCGAAAGCCTGGATGTACTGGCTGACACGTTCGGCCAGCTGACCGCCGGTCAGCGTGGTGTCGCCGAGGAACAACACCGGCCTGTTCTTGTGGCGCTTGAGCGCGCCGACGAACAGATGGCCGTTATGGGTCGGGTTGCGCAGCAGCTCGTCACTCATGTTGCCAGACTAGAACGTGTTGCAATTCTTGTCTGCTACCCCCTGCGGCGCCTCGGCCATCAGTAGGCTTCGTGCCCATGGCCGCCGCAGACCTCGTCATCACCGGAACCGTCCTGACCGTCGACGACACCAGGCCCACCGCCGAGGCGATGGCGGTGGCCGACGGCCGGATCGTCGCGGTGGGTGACCGGTCCGAGATGGCTGATCTCACCGGCCCGAACACCCAAACTCTCGATATCGGCGACGGCTGCGTCATGCCGGGATTCATTGAGGCACATGGCCATCCGCTGATGGAGGCGATCGCGCTGTCGGACCGGCTGGTGGACATCCGGCCGGTCACCATGCGTAACGCCGCCGACGTCGTCGAGGCTGTTCGCAGCGAGGTAAACCGGCGCGGACCCGACGGCGCTTACCTCCTCGGCTGGGATGCGCTGCTGCAGCCCGGACTGCCGGAGCCGACGCTGAGCTGGCTGAACGAGATCGCGCCGGACAATCCGCTGGTCATCATCCACAACTCCGGACACAAGGCCTTCTTCAACTCGTGCGCCGCCCAGCGCGCTGGCCTCAACCGCGACACCGCCGACCCCAAGGGCGCCAAATTCGGCCGCGACGCACAGGGCGACCTCGACGGCACCGCGGAGGAAGCCGGTGCGGTTTTCCCGCTGCTGCAAGGCGCTATCTCGCCGAACGATTACCCGGCGATGTTGCTGGCCGAGTGCGCTCGGCTCAACCGGGCCGGGCTGACCACCTGCTCGGAGATGGCGTTCGATCCGGCGCTTCGGCCATTGGTCGACGGCGTGCGCGGCCAACTCACCGTCCGGCTGCGGACCTACGAGGTGTCCAATCCGCAGATGTCGACCACCGCCACCCCCGGGGAGGGCGACGACGTGGTGCGCCAGGTCGGCATCAAGATCTGGGTGGACGGCTCGCCATGGATCGGCAATATCGATCTGTCCTTCCCGTATCTGGACACGGCCGCCACCCGCACCATCGGCGTGACGCCGGGTTCCTGCGGCCACGCCAACTACACCGCCGAACAGCTGACCGAGATCGTCGGGGCCTACTTCCCGCTCGGCTGGCCGATGGCCTGCCACGTGCAGGGCGACGCCGGGGCGGACACCATCCTCGATGTCTACGAAGAAGCGTTGCGCCGCAACCCACGCGACGATCACCGGCTGCGCCTCGAGCACGTCGGCGCGATCCGGGACGAGCAACTGCAGCGGGCCGCCGACCTCGGCGTCACCTGCAGCATCTTCGTAGACCAGATCCACTACTGGGGCGATGTCATCGTCGACGGGCTGTTCGGCCCCGAGCGCGGATCCCGTTGGATGCCAGCAGGTTCCGCGGTGGCCACCGGCATGCGGATTTCGCTGCACAACGATCCGCCGGTGACGCCCGAGGAGCCCCTGCGCAACATCAGCGTGGCCGTGACGCGCAAAGCGCCCAGCGGGCGGGTGCTTGGTCCCGAGCAGCGGCTGACCGTCGAGCAGGCGATTCGGGCCCAGACCATCGACGCGGCCTGGCAGCTGTTCTCCGACGACATCATCGGTTCGCTGGAGGTCGGCAAATACGCCGATTTGGTTGTGCTGTCGGCGGATCCGCGTTCGGTGCCGCCCGAGGAGATCGCCGACCTGGAGGTGCGCGCGACGTTTCTGGCCGGCCGCCAGGTCTACGCGCCGTGACCCCTGACCTCGACGACGTCCTGGACCGGGTGCACGTGGTGGCCCTGCCGATGCGGGTCCGCTTCCGCGGCATCACCACCCGAGAGCTGGTGCTGATCGACGGCCCGGCCGGCTGGGGCGAATTCGGCCCGTTCCTGGAATACGGCGACGCCGAGGCGGCGCACTGGCTGGCCGCCGCTCTCGACTCGGCGTACCGGACGCCGCCACCACCGCGGCGGATGCGCATCGACGTCAACGCCACGGTGCCGGCGGTCGACGCGGCCCAGGTGCCCGAGATACTGGCCCGCTTCCCGGGCGCGCGTACCGCCAAGGTGAAGGTCGCCGAGTCCGGCCAGACCCTCGACGACGACGTGGCCCGCGTCGACGCGGTCCGCGCCCTGGTGCCCATCGTGCGGGTCGACGCCAACGGCGCCTGGACCGTCGACCAGGCCGCCGCGGCCGCCGCCGCCCTCGGACCGCTGGAATATCTCGAGCAGCCCTGCGCGACCGTCGAGGAGCTCGCCCAGCTGCGCCGGCGGGTCGATGTGCCGGTCGCCGCCGACGAGAGCATCCGCAAAGCCGGCGACCCGCTGGCCGTCGTCCGCGCCGGCGCCGCCGACATCGCAGTGCTGAAAGTTGCTCCGCTGGGCGGCATTTCGGCGCTCTTGGCCATCGCCGCGCAGATCGACATCCCCGTCGTGGTCTCCAGTGCGCTGGACTCGGCGGTGGGCATCGCGGTCGGGCTGGCCGCGGCCGCGGCCCTGCCGAACCTCGACCATGCCTGCGGGCTGGGCACCGGCAGGCTGTTCGCCGAGGACGTCGCCGAGCCCGTCGCGCCCGTCGACGGCTACCTGCCGGTCGGGCCGGTCACCCCGGACCCGGCGCGGCTGCAGGCGTTGGCCGCGCCGCCGGAGCGCCGACAGTGGTGGATCGACCGGATCAGGGCCTGCTATCCGCTGATAGCGTGCAGCCATAACGACCAGTAGCCACCGACTCTAGACAGCACCACGCTGCCGACGCGACACTGCACGAGTGACTGGAATGCGCGTAGGCATCATGGATCCGATCGTCGTCGCCCGGCCGAGGGCCGACAGCTTCACCAGAGCAAGTTATTTGGGCGCGGTCGCCAGTGGAGTCGATTCATTCTGGGTGCCCGACCACCTCAACTCGTTGTTCCCACGATCGCTCTGGAAGCCGAAATACGCCGGCGCGGCGAAATTTATGCCATCTCTCGATGCCTACCTTGAGCCGTGGACCATGCTCGGTCACATTGCCGCGCGTAACCGCGTCGGCCGCCTGCGCCTCGGTGTGGGTGTCACGGACACCGGCCGGCGGAACCCGGCGGTCACTGCGCAGGCCGCGGCGACGCTGCATCTCCTCACCCGTGGCCGGGCGATCCTGGGCATCGGAAGCGGCGAACGTGAAGGCAACGAGCCCTACGGGGTGGACTGGTCGAAGCCCGTCGCCCGGTTCGAAGAGGCGATGGCGACGATCCGGGCGTTGTGGGACTCGAAGGGCCAGCTAATCAATCGAGATTCGCCGTTCTTCCCACTGCGCAACGCGATCTTCGATCTGCCGCCCTACCGCGGCAAATGGCCGGAGATCTGGATCGGTGCACACGGACCCCGCATGCTGCGCGCCGTGGGCCGCTACGGCGATGGCTTCTTTCCGGGTTTTCCGCATTCGCCTCAGGAGTACGCACGCCGGTTGGACGTCGTCCGGTCAGCAGCGTCCGACGCCGGGCGTGACCCGATGTCGATCGTTCCGGCGATGTGGCTGTTCGTCATCACGGGCCGGACCGCCGCAGAGGTGGATGAGGCGGTGGCGTCCGAATTGACCAAGGCGATTGGTCTGAACGCGTCCGACGAGTTCTTCGCCCAGCACGGCGCGCAGCACCCGCTGGGAGTCGGCTTCACCGGAGCACAGGACATCCTCCCCCAGGACTGGGATGAGCAGACAGCGCTGTCCTACACCAAGAAAGTTCCAACCGAACTAGTGCGGGAGATGCTTCTCGCCGGCACGCCCGACGAGGTCATCGACCAAGCAGCGGAGTGGCGCGACTGCGGAGTTCGCTACATCGTGCTAGCCAATGTGACGTCAATGCAACGCAGTTTGCGCAACGGCTTGCTGGCCGGGCCAGCGTTTTTCAAGATCGCCCGCGGCGTCAAGAAGCTTTAGTCTCTTCCCGCTGCTGTCCTGATTTGTGGGGTGTATGGCGTAGACGCCATCGCGGCTGTACCTAACACTTAGCGTATGACGCGAAAAGTGCTGATCGTCGGCTTCCCGGGCGTGCAGGCGCTCGACCTGGTGGGGCCCTTCGATGTGTTCGCGGGAGCGTCGGTGGCGCTGGCGGCCCAGGGCAAAGAGGGCTACCAGCCGGAGCTGGCATCCCTCGACGGGCAGCCGGTGGCCACCGGGTCCGGCCTGACTTTCGGCACCGCCCGGCTGCCCAACCCGCCTGAGCCAGTCGACACCCTGGTGTTGCCGGGCGGTCAGGGCACCCGCCCTGATCGGCGCGACCCGCGGCTGATCGACTGGATTAGCGCTGCGGCGCCGCTGGCGCGCCGAACCGTCACCGTGTGCACCGGAGCCTTCCTGGCCGCCAAGGCCGGCTTGCTCGACGGTTGCCGGGCGACCACCCACTGGGCGCACGCCGACGACCTGGCGCGGGAATTCCCGACGATCGACGTCGATCCCGACCCGATCTTCGTGCGTAGCTCGCCGACGGTGTGGACGGCCGCCGGCGTCTGTTCGGGCATCGACTTGGCGCTGGCGCTGGTAGAGGAGGACCACGGGACAGAGGTGGCTCAAACGGTGGCCCGGCATCTGGTGATGCACCTGCGCCGGCCCGGCGGGCAGACGCAGTTCGCCGCGCCGGTGTGGGTGGCTAGGGCCAAACGTGAACCGATCCGCGCGGTGCAGGACGCCGTCGAGTCCGAACCCGGCGGCCCGCACAGCATCACCGAGCTGGCCCGGCTCGCGGCGATGAGCCCACGGCACTTCACCCGGGTGTTCACCGACGAAGTCGGCGAGGCGCCCGGGGCTTACGTCGAACGGGTCCGCACCGAGGCCGCCCGTCGCCAGCTCGAGCAAACCGACGACACCGTGATGGCGATCGCCACGCGGTGCGGCTTCGGCACCGCAGAAACGATGCGCCGCAACTTCATTCGACGAGTCGGCGTATCACCCGACCAATACCGCAGAACATTCGCCTGAACCTGAGGAGCATCTCATGACACAGATCGCGATCGTCGTCTATCCGGGCTTCACCGCGCTGGACTTCATCGGCCCTTACGAAGTGCTGCGCTGGCTGCCCGACACCGAGGTCCGCTTCGTGTGGCACGAACCGGGCCCGATCACCGCCGACTCCGGCGTCCTGGTCATCGGCGCAACCCACTCGTTCGCCGAAACCCCAACGCCGGACGTCATTTTGGTGCCGGGCGGGATGACCACCATCGAGCATGCCCGCGACGAGGTGCTGCTGGACTGGGTGCGTTCGGCGAGCAAGACCGCAACCTGGACGACGTCGGTGTGCTCGGGTTCGGTCGTCCTCGCGGCCGCCGGGCTGCTCGACGGTAAACGTGCCACCTCGCACTGGGCGGCCCTGACCATGCTGAAAGCGCTAGGCGCCAAGCCCGTTGGCGATGAACGGGTGGTGCACGAAGGTCCGATCGTGACCAGTGCCGGCGTGTCGGCGGGCATCGACTTGGCGCTCTGGCTGGCCGGCCAGATCGGCGGCGAGGAACGCGCGAAGGTCATTCAGCTGTCGATGGAGTACGACCCGCAGCCGCCGTTCGACAGCGGCCATATGTCCAAGGCATCGGCGAAGACCAAGGCGGTCGCCACCGCGCTGATGGCCCGCGATATCGCCAAACCGGCTCAGCTCAAGGCCGGGACGCAACTGCTGTGGAACAGCGCGCTGGCTGCCGCCCAGGGCAAGGCCGCCCGTCGCTAGCCGGCTATCGCGTCGATCAACGCGCCCGGCTCGTCGATGGAGACGAAGGTCCGTGCGCCCGGCACCTCGATCAGCTTCCCGTTGCTGAAGACCTCGGCCAGCCGCCGGCCCAGGCTCGGCTTGAACACCCGATCGTCCTGGCCCCAGACCAACGTGACGGGCTTGTCGAACCGGGTCAGCCGGGCTGCCACGTCGGTGAGATCGGTGGTGGCGATCTGGCGCAGCAACGCTGCCAGATCACGGCAGATCCGGGAATCGTTCAGGCAGGGCGCAATCCAGTCGGCCGTGAGGCGATTATCGGGTCGGCTGATCAGCAAACCGAAGCCGAGCGCGGAATTTCGCAACGCCGCCAGCCGCATCGGCCCCATCAGTGCCTTAATCGAGATCGGGCCGCGAAGCAGGCTGAACACCGCGTCAAACGGGAACGGCGGGCACTGGTCGAAGGCGTCGCAGTTGGTCAGCACCAGCCGGCCGATCCGATCCGAGCGGGCATCGACGGCCAGCTGACAGATCCCGCCGCCGGTGTCGCTGCCGACCAGTGTCACGTCGGACAGGTCCAGGGCCTCGATCGCGTCGTTGACGATCCCCGCGACGCCCGGCAGCGAGAGCGCGCCGGCGTCCTTGACCGGAATGGTGTGCGATCCCAGCGGCAAGGTCGGCACGATGCAGCGGTAACCACGCCGCGCCAGTTCTTCGGCGACGCCGCGCCACAGCTCGCCGTTCACCAAGACGCCGTGAACGAAGAACACCGGCGGATGCGCCGAGTCCTGCGGCCCGAGCTCTTGGTATTCGATGGTTGCCTGCTTGAGTGCCAGCTGTGTCATGTGGACAGTCAATGCTCAAACCCGCTGCCAGCTCGACGCCGCGGACTGCCAAATACTGCCAACGCCGCTAGTCAGTGACTTTCGTGTCGCCTGTCGCGCCTGGGTTGCCGGCTCGGCATCAGCTACAACTACCGACCCGCCCCACCGGTTATCACGCCGCAACTCCCGCCAGATATCAGTACTCCACTACTGACCTCACCCGCTCGATCGCGAGCTACGCTGCCTGTGACGGAAGTCACAAACGAGGGATCAAATGCTCAACGCCCAGCCGCACGTCAGAACCCTCGATGAGCCTCCGGAGCACTCAGCATCGCCAGCACCGGTCCTCATCACCGAACGCGAGGTTGCGCTCGGCACCACGGTAGCTCTACAAGCGCTGTGCATCCCTATCAACATCTCTGGTGGAGGTTTGGGATATGGCTGGTCAGTGCGGCAGCAAACGTAATCGCCGGTCAGCGAGCCCCAAGACCCGTCCCACTCGGGTGGTCGGTTTGAGCAGCGGTGTCGGAGCGTTTTTGGCGTTTGGCTTTAGCCCGTTGGCCGCCGCGCCGAGGGCCCATGCCGATGGGCTTGACGTGTTTGTCGATCCGATTATCAACTCGATCGTGAGTTCGTTGGGGGCGGATCTGGGCGCGTTGAGTGCTGCCGATGTGAGCACCGTGTTGGGGGGTGTGACCGCCGCGGGCGGGTGGGACTCGTGGGTGGCGGGCTTGGGGTCGCTGGATTCGGGGTTGGGGGCGGCCTCCGGTGCGGCCGGTGTGGTTCCCGACACCGGTTCGGCGGTGTCGGACACCGGTGCGGTGGGGTCGGGTGCGGAGGTGTGGAGTGTCTGGGCGCAAAGCGCCGAGCAGGGCTGGATTACCAGCCCGTTGGGCTCGCAGGTGGATGGCGCGCTCAATGCGTGGGCGGAAAGGGTTGATCCGGGCTATGTGGGGGATAGTTGCGGGCTGATCTGTAACGGCGCCGATGGCACCTCGGGTGCGTCGTTG